>CAVCLY010000065.1:0-10957 GCA_963603165.1 Faecalibacterium prausnitzii
ATGAGGATCGGTGCCAGGCCCATGGAGGGCTCGTCGAGCATGAGCAGCTTGGGGTTGCTCATGAGAGCACGACCCATGGCGAGCATCTGCTGCTCGCCGCCCGAGAGGGTGCCCGCCACCTGGCGACGGCGCTCCTTGAGGCGCGGGAACTGGTCGTAGACGCGCTCGAGGCCCGGGGCGATCGACGAGGCAGGCTGGGTATAGGCGCCCATCTCGAGGTTCTCCTCAACGGACATCTCGAGGAACACGCGGCGCCCCTCGGGAACCTGTGCAAGGCCGCGGCCCACGAGCTTGTCGGCCGGCGCATGGGTGATGTCGTCGCCCTCGAACTTGATGGAGCCCGTCTTGGTGCGCAAGAGGCCCGAGACGGTCTTGAGCGTGGTGGACTTTCCGGCGCCGTTGGCACCGATGAGCGCCACGATCTCGCCCTCGTTGACGTCGAAGGAGATGTTCTTAATGGCATGGATCGCGCCATACCACACGTTGATGTTGTAGACGGAGAGCATCGGCTCCTTTGCATCTGCCATTTATGCCTCGACCTCCTTCTGCTTGCCGAGATAAGCCTCGATGACGGCGTCGTTGTTCTGGATCTCCTCGGCCGTGCCCTTGGCGATGACCTTGCCGAAGTTGAGCACGCAGATGCCCTCGCAGATCTTCATGACAAGCGACATGTCGTGCTCGATCAGGAGCACGGCGATGCCGAAGGTGTCGCGGATCTTGACGATGTTCTCCATGAGCTCGGCGGTCTCGGACGGGTTCATGCCGGCTGCGGGCTCGTCGAGCAGGAGCAGCTTGGGGTTCGTGGCGAGCGCGCGCAGGATCTCGAGGCGGCGCTGGGCACCGTACGGGAGCGAGCCGGCCTTCTCGTTGGCGAGATGCTCCATGTCGAAGATCTTGAGGAGCTCGATCGCGCGCTCATGGGCGGCACGCTCGTGCTTCCAGTAGCCGGGGAGGCGCAGAACGCCCTCGATACCGGTGTAATTCTCTTGGTTGTGAAGGCCGACCTTGACGTTCTCCTCCACCGTGAGCGTGTCGAACAGGCGGATGTTCTGGAACGTGCGGGCGATGCCCATGCGGTTGACTTGGCTCACCGACTTGCCGCTCGTGTCCTCGCCGTCGAGCAGAATCGTGCCGTGCGTGGGCTGGTACACCTTGGTGAGCAGGTTGAAGACCGTGGTCTTGCCGGCGCCGTTGGGGCCGATGAGGCCTGCGATCTCGGTCTTGCCGATGGTGATGGAGAAGTCGTCGACCGCCTTGAGGCCGCCGAACTCGATGCCCAGGTGGATGCACTCGAGGGCGGGACGGTCGGCGAGGTCGCGATCGGGAACGATGGAGCCCGAAGGGTACGGAACCATCTTGCCCTTCTTGAACTTGAAGTCGTTACTCGGCATCGGCGGCCACCTCCTCGTTCTTCTTAGGCTTAAAGCGGTTGACGAATGCCTTGATCTGCGGGCTGTTGGTGAAAAGCATGACGAGGATCAAGACGATGGCGTAGATGAGCATGCGGTAGTCGGAGAACTGGCGCAGCGCCTCGGGCAGGATGGTGAGGACCGCGGCCGCGATGACGGAGCCGCGCATGTTGCCGAGGCCGCCGAGGACGACGAACACCAGGATGAGGATCGAGGTGTTGAAGTCGAACTTGGTGGCGGAGAGCTGCGAGAAGTTGCCGCCGAACAGCGCGCCCGCGGCACCGGCGAGGGCAGCGGAGACCACGAAGGCGATCATGCGGTACTTGGTGACCGAGAGGCCGACCGACTCTGCTGCGATCTGGTTGTCGCGCACGGCCATGATGGCGCGACCGGTGCGGCTGCGCACGAGATTGAGCACGATCACGAGCGCGATGAGCACGAGGATGCCGCCCGCGAGGAACGTGGAGTAGGTCGATACGCCCGAGGCACCCTGGGCGCCCTTGATGATGGCGGTGCCGGCGTCGGTGAGATGCAGGTCATCGACCGTGGAGTTGCCCGTGACGTTGAAGATGACGTGCAGGCCGTGCTCGTCGACGCCGACGATCAGGCAGGTCACGACCTCTTTGATGATCTCGCCGAACGCGAGGGTCACGATGGCCAGGTAGTCGCCGCGCAGGCGCAGGACCGGAATACCGATGAGCGCGCCGAGGATGGCGGCCACGATGGCCCCGACGACGATCGAGATCGCCAGGCGCACGGGATCGGACGCGATGGCTCCCTCGAGGCTCACGGCGGTCACGATACCCACATAGGCGCCGACGCTCATAAAGCCGGCATGACCGAGCGAGAGGTCGCCGGCGATGCCCACGACGAGATTCAGCGAGATGGCCATGACGATATAGGCCGTGATGGGCACGAGCTGGCCTTGGATCATGCGCGGGATCATGTGGTTGGACTGCATGACGAACACGATGGCGAACGCCAGGATGCAAAGACCGTAGGTCACGAAATCGTGACGGGTCTGCTTGTCTTTGAGAAAGTTCATGGGTCCCACCTACACCTTCTCGGGCACGTACTTGCCGAGGAGGCCCGCCGGCTTGACGAGCAGCACCACGATCAGCACGGCGAACACGATGGAGTTGGCGAGCGAGGTCGAGATGTAGGCCTGGGCCATGGCCTCGATGATGCCGATGAGGATGCCGCCGACAAAGGCGCCGGGGATGGAGCCGATGCCGCCGAAGACCGCCGCCGTGAACGCCTTGATGCCGGGCATGGAGCCCGTGGTGGGCTGGAGCACCGGCGAGTAGGAGCAGAGCAGCACGCCCGCGATGGCGGCGAGCGCCGAGCCGATGGCAAAGGTCATCGAGATCGTGCGGTTGACGTTGATGCCCATGAGCTGGGCTGCAGCCTTGTCCTCCGAGACGGCGCGCATGGCCTTGCCCATCTTGGTCTTGCCCGTGAAGTACATGAGCCCGGCCATGATGACGAGGCACGAGACGATGGTCACGAGCGAGACGGCGCTCACGTTGTACTCCGCCAGGAACTCAGGCACCTTGAAGGTGATGAGTGAGGAGAAGTTCTTGGGAGTGGCGCCCCACAGAAGCTGGGCGGCGTTCTGCAGGAAGTAGGAAACACCGATCGCCGTGATGAGGACGGCAAGCGGGCCCGCCTGGCGCAGCGGCTTGTAGGCGAGTCCCTCGATAAGGACGCCGATCACGGTGCAGACGACGCACGAGAGCACCACCGATGCCCAACCGGGAAGACCGATATACGATGTGGCGCAGAACGACACGTACGCGCCGACCATGATGACGTCGCCGTGCGCGAAGTTCAGCATCTTGGCGATACCGTAGACCATGGTGTAGCCGAGCGCGATGATCGCATAGACGCTGCCCATGGAGAGGCCGTTGACGAGGTACTGAATGAAGACCGTCATATCCACATCCCCCTTTCGTTTTGGTTACCGAACCGTTTCTGAAACCGGAGCGAAACATCGCCCCTTTATATGAATCAAGCAGGGAAAGGCGAACCTGACCCTGCTTGGATTCGAACCGCTTCTATTTGAGGCGGTCGTTATGCCTGTACGTACTTGCCGTCCTGGATGATGTAGGCGGTCGGGTCCTTTTGGACCTGGCCCTTCTTGTTCCAGGTGAGCGCGCCCGTCAGGCCCTCGATCTTGATCTTGAGCATGGCAGCCGGGAGCTGGTCGGCCACGTCGGCGGGATCGGCGTCGGCGCCGAGGCCGGCCTCCTTGAGCGCCTCGACCACGGCATGCACGCCGTCATAAGCGTCGGCCGCGAACTGGTCGGGCGTGTCGCCGAAGGCTTCCTTGTAGGCCGAGACGAAGTCGGCGTTCTTCTCGTCGTCGGCGGAGAACGGGGTCATGAGCAGCAGGCCCTCGGCGAGCGAGGTATCGAAGCCCTCCACGCCCAGGATGCCGTCCATACCGTCACAGCCCATCATCTTGACGTCGTAGCCCATGTCGGAGGTCTCCTTGAGAACGACCGAGGCGGGCGTGTAGTAGATCGGCGCGAAGATCATCGTGGCGCCGGCGTCCTTGCCGGCGGTGAGCTGCGTCTTGAACGACGTGGAGGAGTCGTCCTTAAAGGTCTTCTCGCAGACGATGTCGAGCTTGGACTTCTTGGCCTGGGCCTTGAACGCGTCGGCGATGCCCGAGCTATAGGCGTCGCCGGAGTTATAGAGCAGCATGAACTTCTCGTCCGCATACTTCTCGGCGAGGAACTTGGCTGCGTTCACGCCCTGGTTGGGGTCGGTGAAACACACCTGGAAGACGTTGTCCTTGCCCTTGGTGACGTCCTCGGACGAGGCGGACGGGGTGATCATGAAGACCTTGGGGTCGCTCGCGGCGACCTCGGCCACGGCCACCGAAGCGCCGGTGGTGGTGGGGCCGACGAGGGCCTGCATGCCCCAGTCAGCGAGGTCGTTGAAGGCGTTGACGGACTTCTCGCCGTCGGCCACGTCGTCGCCGGCCTTGCTCACGAGCTTGAGGGACTTGGTCGAGAAGTCCTTGCAGCCGAGCTCGACGCCCTGGGTCACGGACTTGCCGTACGAGGCGGCGGCGCCCGTCAGCGGCCCGATGGTGCCGACCTTGAACGTGTTGCCGTCCGAGGAGGAGCCGGCAGACGAGGAATCGTTGGAGGAGCAGCCGGCTAGAATGGCGCTCGCCCCCAGACCTGCAGCACCCGCGATAACGGTCCTGCGATTCATAACAGGATTGAATGACGTACCGGTGAGGCTCGACATACGGCTCTCCTCTCAGATCTCGTCGTGGCTTTTAGCCCGACACATGTGCATGTACGCCGGATTTGGCGTGCGCACTAGATTAGCGCTTTAGCATGCGAAAGTGCCAAGCTCGTATAAAATTTCGGCGAATGACAGGAGTTTATTCACCCTGTAGGCCTTCTACCTCGTGTTTATTCAATACGCGAGCAGCGCTGATGTGTTGAAGATGTGTTTTTAATACACCAGACGCTGCTCAGACGAATAGAACCGCGACCCCGCTCTTTATGCGTTATGCGGAGATGTACTTGCCGTCCTTGATGATGTAGGCGGTAGCGGGCTTCTCGACCTGGCCCTTCTTGTTCCAGCTGAGGGAGCCGGTGAGACCGTCGATCTTGATCTTGCGCATGGCGTCGGAGAGGTCACCCGCGATGTCGGCGGCATTGCCGTCGGATGCGACCTTGGACTTCTTGAGCGCCTCGGCGATGGCGTGCACGCAGTCGTAGGCGTCGGCGGCGAACTGGTTGGGGGTCTCGCCATAAGCGTTCTCGTAGGCCTTGACGAAGTCGGCGTTCTTCTCGTCGTCGGCGGAGAACGGGGTCATGAGCAGCACGCCCTCGGCGAGCGAGGTGTCAAAGCCCTCAACCGAGAGGATGCCGTCCATGCCATCGGTGCCCATGAGGGTCATCTCGTAGCCCATGTCGGAGGCATTCTTGAGGAGCACCGAGGCGGGCGTGTAGTAGATCGGGGCGAAGATGAGGGTGGCGCCGGCCTCCTTGACCTTGGTGAGCTGGTTGGTGAAGCTCGTGGACGAATCGTCCTTGAAGGTCTGGGTGGCGACGACGTCGAGCTTGGACTTCTTGGCCTGGGCGGCAAAGGCGTCGGCCACGCCCGAGGAGTAGGTGTCGCCGGAGTTGTAGAAGAGGGCAATCTTCTCGTCTGCGTACTTCTCGGCCAGGAACTTGGCGGCCGAGGTGCCCATGGTCGGGTCGGTAAAGCAGACCTGGAAAACGGTCGACTTGTTCTTGGTGACGTCGAGCGAGGAGGCCGACGGGGTCACCATGAGCATGTCGTCGTTGATCTCGCCCGAGACGGCCACGGCGGCGCCGGTGGTCACGGGGCCGACGAGGGCCTGCATGCCCCAGTCGCAAAGGGTATTGAAGGCGTTGACGGCCTTCTCGCCGTCGGCAACGTCGTCCTCGCTCTTGAGCGCGAGCTTGTAGTCCTTGGTGGAGAAGTCCTTGATCGCGAGCTTGGCGCCGTTCTCGACGGAGACGCCGTAGGTGGCGGCGGCGCCGGTGAGCGGCCCGATAACGCCGATCTTGACGCTGCCCTCGGCGGCGTCGCCGGAACCCGAGCCGGAGCCGTCGGACGAGCAACCGGCCAGAGCGGCCGTGCCGGCCAGAGCGGCAGCGCCCGCAAGGAAGTTCTTACGCGAGATGGTGGGGTTGAGGGTCGGCATGCGGCACTCCTCTCATAGGGGCCTCAATCGGGCCTCATCTAATGGTACGTGAGGCAGAGTAGGACCCGTGCGTTGCCGGTTTGTTACAGGGCGTCCGATGTAACGTTCGTGTTTCGAATGTTGCGAGCAGGTTTCGAGCGGGGCGTTTTGCATGTGGCGCGCAGGCGCGCGGGCGCGCGCGGCGGCTTCACGCTAAAATGCTCTCACCGGAACATACGTATCCGCGCACCCTACCTATATATGAGAAGGAGAGCAGCATGTCGGAGAACACCCGCACCGTCAACGTTGGCCTCATTGGACTCGGCACCGTGGGCGGCGGTGTCGCCCGCACCATCCTCGCCCACCACGACCGCTATCTCGCGGCTTATGGAATCGACCTCAAGATCGCGCGCGCCTGCGGCCTCGTGTGGGAGCAGGCGGAAGCCGCCGGCATCACCCGGGAGCAGTTCACGAACGACTGGAAAGAGGTCGTGGCCGACCCCGCCGTCGATATCGTCGTGGAGCTCATCGGCGGCGAGCACCCCGCCACCGAGATCTACGAGGGCGCCTTTGCGGCCGGCAAGCACGTGGTCACCGCCAACAAGGCCCTGCTCGGACGCCATGTGGAGGCCTTTGCGGCCAAGGCGCGCGAGATGGGCGTGCAGCTCAAGTGCGAGGCCAGCTGCGGCGGCGGCATCCCCATCGTGAGCACGCTCGAGCACGACCTCGTGGGCAACGAGATCCTCACCATCGCCGGCATCCTCAACGGCACCACCAACTACATTCTCTCGCGCATGGAGGATGAGGGCGCCGACTACGCCGACGTGCTCGCCGACGCCCAGGCCAAGGGCTACGCCGAGGCCGATCCGTCTGCCGACGTCGACGGCTTTGACGCCGCGAGCAAGACCGCGATCCTCGCCTCCATCGGCTTTGGCACGCGCGTGACCACCGACGACGTGTACCAGCAGGGCATCCGCACCATCACCGCCGAGGACATCTCGGTGGCGCACGACCTTGGCTACACCATCAAGCTGCTCGGCATCGCCCGCAACACCGCCACCGGCGTGGACGTGCGCGTGCACCCCACGATGATCCCGCTCGACCACCAGCTCGCCAAGGTCTCCGGCGCCATGAACGCCGTGTACGTGGTGGGCGACGCCGTGGGCGAGACCATGTTCTACGGCGCGGGCGCGGGCTCCTTCCCCACCGCGAGCGCCGTGGTGGGCGATATTCTCACGCTCGCCGACCCCATCTCCAAGGGCGCGGCGCCGCTGCCCGAGGCCGAGCCCTTCTCGCACACGCTGCCGCTCCGCCCGATGGACGAGCTCGAGGCCAAGTACTACGTGCGCCTCAAGGTCGCCGACCGCGTGGGCGCGCTCGCCGAGACGGTGGAGGTCTTTGCCAAGCACAACATCTCGATCAGCCTCATCAACCAGCTCGAGGATGGCAAGCACGGCGTTACCGACAGCTGCTCGGTGGTGTTCCTCACCCACAAGGCGCTCGAGCGCGACGTGCAGGCCGCTGCCGCCGAGCTCGCCGAGGCGAGCTGCGTCTCGGCTGTGGCGAACGTCCTGCGCATCGAGGACACCGACGCCTGGACCGACGGCGTGATGGACAACTAAACGCGTTCGCAAAGCGCCCCACAACGCGCAATAAGTTCGCAGGTGCACCGCACCCGGCCCGAGACATGTTCCCGGGCCGGGTGCTTTTGTTGTCTTGGGCGCTTGTGAGCCTGCAGCTTCAACGGGCGAGGGCAGGCGTCACCCGCTCCAACGGTCAACTTAGATGGTTCCGAAACCGCATCTCGCAGAACCTACAGACGTGCAGCCGGCTCACTCCCGACGATTGCAAGGTCTCGCTAGGCACCGCGCAGGCACAAGGAGGCGTCTGCAGCCCCGACTCCCGTTTGGTATTGGTTTGGAACGAAAACTCCGAACCAACTCCCGTTTGGTATTGGTTTTGAAAGATACGGTGACTAACCGGCCGTTTTCGGAAGCTACGACCTGCGATTTATCTGGAATGTCACAGCGATATACGAAAGAACTCGTCAAAAACCAATACCAAACGGGAGTTGAGGGTACCCCAAGCGCGGCAAACCAATACCAAACAGGAGTCGAAGGTGCCCCAAGTGTGGCAAACCAATACCGCTCGGGAGTTGGAGTTTCTCAGGTCCGACAAGAGCATGGCAAAGGGGAGAAAATCTGCCAGAAAACGGCAATCGATACCGAATCGAACGTCAGCCAAGAGTCAACAGCAACAAGGCGGCTGCTCGGGCAATCCGAGCAGCCGCCTTGTTTGTGCTGGTATGCATTGGGCGCGATTAGGCGAAGTAGGCCACACCGCTCTCGAAGATCGGCATGAACTTGTTGCCGGGCACGTTGGCATAGAGGCTCTCGGCACGGCGCTCCACGTGACCCATCTTGCCGAACACGCGGCCGTCGGGGCTCGTGATGCCCTCGATGGCGGCAACGGAACCATTCGGGTTCACGTCGAGACCCATCGACGGCACGCCCTGAGCATCGGCGTATTGCGTGGCAACCTGGCCGTTCTCGATGAGCTGGGCGAGCACCTCGTCGTTCGCGACGAAGCGGCCCTCGCCATGGCTGATCGCCACGGTGTAGGGATCCTCGAGCTCGCACTTGGAGAGCCAGGGCGACTTGTTGGACGCGATGCGCGTGCGCACAAGGCGGCTCTGGTGGCGACCGATGGTGTTGAACGTGAGGGTAGGCGCATCGGGCGTGGCGTCGACGATGTCGCCATAGGGCACGAGGCCGAGCTTGATGAGCGCCTGGAAGCCGTTGCAGATGCCGAGCATGAGGCCGTCGCGGGTCTGGAGCAGATCGCGGACCGCCTCGGTGACCTCGGGGGCACGGAAGAACGCGGTAATGAACTTGGCGGAGCCGTCGGGCTCGTCGCCGCCCGAGAAGCCGCCGGGGATCATGACGATCTGGCTCTCGCGGATGCGGCGGGCGAGCTCGTGGGTGCTCTCGGCCACGGCCTCGGGCGTGAGGTTGTTGATCACGAACGTGTCGGCCTCGGCGCCGGCGGCACGGAAGGCACGCGCGGTGTCGTACTCGCAGTTGTTACCCGGGAACACCGGGATGATCACGCGCGGGCGGGCGATCTTGGCGCCGCCGTACACGTGGATGTCCTTGGCACGGAAGTCGATCGGCTCGACCGGCGCGCTCTCAACGGCCTCGGAAGCGTGGCGGTACGGGAACACGCCTTCGATAGCGCCCTCCCACATCTCCTGGAGCTCGGCAAGATCGATCGCCTCGGTGCCGGTCTCGAGCACGTAGGCCTCGACGGTGGTGCCGAGCGGCTCGACAACGACGCCCTCGGAGACACCGGGCAGCTCGGCATCCTCGGCGAGCTCGACGATGAAGCTGCCGTAGAGCGGGGTGAAGAGGCTCTCGATGTCGACATCATCGGCAAGCTCGAGGCCGATCTGGTTGCCCACAGCCATCTTGAAGAGGCTCTCGGCGCCGCAGCCGTAGCCGGGCGTGGAGATGGCGAGCGCGGCGCCGGCGGCCGTGAGCTGCTCGACGGCGTTCAGGGCGTCGATGAGCTGGGCGGCCTCGGGACGATGGTCGTCGCCGTAGGTGGCCGGGGCGATGCGGACCACGCGGTGGCCGGCGGCCTTGAACTCGGGCGAGACGGCGCGGGCGGCCTCGCCGGTCGAGACGGCAAAGCTGATGAGCGTCGGCGGGACGTTCAGCTCCTGGCCGTCCTGCTCAAAGGAGCCCGACATGGAGTCCTTGCCGCCGATGGCGCCCACGCCGAGGTCGATCTGGGCCTTGAGCGCACCGAGCACGGCCGCCATGGGCTTACCCCAGCGCTCGGGCACGTCGCGCAGGCGCTCGAAATACTCCTGGAACGAGAGATAGGCCTTCTCGCGGGTAAAGCCCGCCGCCACGAGTTTGGAGACGCTCTCGACAACCGAGAGATAGGCGCCCGCAAACTGATCGGCCTCCATAAGATAGGGGTTGAAGCCCCAGGCCATGGCGCTCACCGTAGTGGTCTCGCCATCGACGGGGAACTTGGCGACCATGGCGGACGTCGGCGTGAGCTGCGTCTTGCCGCCAAAGGGCATGAGCACGGTGGCCGCGCCGATGGTGGAGTCGAAGCGCTCGGAGAGGCCCTTGTTCGAGGCGATGTTGAGGTCGCTCACGAGCGAGCCCATGCGCTCGGCGAGTGTGGCGCCCTTCCACGAGGGCTGCCAGACCTGCTGGGCCACGACGTGGGCAGCCTGGTGCTTGGGGGCGCCGTTGGAGTTCAGGAACTCGCGCGAGAGATCCACGATGGCGACGCCGTTCCAGGCCATGCGCATGCGCGGCTCAGCGGTGACCTCGGCGATCACTGTGGCCTCGAGGTTCTCCTCGGCGGCATAGCCGAGGAACTCCTCGACGTCCGCATCGGCCACGGCGCAGGCCATGCGCTCCTGGCTCTCGGAGATGGCGAGCTCGGTGCCGTCGAGGCCGTCGTACTTCTTGGTCACGGTATCGAGATCGACATAGAGGCCGTCGGCGAGCTCGCCCACGGCGACGCTCACGCCGCCGGCGCCGAAGTCGTTGCAGCGCTTGATGAGGCGGCAGGCATCGCCGCGGCGGAAGAGGCGCTGGAGCTTGCGCTCAACGGGGGCGTTGCCCTTCTGCACCTCGGCACCCGAGGTCTCGATCGACTCGGTGTTCTGCGTTTTGGAGCTGCCGGTGGCGCCGCCGATGCCATCGCGGCCGGTGCGGCCGCCGAGCAGGATGATCTTGTCGGTGGGAGCGGGGCACTCGCGGCGCACGTGGCTCTGCGGGGCCGCGCCCACGACGGCGCCGACCTCCATGCGCTTGGCCATGTAGCCGGGGTGATAGAGCTC
>CAVCLY010000066.1:0-10835 GCA_963603165.1 Faecalibacterium prausnitzii
GGACGCCGCCCTCTCAAGGCGGAGATCACCAGTTCGAATCTGGTACGGGCTACCAATTGCGATTATGGCCCGTTCGTCTAGCGGTTCAGGACGCCGCCCTCTCAAGGCGGAGATCACCAGTTCGAATCTGGTACGGGCTACCAACTTTTCAACGAGTCTCATTTGAGGCTCGTTTTTTATTACTTAGATAGGCATTGTGCGCCTTGCGGGTTGGTGCGATTCGCAAGCTCGTCTTGGGAACAAAATTTTTTAAATTATGTCTTGCGCACCTTTGGAATATCCCGTATATTTCTTTCTTGCGCAACGGCCCAGTCGGAGCGCGCCGATGCATCTTTGGGATGTCGTCTAATGGCAGGACAGCGGATTCTGGTTCCGTCAATGGGGGTTCGACTCCCTCCATCCCAGCCAAATGCATCGCACATATGGCCCGTTCGTCTAGCGGTTCAGGACGCCGCCCTCTCAAGGCGGAGATCACCAGTTCGAATCTGGTACGGGCTACCAAATTTTCAACAGGCCTTCGGGCCTGTTTTGCTATCGATAGCCACCGCTCGAGGTCGCGGTTTATTACCATTCCGCTGGGGGCTACAATATATTGGCTGTGCCCGCACCGAGAAGGAGCATCATGTCCGACTCTGCGCATCATACTCAGACGAAACCTCAGATCGAGGTCGAGCCTTCTGGCGGCGATGACCACAAGAGCGCTCGCCGCGGCGCCATCTTCATCGGTGTCGTCCTCGTCATCTACATTCTTTATCTTGTAGTGACCGGCCAGGTCGCGCAGTTCATGGGTGCCATGAGCCGCGTGCAGGCGCCCTGGCTCGTGGCTGCGTGCCTCTGCATGTTCATGTACCTGTTCTTCGGCATCGTGGCCTATGCCATCGCCGTCTGGCTCGATCCCAAGTCCCCGGTCGGTATCCGCGATCTTATCTCCGTGGAGGCGAGCGGCATCTTCTTCGGCAACCTCACGCCCATGATGATGGGTTCCACGCCGGCGCAGATCTATCGCCTCACCAAAGCCGGTCAGAACGTGGGTGAGGCGGGCGCCACCCAGTTCACCCGCTTTATCGTCTACCAGTTCGGTCTGGTGGCCTGGGGTGCCATCTTGCTGCTGGCGCGCATGCCGTTCTTCGCGGAGCGCTACGGCGACATGACGCTTCTGTGCGTGTTCTCGTTCGGCGGGCACTGCTGCATTCTCCTCGGCATCTTTGCCGTGGCGCTTATGCCCAAGACCGTCACGCGCGTGGCCCACTGGATCATCAACGTCCTGGAGCGCGTGGGGCTCTCGCCGCTCAAGATCGAGAAGTGGCGCACCTTCGTCGATGACGAGATCTTCTCGTTCTCCGAAAAGTTCAAGCGCTCGGCGGGGCACTTTAAGTCGATGGTGCTCACCGTGATCATCACGATGCTCCAGCTCGCGTTCTTCTATCTGGTGCCGTACTATCTCATGCTCGCGTTCGGCCATCACAGCGTGGACTTCTTTTCGGTTATGGCCGCGAGCGCCTTCGTTCAGCTCCTTTCTTCGGCCGTTCCGCTGCCGGGCGGCACCGGGGGAGCCGAAGGCGGCTTTGCGCTCTTTTTGGGGCATTTCTTCGGCTCTGCTGCGACTGCCGGCTACCTGCTCTGGCGCCTTATCACCTTTATCGCCCCCACGATCATCGCGGCGCCGCTTTTGGGCCTTAGGAGCGCTCACGACGCGAGCATTCACGAGCGTCTGGACCGCATGCTCGGTCGCGTGGGGAAGGGTGCTTCTGTGGCTCCTGAGGCTCCATCGGCGCCTGTGCAGAGTGTTCCGGGCAATGCGGTTCATAAGCCGACGTCCTCACGTCGCGGCCAGACCGTCCGCCGCACCTCCGAGGGTATTACCGTCAATCCGCGCAAGTTCCAAAAGAAATAATCCGCTCCGCTCTATAGGCTTGCTTTAGATGAGCCCGCACGCCCGTGTTTTCCGGGCGCGCGGGCTCGTTGCTTGTATCGATTGGGCCTGTGGCGATGATTTGCTATGCGCCGGCGCGCGCCTCGCGTTGGGGTGATGCCACGAAGAGGGGGCGTCCGCTGCCAATGGATGCAATCGCCTATTTGCAGAGCTGCTGCATGCACAACGAGCGACCCGCCTGCAGGGGAGGCGGGTCGCTCGGATTCTTTGATAGCTGTTGTTCCTACCCGGCACATTTACGTGCGGATAGGGCACGGTCATCCGTGCCGATGCGTTGTTTTGGAAATGAGGGTGAGGGCTCCTATTGGTAGCGCAAGCATTCCACGGGGTCGAGCCTGGCGGCGCGGCGGGCGGGGTAGTAGCCGAAGACGACACCGATGAAGACCGAGATGCCAAGTGCGAGCAAGATGGTCTGCGGGGAGAAGGCGGGCGTAAGGCCGGCTGACTCCTCTCCACCCATCGATGCGAGGATGCCTGCCGAGGCAGCGCCCATCGAGAGGATCCACGACAGGATATAGCCGACGATGACGCCGATGATGCCTCCGCTCATGCAGAGCACGGATGACTCTGCAAGGAACTGCGTGGTGATGTCGTGTCTCGTGGCGCCGAGGGCTCGGCGGATGCCGATCTCGCGAATGCGCTCGGTGACGTTGGTGAGCATCATGTTCATGATGCCGATACCGCCCACGAGGAGCGAGATGCCGGCAACACAGCCCATGATGAGCGAGAACGCCCCCATGTACTGGTTCATAGAATCGATTTCGCTTTTTTGCGAGTAGACCATCATGTTATCTTCAGCGGTCTTCTCGTCATAGCCCAAGACCTTTGCGAGCGCGTTTTTGGTATCGGAGACTATCTGGTCCATGTCGACACCTTCTTTTGCAAGGCCGACGACCTCCCCGTAGCTCTCGGATTCACTGGGAAAATCTTTGGCGAAGGTCTGCTGCGGAATGACGACCTCACTGTAGTCGCTCGAAGACGGCGCCTCGGGACGAACGCCTACCACGCGATAGCTGTTTGAACCGAGCGTGATCGTTTGACCCAGGGCCGATTCCTCGGAGCCCTTGAAGAGGAACTTGACCATATTACGATCGATCGTGCACACGCGCTTGGCTGCGCTGTCGTCGCTTTTGGTGAAGTTCGCGCCGGCCGACATCTTGTCGGCACCTTTTGTTGTGGCGAGGGTGGTGCTGTATCCGTTGACTCCTACATCGAGCGTCTTGCCGTTTTCTGACATCTGCTTTCCCGTGCTGTAGCTGCCTTCGATGCTCTCGTAAGCGGGCAGCAGGGCTCGGAGTCTGCTGAGATGGCTCTCGTCAAGATTGTCGGTGGCGGAGATCGTGACGGTTCGAGCCGCGTTCAGGCCGAGTGTCCCCACGAGGTTGTTCTGGATGCCGCCGATGAGCGACGTCATGGCGATAACCGATCCGATGCCGATGACGATGCCGAGGATGGTGAGGAGGCTCCGGCCACGGTTCGATTCGAGCGCGCGGAAGGCTTCGTGCAGCAGGTCTCTCATGCTCATGGTCTAGGCCTCCTCGGTGGTGGGGCGCGCGGCATGACGCCCGCGCGGGGCGGCGTGTCCCTGCGAGACGATGCCGGGCGCGGCGGCTGATTGCGGGATGTAGGCACCATCGAAGATGAGGCCGTCGCGGATATGCACGGCGCGGTCCGCCTCGGCGGCGACGCCCGGGTCGTGGGTGATGAGCACGATGGTCTTGCCTTCGCTTTTGAGGCGATGGAAGGTTTCCATGACCATGGCGCCGGTCGTCGAGTCGAGGTTGCCGGTCGGCTCGTCGGCGAGGATGATGGCCGGATCGTTGACGAGCGCGCGTGCGATGGCCACACGCTGCATCTGGCCGCCCGAAAGCTCGGTGATCATGTGGTCATAGTGATCGACCGGGAGTGCTACGGACCGCAGGGCGCTCACGGCCATCTGCTCGCGCTCGCTGCGGGGGACACCTGTGTAGGCAAGCGGCAGCATGACGTTGTCGAGTACGGACATGCGTGGCAGGAGATTGAAGCTCTGGAACACGAAACCGATGCGCGTGGCACGGATCTCGGCAAGCTCGTCATCGTCAAGATCGGCAACGTTCAGGCCCTCGAGCAGGTATTTTCCAGCTGTGGGCGTATCGAGGCAGCCGAGGATGTTCATGAGTGTCGATTTGCCCGAACCCGAGGGCCCGGTGATGGCGAGAAATTCACCCGGGAACACCGTGAGCGAGATGTCGTGCAGGATGTGCGCGAAGCCGGCTTCGCTCTCGAACACACGGTGGATATTGCGGATGTCGATGACGGGGCGCATTACTGGATATCTCCGTCGAGGGTGTTCGTATCGTCGTTGCCGCTACCCGGAACGACGATCTGGGCGCCCGCCTTGAGCGGCGACTCGGGGAGCGAGGAGTCGCTCTGGGTGTTGGGGTCGCCGGCGGCAGAGCCCTTTGCGCGCCCGATGACGGCGTAGGTGTCGTTCTTGGTGACGACCTGTACCGCGACCTGCTCGGTGGCGTGTGTCTCTTCGTCGGTCTGCTTGAGCACGGCGTAGGATCCGTTGCCGTTATCGATCAGGTCGTTCACGGGAACCATGGCTACGTTCTCGAGCTCTTCGGTCTTGATGGAGACCTGCGCGGTCATGCCGGATTTGAGACGCGCGTCGGGGCTTGGGATCAGCACTTCCACGTCGTAGGCCACGCTGCCGCCGCTCATGGAATCGCCCGAGGAGGATGTGGAGGCCACGCTCGCGATGGAGGTCACCTTGCCCTCGAGGGAAAGGCTCTCAAAGGCGGGGAATGTGATGGTCGCCGTCTGGTCCTGCGCAATCTTGGAGATGTCCTTTTCGCCCACCTGCACGGTGACCTTCATCTGCGAGAGATCGGCGATCTCCATGAGGGTGGAGGAGCTGTTGGAGTCGGTGCCCTGGATGGTGCCGCCCGAGACGGTTGCGCCCACGCGGGCGTTGAGCCCGACGATGCTGCCCGAGGCGGGAGCCTTGACGTTCTTGAGCGCCTGCTTCTCTTGCGCCTTCTGCAGGGTATTCTGGGCCTGCGATAGCGTGCTCTGGGCGGAGTTCACGGCGCTCTGGGCGCTCGAGGTGTCGCCGGGGGTCACGGTCTCGTTGCCTTCATCATCGGTCGTGATCGTGGGCTGCGCTGCAGCCGCGAGCTCGTTTTTGGCGTTTGCGAGCTCCTGCTGGGCGGATGCGAGGGCGTTTTGGGCCTCGCTCACCTCGCGGTCGATATCGTCGTTCTTGAGGACGAGGATAACGTCATCTTTGTTGACGCTCTGGCCGGTGCTCACGCGCACTTCGGCGATGGTGCCGTCGATCTCGGGCGAGACGACGGTCGAGGAGAGGGGTTTGAGGGATCCCTTGGCCGAGACCTCGGTCGTGTAGGTGCCGACGGTGACGGAGTCGACGACCGTGTTGTCGTCCTCGGGCTCAGAGCTGCTGACGACGGCGATGACGATGGCGGCGATGACCAGGATGCCCACGACCGCGCCGGCGGCGATGCCGCGGCGGATCAGCTTCTTCTTGCGGCGCTCGGCGCGCTTGGCCTTGAGTTCGGCGTAGAGTTCCGCGTCAGCCGGGTCGACGCCGTCGTCAGCCACGGAGAGCGCGTTCGGCGTAACTTGGGATTCGGGTGTGCCGGTGGGGATTCTGGGCAGGATATCGGTCTTGTCGTCGGCCATGCGCGATCCAATCATCCAATAAGCGTCTCGAGGCAATGGGGCGCTCGGAAAGAGACCGTGTCGCCTTGTGCATCGACCATCAAAGATTGCAACTGGTGTAGACTAATCAACAAACGTGGAATAGCGAATACAATCGAGAAAATTGTAGCGCGAAGATTGCTTTCAGAGGTGCTCAGGATGCCTAAAAAACGTGTTGACCGGAGGATAGTCCGCAGCCGCGAGGCGATTAAGGGTGCATTTGAGCGCCTGCTCGCAAAGATGCCGCTCTCGGATATCACGGTGAGCGCCATCGCACGCGAGGCGAATATCGATCGCAAGACCTTCTACGTGCACTTCGGTACCGTTGACGGGCTTATCGACTCCCTTGCCGAGGACGCGGTTTCGGGTGTCGCCGACTATGTGGAGCGCAACACCGACTTCAAGTCGCTCGAGAGCGCACAGGATTCCGACCAGGCGGCGCGACTCTTCTTTTCCGCGGTGAACCAGGCGGTATGCTCGAATCTCGTACTCAACCGCCAGATCCTCGAGAGCATCCCGCTCGAGCAGTTCATGGAGCGCGTGCGCAAGCCGCTCGAGCGCGAGATCCAAGCGCGCGAGATCGTGCCCGAGCGCATCAAAGACGAGATGTTCGACTACTATCTCTCCTACATCTTGAGCGGCCTTATCGGTATCTATCGTGCATGGGCGCTCGCTGACGATGACGTTGAGATCGAGCGCGTATCGCAGGTGGCGAACGACCTCACCATGCTCGGGCTCTCTTCGCTCAAGGGCCGCTTGTAGCGGGTCTCTCGAATCGACGGTTCGGCGGGAGTCTTTTAGGTCGAGCGTGAGCTTTCGGATGTAAACAGGTTCCTGTAGTTAGGGGCCTGAGCGCAATAAAATCCGCCCCGCAGTTTGGACTGAACTGCGGGGCGGATTCGTTTCGTTTTGTTTGGCGCGCAAGCGATGCTATTCGTGCACGACCACGCAAAGGCCTGCGGAGATCATATCGTGAAGCTCTTTTGCCTTGGCAGGCGGCAGGTTCACGCAGCCGTGGCTGCCGACGCTCTTATAGGCTTCGGTGTTGCCGAAGTTATACGATGCCTGCCAGCTCGCATCGTGGAAGCCGACGGCATTTCCGACAAAGGGCATCCAGTAGCTCACGGGCGTTTTGTACTCGGGCTGGCCGGTGCTGGGGTCGATCTTGCCCACGAGCGTGGCTCCGCCGGAGTTCGACTTGATGTAGTAGATGCCGGTGGGAGTGGAATGGTCCTGCGTGGGATTGCCGGTGATGATGCCTGATTCCCAGAGGATGTTGCCGTCTGCGTCGTAGTAGCGCGCGTACTGCTCGGAGATGTCGACGTCGATATAGGCGCCCCAGTCGCGCTCGCCCTTGTTGGTGTAGGTGTCACCCTTAGTTTTGTAGGAAAGCTCGATATCGCCCGACTTCTTGTTGGTGACGGCATCTTTGATGGTGCTCACGAGCGAGTCGACGTCGACGCTCCAGCCGTAGTCGCCGCCCGAGACGGTCACCTGCTTGCCGTCGGCGCGCGTGTAGGTGCGCTCCGATCCGACGGTGTTGTAGTTGTCGGCGAGCTGGTTCGCCCAGTTCGTGAGGCTCTCGTCGCTGAGCGTGGGGTTGAGCGAGTCGTCGAAGGTGATCCAGTCCTTAAAGGTGGAGCTGTCGAGCTTGCCGGCGTCGTTGCCGTTGAGCTTGAGGGTCACGTTCACGCCAAGAAGGTCGTTCGCGGCGTTGCAGGCGGTCTCGATCTGGTCATCGGTGAGGCTGTCGTTGAGCGGTGCGTAGGCGTCATCGCCGAGTTTGGTGAGGTCAGCTGCGCTGGCAAGGGCCGCAAGCTGCATCTCGGCGTACTTGATGACGTTGTCGCGGCTGAGCTTTTGTGCGGTCTTGGCCTTGGCGAGGGTGAACTTGCCCTGCTCGGAGTCGAAGGCGTCCGAAGCGCTGAACGTGCCGGAGCGATTCTCGTTGAACTTGTCGATGGCCTCGCCGAGCTGGGTCTCGAATTCATCCTTCTTAAAGGCGGAGGAGAGAAGCGAGGTGTCGACGTCTTTGCTGAGGTCGATCTTGGTGTCGGTGGTGGCGCCGTCGGTTGCGCTGAGGTTTTGCACGAGCTTGACGGGCCAAGCGAGGGAGGTCTGGGCCGAGATCTTCTCGTTGGCGGCCGCCTCGCCGTTGACGAACGACTTGTTCGACTCGGGTTTGTAGCTCCACTCGAATCCGTCGCCAGTCACGTCGAGGCTGTAGCTCGACCATGCCGAATCGATCTTGGATGCGGCGGCGGAGGCGTTCATGAGCGAGACGTCGATGCCGGCGATGGCGGTGTTGGGATAGGTCACGAGTGAGAACGCGACGACACCCGCCACGTAGATAACGGCAAGGACGCCGACCACGACGGCGCCGGCGATTTTGAGACCCTTGGTGTCGCGCATCTGCTTGGGGCCACGCTCCGCATCATCGGCTCTTGCGCCCTTGCTGGTGCCCGTGATGGGCTTCAGGGGCTGGGCGCCAGCGACGGTTTTCTGGGCGGTCGCGTTGTTCTTCTTTTCGCTCTTGATGGCGGGTTGGGCTCCCGTGCGGTCTGCGGGAGTCCATGACGAGAGATCTTCGCCGGGGATATGAGCGAGCCTGTTCTGTTTATCCTGCATATGCCATCCTGTTTCTGCGAGGCCGAGCCCCGATTTGTCAGCAAAGTGATTCAACTTGCAGAATTATATACATGTGCTCGGACATGCACGAAAAGACTATTGCAATCTTAAGGTTTACCGTGCGCTTATCAGCGTTTTCGTGCGAATCGCCACGCGGCGGCCCGTATGGTTCTAGGCGCAGCCGTTGCAGCCGGCGCAGGCGAGCTTGGCCGAAGGCGCGTTGGCGATGCCGCCTCGGGCCGTCTCGCGGAGCGACGCGGGCAGGGCATGGCCCACGTTGAGCATGACCTTGGCCATCTCGTCGAAGGGAACGAGGCTCTTGATTCCCGAGAGCGCGAGCTGGGCAGACGAGAACGCTGCCGCGACGCCGATGGCGTTGCGATTTTGGCAGGGCACCTCCACAAGACCGCCCACCGGGTCGCAGACGAGCCCGAGGAGATTGCCGAGCGCGATGGAGCTCGCATCGAGCGCCTGCTCGGGGGTTCCGCCCATCATCTGGACCATGGCGGCCGCGGCCATGGCGGCGGCGCTTCCCACCTCGGCCTGGCACCCGCCCTCGGCGCCCGCCACGCAGGCCGAGGTCGTGAGATTGAGGCCGATGGCGGCGGCGCAGAAGAGCGCGTCCATGGTCTGGGCATCGTCGAGCCCCAGGTGCTCGGCGAGCGCGAGCACGCATCCCGGCACCACGCCGGCCGACCCCGCGGTGGGGGCGGCCACGATCACGCCCATGGCGGCCGACTTCTCGAGCACGGCGAGCGCGTAGGCTACGGCGCGCGACTGCACCTCGCCCATGAGGGCACCTGCGAGCCCCGACGCCCCGGCGTCGCTCACGCGCTTCGCCTCGCCGCCGATGAAGCCGCCGAGCGAGCGCTGGGGGTGCCTGATGGGGGAGGACGTTTCGTCGCGCATGACCGAGAGCACACGGCCCATGGCGGCCACGGTGCGCTCCTCGCCGATGAGCCGTGCCTCGCGCACCGCCATCACGGCGCCGATGTTCATGGAGAGCTCCGCACAGGCGTCGAGGAGCTGCGCTCCGTCATCGAAGAGCTCCTCCGCCGAGACGCCGGGGCCGAGCGCGGAGGTGGAGCCCGGAAGCTCGATGAAGGTGGCGTAGTCGATGTGCTCGAGCCTGCGCACCATGGGGAGCACGGTCTTGTCGGGGGTGTTGTCGGTCTCAAAGAACGTGTAGGCCTGGCCACCCTGCTCGGTTCGATAGGTGCGGCAAAATGCGATGTTCACACCGGCGTAGGCGAGGAGATTCGCGAGCGCGGCGAGCACGCCGGGCGCATCGCGGTGCGCCACGAAGAGGGTCGAGTAGAGCCCCGAGATGTCCACGCCGATGCCGTTGATGCGGCTGATGCGCATCTTGCCGCCGCCGAGGCTCTCGCCGCGCACCTGCGCCGTGGCACCCAGCTCGCTCTGCATCTCGATGTCCACGGTGTTGGGATGGATCGAGCCGTCGTCGCCGGCGATGTCGAAGCTGTAGACGAGCCCGCGCTCGTCTGCGAGTGTAAAGGCGTCGCGGATGCGCTCATCGTCGGTTGAGAGGCCGAGGATTCCCGCGACGAGGGCGCGATCGGTGCCGTGGCCGCGGTAGGTGTGCGCAAAAGAGTTCCAGAGGGTAAAGCGCACGCGGCGGATATCGCCCTCAAGGAGCGAGGCCGCAACCTGGGCGCAGCGCAGGGCGCCAGCCGTATGGGACGAGGAGGGCCCGACCATGATGGGGCCTAAGATCTCGAATGCCGAGGTCGTGGCCAGTGTTTGCGGTTTTCCTGCCATGTTCGCCCTCCTCGTCGCCTGATTTTGAGCTCGATGCTAGAGCGCCATCGTGCGTGCGCGGTCGAGGCGCGCCATGCAGTCGTCCTTGCCGATGAGCGCCATGGTCTCGCCGAGGGGCGGGCTCACCATGTTGCCGCACTCAGCCACGCGCACGGCCTGGAAGACCACGCGCTTCTTGAGATCGAGCGCCTCGGGCAGGGGCTCGAGGGCGGCGTCGATGTTCGCGGGCGTCCAGGCGTCTGCGGCCACGGCGTCGAGCGCGGCGCGCGCGGCGTCGAGCACGGCGGCCATGCCCTCTTTGGCGAGGCCCTTGTTCACGGACTTCTCGTCGTAGGCGAGCGTCTCGGCGGTACCGAAGACCGGAGCGGCCACGGTGGCGGCGTCTGCGGGCATCTTGGTGCGCGGCTTGACGATGGCGGCGAGCGCGTCGATCCAGTTCTCGTCGTACTCCTCGTTGCCTGCGATGAGACCGGCCTCGTGGAGCTCGGGCACCATGATCTTGTCGGCGAACTCGGCATCGCTCATGGCATTGATGTACTCGGCGTTCATCCAATCGAGCTTTTTGGGGTCGAAGGTCGCCGGGTTCTTGGAGATGCGGTCGAGCGAGAACTTGCTGGCGAGCACGTCGCGCGGGATGACCGTGGTCTCGCCGTCAAGCGACCAGCCGAGGAGCGCCAGGTAGTTCACGAACGCGTCGGAGAGATAGCCGGCATCGCGGTATTCCTCCACGGAGGTCGCGCCGTGGCGCTTGGAGAGCTTCTTGCCGTCGGCGCCGAGGATCATCGAGATG
>CAVCLY010000067.1:0-10104 GCA_963603165.1 Faecalibacterium prausnitzii
ACAACCTTGCCAAGGTTGGGGTCGCGGGTTCGAGCCCCGTTGTCCGCTCCAAACGTTTCAGGAGCGCGTAGACATTTTGTTTACGCGCTCCTTTTAGCTACGGGCCGGGGCTTGAACCCGAGAGGGCGCGAGCGTATAGAAAACGCGGTGCGTTTTTAGCGAGCGGGCGAGATCGGCGGAAGCCGATCGAAGCCGGAGTCCTTTCGCCCCGCGAAAGGACGGATGCCCCTTATGTCCGCTCCAAATGCTTCAGAGCACGGGAACAAAACGTCCCGTGCTCTTTTTTGTTGCGGGTCAGTTTGATTCGGACAAGGCGTGGGCGTCAAGCGGGCGCGAGTCGTTTGCGGCTAATGGACGCGTTCGGCGGCGTGCAAGTGAGACCGGCCTGCGTTCGCGAATCTAAGGCGCGGACACCTCGCGTGCCCGTTCAAATGTCTTAGGGTTTGGGGCGGTGCGTCGGGTGGACTATCTCCTGTGGACACGGTTCGATGCGGGTGGGCAAGATCCTCACCCTGCGCCTCGCGGGGGCAGGATTAAGATCGCGCCTATGTGCCGAGGGCATCTGTGAGGGTAATTCCTCGCGGAACGCGGGGGCCAACCCGTTTTTGCGCCGCAATATTTCAAGATGACCAAAACTTTTTAAAATTGGGGCTTGCGCAAGGGTGTGCGCTTGGTTATATTATTCCTCGCGCCGAAACGCGCACCCTGAACGGGCGTTTAGCTCAGGGGGAGAGCGCTTCCCTGACACGGAAGAGGTCACAAGTTCAAATCTTGTAACGCCCACCACAAAGTCTAAGGTCGACAACTTCGGTTGTCGACCTTTTTTATTATCGGAAGATCGGGGCGGTCATGACGGAGTTCAAAGACGATGGCGCGTCTGGGGGCGTGTGCGACCGCATCGAGGACGCGGTTTTCGAGCTCATGGTCGAGACGCCTATTCCCGCCATCAAGGCGACCGATGTGGTTCGGCGCGCCCATACGTCCAAATCGACCTTCTACCGGCATTTCAAGAGCGTGGATGATGTAGTCAAGCGCTTTGAGGACAAGCTTCTGCACAACATGCAGACCATTAACGACGTCGCGCTCGAGGCGCGTTTTGCCGATTCCCAACTCGATCCGACGCCGACCATGATCCGGCGCATGGAGATCCTGCGCGCCAACCGAAAGAAGGTCCTTGCCCTCAACAGCCCGAACGGCGATCCGGGTTTCACGCACAAGGCGACGATCTTTATGCACGATTACTTTCGCGATCGCCTGCGCGGCACCTTTTCGGACGAGATGGACCTCGATCTTTATCTGGCCTTCGCGCTCGCAGGCCATAACAACCTCATTCAGTACTGGCTCGAGGTGCGCCCCGAAATCGAGCCGCGCGCTCTTGCGGCGGCGCTCAACCGCTTCTTCTTCGCACCGCTCTTCGTTGACGAGACCTCTCGCCATTGGCATCCGCATGTGCCCGACTTCGAATAGGGGAGAGCTGCCCCGCTCTGTTCTGAACGGTATAAACGGAACCGTGAACGGCGACGTTTATTCCGGTTTAGACATCTAAAAGAGCTTTTGCATCTTTCTGTACAAGGCTTTTGAACAGGCATTTGGAACGAACCGAGCCAAAGAGTCCCAAACGATGGGACACAATGCGCAAAAGTGTCCCGCGGGGCATCCTCGATCCTTTTTAAACTGAACTCACGTTCAAAAGAACCACTGCAGTAGTTCAACGTAGACGGCAAAGAAAAAGCCGCGAGCGCTCTCTCACCTTCGCTCGCGGCCGCTATTGCGCCGTCTTTCGTCAAGCTTTCACATGATTAGGATGTGATACACAGTGGTTACGCTCGGAAAGAACATGCGCAGCGTCTCGATTGTAGGCGTCGGCTGCACGCCCTTCAAGGATTTTGAGGAGCATCCCGAGATCCAGGGCATCGGCGAGGGCGAGGCCTTTGGCTACGCGGCCCTTGAGGCCATCGCGGACGCCGGTCTTGAGCCGCGTGACGTCGACTTCTATTACCATGGCTCGGCCAATCCCTATCTCATCAACGATTGCATCACCCCCAATATGCAGGTCGCTGACTGGTTCGGCATGCGTTCCAAGGGCTCGGTCCACCATTCCGAGGCATGCTGCACGGGCTATGTGGCGCTCGAGCAGGCCGTGATGGCCGTTGCCTCCGGCACCTACGACACCGTGCTCTCGGGTGCGGTCGACCTTGCCTCCACGCTGCCCGTGGAGCATATGCCCTCCCATATCCGCCAAGATTTTCCGCTGTCGGTCATGCTGCCGTCGCTCGACAAGATCTACGACCGCGCCTACGGTCGCCCGCTCGACGGCGCTTTCGGCATCAGTTTCGATAACTGGATCAACGAGTACTCCATGCAGTACGACCTCTCTGTCGACCAGATCGACGATGCCCTGAACGGCCTCACCAAGAGCCTGCGTCGCGGCGCCGTTCTGAACCCGCTCGCATGGTACGAGACCACGGTCGAGGACGATGCCAAGGCCGCGGGCTTCGATTCAGCCGACGAGTTCCTCAAGAGCATGTACAACCCCCGCGTGACCCAGTATCTGCGTGTCACCGGTTTTGAGAAGAAGTGCGACGGCGCTGCCGCCATGGTCGTCATGGCAACGGACAAGGCCCGCGCCCTGGGTCTTCCGCACACGCCGATCGAGGTTCTCGGCACCGGTGCTTCCGCTGTCGAGGCCGGTCTCGTGCACAACGAGCACTGGGCCACGAGCATCGCGGCCAAGCAGGTCTACGAGCTCACGGGCGTCACTCCCGACGAGATCGACCTCTTTATGTGCAACGACTTCTTCCTGGCCTCCGAGATCGTCTCGGCCGAGGAGTGCGGTTATATCCCGCGCGGCGAGGCCTGGCAGTACGCCATCGACGGCCGCACCGCCTTTGACGGCGACAAGCCCATCAACCCCCACGGCGGCCGCTGCAACTTCGGCCATGCGCACGGTGCCTCGGGTATCGCCGATATCGTCGAGGCCGTCAAGCAGATGCGCGGCGAGGCCGGCGCCACGCAGATGCAGAAGGTCCCCGAGACCACGTTCCTGCGCGGTTTCGGCGGCAGCCAGAACGTGCGCTGCCAGATCCTCCGCACCCTCGCTTAAAGCACCACCGACTCGATATTGAAGGAGTAATCTCATGCAACTCAAGGATATGGAGCCCGTGGTCAAGAAGTTCTACGCGGGTCTTGAAGAAGGCATCTACTGGGGCCGCAAGTGCCCGGAGTGCGGAACCGTGGAGTTCCCGCCGCACCTGGCCTGCAACGCCTGCGGCTACCACGCAACCGAGTGGGTCAAGGTTTCCGGTCACGGTCACCTGCTTGACTTCACCATCCCTGGTCCCCAGAACGACAAGCCCTATCTCAAGGAGCACGGCAAGTACGGCTACGGCTCCGTCGAGATCGACGAGGGCGCACAGTACACCTACGTGGTCTACGGCGTCTCCAAGAAGAACGCCCCCGAGATCCGCGCCAAGCTCATGGCGGGCGAGACCGTCGGCGTCCATGCCAAGGTCATCGATAGGCCGGGGTATAAAGAGCTCACTTTCGAGCTCGACTAGCGGCGGCTTTCCCAGGCACCGCATCTTGGCGCTGTAACCCACCTTTCAACCGATCCTCTCTCTGCTGCGGCGGGCTTTGTCTCCTGCCCGCCGCGGCCTCCTCTCTCTTACCTATTTGAACAACCAGAAAGGAACCAACCATGTCTAACGAAGAGCTCTCTGCGCAGATCTGCGAGTTCGCCAAGTCCGCTTACGGCTACGAGGGCGAGGTCACGCCCGAGACCACCTTTGAGACTCTCGGCAAGGGCTCGATGAAGATGATCGCGCTCACCTCCATGATCGAGAACGAGCTCGATGCCGAGGTGCCCGTGCGCGAGGTCATGGTCATGAAAACCATCGGCGAGCTTGTCGAGCGCACCGCCGACGAGCTGGAGTAGCACCATGGACCTCATGCAGAGCCTGCGCGAGCGTGCCGCCGCCGAACCGGTGCGCGTCGCGTTTCCCGAAGGTGAGAACGAAACCATGATGCAGGCCGTGGCCAAGCTCGCCGCCGAGGGGCTTGCCGCCTGCGTGCTCGTCGGCGACGGTGGGCGCCTGCTCGATCTGGCGGCGGAGCGCGGCATCTCGCTCGAGGGCGTCGAGATCGTCGATGTCACCGATGCGGAGGCCAACGACGCGTGCTGCGAGCGCTATCTCGCGCATCCTGCGTGCAAGTACAAGCCCAAGGGTGCTGCGCGCCGCATGACGCGTCCCCTCGAGCGCGCGCTCATCATGCAGGTGCTCGGCGATGTCGATGTCACGTTTGCGGGCATCGACTACGCAACGGGCGACATCATCCTTGCCGGCCAGACGATCGTCGGCCTGGCCGAGGGCGTCGACACCATCAGCTCCGTCGGCATCGCCGACGTTCCCGGTTGGGACGGCGGCGAGGGCGGCCTGATCGGCTTTGGCGATTCCGCCGTGTGCGTGAACCCCACGAGCGAGGAGCTCGCCTCCATCGCCATCAGCGGATGCGAGACGGTCGCAGCCCTTACCGGTTGGGACGTGCGTTGCGCCCTGCTCTCGCACTCCACCGACGGCTCCATGGACAACGAGCTCGTCGACAAGGTCCGCGCGGCCCGCGATATCGCCAACGAGCGCCGCCCCGATCTAAAGATCGATGGCGAGTTCCAGTTCGACTCGGCTATCAACCCCAAGGTCGCAGCCAAGAAGGTCCGTCGCGAGTCCGAAGTGGCCGGGCGCGCAAACCTGCTCATCTGGCCCGACATCAACGTGGGCAACATCGGCGTGAAGATCATCCAGAACCTCACGGGCGCCAACGCCTACGGCCCGATGATCCAGGGCTTTAAGAAGATCGTTTGCGACTGCTCGCGCTCCGCACCTGTCGACGAGATCGTCGGCAACGTGGTGATGAGCTGCGTGCGCGCTCAAGCGCTGAAGGAGGCGTAAAGGCCATGGCATCCGATAAAAAGCCCTGGCGCGTGCTCGTCATCAACCCCGGTTCCACCTCCACCAAGGTGGGCCTCTTTGAGGGGGAGCGCGCGGTATTCCAAAAAAACGTCGCCCACGACGCAGCCGATCTTGCCAAGTTCGCGGGTGTCTCGGCGCAGATGCCGTACCGCTGCAAGCTCATCCTCGAGGCGCTCGACGAGGCCGGCGTGAGCCTCTCCGAGATCGACGCCTACGTTGGGCGCGGCGGCGGACTCATCGCCATGCCTGGCGGTACCTACGCGATCGGTAGCAAGCTTTTGGCCGATGCCACGGCTGGCGCCAACGGCGTGCAGCATCCGGCGCAGCTCGGGCCCCAGATCGCCCATGAGTTCGCGGCTCGCTATGACAAGCCGGCGTTCGTGGTGAACCCGCCCGATACCGACGAGCTCTGCGATCTTGCGCGCATGACCGGCATCGCAGGGGTCTACCGCACTGTGCACCTGCATGCGCTCAATCTCAAGGAGACCGCCATCCGCCATGCGGCGTCGATGGGCCGTGCCTACGACGAGTGCAACTTCGTGGTCTGCCATATCGGCGGCGGCATCTCCATCAGCGCGCACGATCACGGAAAGATGATCGACGGCAACGACATCGTCGGCGGCGAGGGTCCGATGGCGCCCACCCGCTCGGGGTCGGTCCCGGCGATCGAGGTCGCCAAGTACACAGCCGAGAACGGCCTGCGCGCGGCTCGCTCCCTCTGCATGAAGACCGGTGGTTTCGTCGACCTTCTCGGCACGTCCGACGCCATCGAGGTCTGCGACCGCGCGGCCGCGGGCGATGCGGCCGCTCAGCGCGCCTGGGACGCGATGGTCTACCAGATCTGCAAGTGGATCGGCGAGATGTCCTGCGCGCTCAAGGGCAAGGTCGACGGCATCCTGCTCGGCGGCGGCATGGTCCACAGCAAGGAGCTCGTGGCTGCCATCGAGGAGTCGTGCGGCTGGATCGCGCCCGTGACGGCCTATCCCGGCGAGTTCGAGCTCGAGGCCATGGCTGCAGGCGCCGTGCGCGTGCTCGACGGCGTCGAGGAACCCCGCACCTACACGGGTGAGCCGGTGTTCTCGGGCTTTAACGACGAGGCCCCTGCCGTCAGCGCACCCAAGGCCGCCTAGACCGGTTCCCCAGCTTTTGCATTGTGCGCGGCGCGCCGGGGGCGAATCGCTACCGCCGCGCCGCTCGCTCGGAATAGAATCGAGATTCTAAAATGGATAAGACAAAGATCAAGTACCTGGTCGGCATCTATGCCGCGGCCATGTGCATCATGGGCATGCTCGTGCCCGTGCCCATCGTCGCCTCCGTGGCGGCGTCCTTCCCCGATGAGAACATCGCGGCCGTGCAGATGATCATCGGCATCATCCCGCTCATGATGGCGATTTCGGCCATGCTCGTCTCCTCGCAGCTCGCGAGCCGCGTTTCAAAGAAGAAGACGACCCTCGTAGGTCATCTCATCGTGATGCTCGCGGGCGCGTCGGTGCTCGTGTTCCACGGCGCGCTCTGGCAGGTGCTCGCCGCCTCCGCCGTCATGGGTCTCGGCCTTGGCGCGGTCCAGAACTCCACCGACGCGCTCATCGCCGACTACTTCGGCGGCAAGCAGCGTTCCTTCGTCATGGGCATCTACTCCACCTTCGTGGCGCTCGGCGGCATCATCTGGACGATGGTCTCGGGGATGCTCGGCTCGAGTGAGTGGTTCCACTCCTACGCCGCCTACTTCATCATGGCGATCTTCATCGTCATCGAGGCCGTCTGCCTGCCCGAGGGCCATCTTGAGCCCAAGCGCAAGGTCAACGTCTTTGCCAACATGCCCACCGAGGTGCGCATCATCACCGTCATGAGCTTTGTGTTCGTGCTCTGTTTCCAGCTCTTCAGCTCCAACGTGTCGCTCATCGTCGTCGGCCGCGGCTTCGGTGGCACCGTCGAGGCCGGTCTCGCCTCCACGGTCATGACTATCGCCGGCATCGCCGCGGGTCTTCTCGTGGGTCCGCTCTTCGCTAAGTTCAAGAACCTCTCCATGCCCATCGCCTGGGCCGTGACGCTCGTGGGTCTCGGCATCGCGCTCGTGGCCCCGGCCTTTGCCATGCTCTGCATCGGCGGCTTTGTTATCTCGCTCGGCAAGGAGACCTACGTGCCGCTCGAAGGCAACTTCGCGGCAGGTAACTCCGCTCCCGAGGGCCGCGCCTTCAACCTCGCCATCGGCATGGCGGGAATCAACTTCGGCATGGCGCTCTCGCCGCTCGTCTTCGAGGCCGTGACGAGCCCCTTCGGAGCCACGATCGACCAGAAGTTCATCGCCGGTATGATCGTGTGCCTGGCCTGCGTGATCTTCGGCGCCGTCAAGTACCGCAAGCTCACCCCGGCGCAGATCGCCGAGGCCGAGCATATGGCGGCCGAGGGCGAGTCCGAGTAGGGAAGTCCCGCACGCGGTGCGCTCTCTGCACGGTTCGGGGTCGTCGGCACGGTGCCGGCGACCCTTTTTTACCATCTTCGTCGCTCGCGGCGGGGTGGCTGGGGTTTTCCGAGCGGCTCCAGTCATCTCGCCGCGGGCGGCTTTTGCGATGCGGGTGCGGTCGTGGACGGGGCTGTTTGCGGTCTCGTCTGCAGCCGGCGTCTTTTCCGACGCCGCCGATTCCCAAGATATAGGTCAAGAGCGAAGTTCGAGAATTTTTCGCGGCGAATCTCGGGGTCGACGGCAAGCGGCTCTCACACAAGTTTCACTTTGGGTTGAGGGGGTCTGCAGATTGCCTTGCAGGTCAGCGCGTCGGCGCTAAAATAGACAACGGAATTTTGAGACGGGCTTGAATTGCCAATGAAGATTCTCTAATTGCGTCTACCTGCAAAAACACTATATGTTGTGTTGTGCTTTAAAATCTTTCCCCGCATGTTGTAAGAACCTTGCCGTATGATGAATGGGCAAAAGCGCAACCGTTCCCTGCGCCGCGTACGTTCGGGTCATGTCCGAACGCCGTCGTAGGGTTCTTTTTGACAAGATGCGCACCTGCGGTGCGGCAGGACGGATTTGAGGCCGTCAGGCCGCGTGCGGCCTCATAGGCTGCGCCCGGGTGCGCGGGCAGAGGCATGAAGAGAGAGGTCGGGGCAGTGAAGATCATCAAGCGCAGCGGAACCGAGGTCACGTTCGACATCGAGAAGATCGTGTGTGCCATCCGGGCCGCTAACCGCGAGGTGCGCGAGAGCGACCGTCTCACCGAGCGCCAGGTGATCTATGCCGCGCAGAACGTGGCGGAGGCTTGCGAGAAGTCCGGCCACACGGTGTCGGTCGAGGAGATCCAGGACATGGTCGAGGATGAGATCATGCGCCTCGACTGCTATGAGGTCGCGCGCCATTACATCATCTACCGCTACGTGCAGAGCCTCAAGCGCACCAAGAACACCACCGACGATAAGATCCTCTCGCTCATCGAGTGCAACAACGAGGAAGTCAAGCAGGAGAACTCCAACAAGAACCCCACCGTCAACTCGGTGCAGCGCGACTACATGGCCGGCGAGGTCTCAAAGGACCTGGCCCAGCGCGTGCTGCTCCCGCAGGAGGTCGTGGATGCCCATAACGAGGGGCTCATCCACTTCCACGATTCCGACTACTTTGCCCAGCACATGCACAACTGCGACCTCGTGAACCTCGAGGACATGCTGCAGAACGGCACCGTCATCTCGGGCACGCTCATCGAGAAGCCGCACAGCTTTTCCACCGCGTGCAACATCGCCACGCAGATCATCGCCCAGGTTGCCTCGAGCCAGTACGGCGGGCAGTCCATCTCGCTCACGCATCTGGCTCCGTTCGTTGAGGTCAGCCGTCAGAAGATCCGCCGCGAGGTGGAGCGCGAGCTGTCCGAGCTCGGTGTCGACGCCCCCGAGGAGAAGGTGGCCGGTGTGGTGGAGGATCGCCTGCGCGACGAGATCCGTCGCGGCGTGCAGACTATCCAGTACCAGGTCGTGACCCTCATGACCACCAACGGCCAGGCGCCGTTCGTGACCGTGTTCATGTATCTCAACGAGGCTCGCTCGGCCGCCGAGAAGCGCGACCTCGCCATGATCGTGGAGGAGACCCTGCGCCAGCGCTACGAGGGCGTCAAGAACGAGGCCGGCGTGTGGATCACGCCCGCGTTCCCCAAGCTCATCTATGTGCTCGAGGACGACAACGTGGAAGAGGGCTCGCCCTACTTCTATCTCACGCAGCTCGCGGCCAAGTGCACGGCCAAGCGCATGGTGCCCGACTACATCTCCGAGAAGAAGATGCGCGAGTACAAGCTCTCCGCGGGCGAGACCGAGGGCAACGGCGACGTGTTCACCTGCATGGGCTGCCGCAGCTTCTTGACGCCCGACCGCTCGGGCAATGGCTACGACAACGTGGCGAATGCCGGCAACTGGGAGCCGGGCAAGCCCAAGTACTACGGACGCTTTAACCAGGGCGTGGTCACTATCAACCTGCCCGACGTGGCGCTCTCCTCGCACCAGGACATGGATCGCTTTTGGGAGATCTTCGATGAGCGCCTGGAGCTCTGCTACAAGGCCCTCATGTGCCGCCACAACCGCCTGCGCGGAACGCTCTCGGATGCTGCGCCGATTCTTTGGCAGTACGGCGCCCTCGCACGCCTCAAGAAGGGCGAGACGATCGACAAGCTGCTCTACGGCGGCTACTCCACCATCAGCCTGGGCTATGCCGGCCTCTATGAGTGCGTTAAGTACATGACCGGGCACAGCCATACCGAGGCCGAGGGCACACCCTTTGCCATGAAGGTCATGCAGCACATGAACGACAAGTGCGAGGAGTGGAAGGCCGCCACCGACATCGACTTCTCGATCTACGGCACGCCGCTCGAGTCGACCACCTACAAGTTCGCCAAGTGCCTGCAGCGCCGCTTCGGTATCGTGCCGGGCGTGACCGATAAGGGCTACATCACGAACAGCTACCACGTACACGTGAGCGAGAAGATCGACGCCTTCGAGAAGCTCAAGTTCGAGAGCCAGTTCCAGCGCCTCTCGCCGGGTGGCGCCATCTCGTACGTCGAGGTGCCGAATATGCAGGACAACCTCAAGGCCGTCATCCGCGTTATGCAGTACATCTACGAGAACATCATGTACGCCGAGCTCAACACCAAGAGCGACT
>CAVCLY010000068.1:0-9852 GCA_963603165.1 Faecalibacterium prausnitzii
TGACGTTGGCTGCGGCACTTCTCCGTACATCCTTGCCACCCAAAACGTGCAAGGGGGTTCGTGAGATACCGTAATCAGCCGGGTCAAAAGCACCCAGGTCGGTCGCGGTGGTTGAGTACTCGGCCACAGAGAGCGGTGTCATGACCTCTGTCGACGTATCTACCTGGGGAGGAACGGACCGCCAGTACTCAAGCGCCGAGTCGTGACTTATGAGCACGGGCATGGGGCCCCTTCCAGTTGGCGCGTGTGGGGAGAACTCTACGACAACAGCAGGCGGCGTCCCGAACGAATCGGTAGGGGGTGCCTCTCGCCAGGCTGAGTGGGCCATGTACATCTCTACGCGTACACAATTAAGCTTTTCTCGGCAAAATCACCAAGGTTTGCTTAGTCTTGTACATGCTGAGAAGTACACGATTCTTTACCCTGACCCCTTATCGAATTACGTGTTCAACTCAAGCCCTCCTGGGCATAACAAATTACAGTCTGCAGCGAGGGGCCGTGGGCACAGCATTACGATATTTTCCCAGTTGAAAGGGGTTATATAAGGGTAAGTACGAGGGCACGCGGCCGATAACATCTAGGTCGCACGCCCGCTGAGCTCCATTGCCTAGCAAAGAAGCCCTCCCGACGGTGCTGTGTCGCCGGGAGGGCTTCTGCCGTTGGGCCTCTGTCCTTGATGCGCGCCTACTTCGCGCCGTCGGTGAGCACGCGCTCGACGACGTCGGCCGCCTGCTGCGCGGTGGCCTCGAACTCGGCGAGGAAGTTGCCTTTGAGCTCGCGCAGCACGTAGTCGGCGACCTGCATCTTTCCGGGCGGGCGGCCGATGCCGAACTGGACGCGCGCGAAGTTGCGGCTTCCCAGTTTGTCGGCGATGGAGCGCAGCCCGTTGTGGGCGTTCAGCCCGCCGCCGAGCTTGACCTTGACCTGGCCCGCCGGCAGGTCGACCTCGTCGTGGACCACGAGGATCTGCTCCGGCCGCACGCGGTGGGCGCGCGCCAGCTTGGAGAGGGGCCCGCCCGACGTGTTCATGTAGCTCATCGGCTTGGCAAGAAGCACCTCGCGCTTCTCGCCGTCGGCCCCGCGCCAGGTCAGCGTGGCCGTCTGCGCGCCCGCCTCGCTCTTCCAGTAGCGGACGCCGTGGCGCTCGGCGAGCAAATCGACGGTCGCGAAGCCGGCGTTGTGCCGCGTGCGCGCGTAGTCGTCGTCGGGGTTGCCGAGCCCGCACACGATCATGATGGTGGCTGCTTTTGCCACGTAAGCTCCTCTCAGCAAAAGCGGGGCCGCCTCGCCTGAGGTGGCCCCGCGCGTAAAGCAGGGATGCGTGCGCCCAGCCTAGAGGTTCAGGTTGCCGCCGAAGATGTCGGAGACCGGCTTGTTGGTGTAGACGCTGTAGATGGCCTCGGCGAGCTCGTTGGCGATGGAGATCGTCTTGATCTTGGAGCCCGGCTGGTCGGCGACGGCGCAGGGGATGACGTCGGTGACGATGCACTCCTCGATCGGGGCCTCCTCAAGGCGCTCGATGGCCGGCGCGGTAAAGATGCCGTGGGTCGCGCAGACGTAGATGTCGCCGGCGCCCATCTCCTTGAGCTTCTTGACGGAGCCGCAGAGGGTGCCCGCGGTGTCGATCATGTCGTCGTTGACGATGCAGGTCTTGCCCTCGATGTTGCCGATGATGCCCATGACCTCGGCCGCGTTGTGCTTCGGGCGGCTCTTGTGGGCGATGGCGACCTCGCAGCCCAGGTAGTCGGAGAGCTTCTTGGCGGCCTTGGCGCGGCCCATGTCCGGCGAAACGACGACGGTGTTGGACCAGTCGAAGTCCTTGTTCTTCTTGAAGTAGTCGCCGAGCAGGTACAGGCCGGTGAGGTGGGTCACGGGGATGTTGAAGAAGCCCTGGATCTGGCCCTGGTGCAGGTCGACGGTGATCACCTGGTCGACGCCGGCGGCCTCGAGCAGGTTGGCGAGCAGGCGCGCGGTGATCGGCTCGCGCGGGGCGGCCTTGCGGTCCTGACGGGCATAGCCGTAGTGGGGGATGACGGCGGTGAACTTGCGGCAAGAGGCGCGCTTGGCGGCGTCGGCCACGATCAGCGTCTCCATGATGAGGTCGTTGACGTTGGCGCCGGCCATGGTCTGGATGAAGAAGACGTCGTCGCCGCGCACGGACTCGGTAAAGCGCGCGTAGGTCTCGCCGTTGGCGAACTTCTCGGTGGTGAGGCCCTGGAGCTCGAGGTGCAGGATGTCCGCGATCCTCTTGGAGAGCTCGGGGTTGCCGTTGCCCGTGTAGAGCTTGATCTCCGAGTTGATCGGGGCGGGGTTGGACAGGTTCTCGTACATTTAGGCTTCCTTCCTCAGTCGCTCGAGCCTCTTGCTGGCAAAGCCTTCCTTCATGAACTGCTCGCTGCGCTCAACGGCGAGCGCGTCGGCGGGCACGTCCTTGGTGATGCAGGAGCTCGCGCCGGTGATGGCGCCCGCCCCGATGTTCACCGGCGCGACCATCATCGTGTCGGAGCCGATGAAGGCGCCGTCGCCGATGGTGGTGCGGCTCTTGTGAACGCCGTCGTAGTTGCAGGTGATGGAGCCGCCGCCGATGTTGACGCCGGCGCCCATCTCGCAGTCGCCGATGTAGCTGAGGTGGGGGACCTTGGAGCCCTTGCCCACGACGGTGTTCTTGAGCTCCACATGGGTGCCGATGTGCGCGCCCTCGAGCACGTGGGCGCCGCCGCGCAGGTAGGCGCGCGGGCCGCAGGTGGCGTCGTCGTCGATGGTCACGTCGACGCCGACGACCTCCTCGAGCAGCACGTTGTTGCCCACGGTGGTGTTGGTCAGGCGCGTGTTCGGGCCGACGACGCAGCCCTCGCCCACGCTCGTCTTGCCCCAGAGCATGGTCATGGGAAGAAGCTCGGTGTCGCGGCCGACGGTCACGTCCGGGCCGACCCACACGGTCTTGGGGTCGAGCATGGTCACGCCGGAGGCCATGAGGCCGCGGTTGATCTTCTCCTGCGCGAGGGCGGAGAGCTCGGCCAGCTGCACGCGGGAGTTCACGCCCAGGCCCTCGACGTAGTCGGCGCAGTGCGTGATGGTCGTGCTGTGGCCGTGGCCGCGCAGGATCTCGATCATGTCCGGCAGGTAGTACTCGTGCTGCGCGTTCTCGCAGCCGATCTCGCCGACGTGGGCGGCAAGAAGCGCGCCGTCGAACGCGTAGCAGCCGGCGTTGCACTCAAGCAGGCTCGCGCTCTGCTCGGGCGTGCAGTCCTTCTGCTCGACGATGCGCTCGACGCTGCCGTCGGCGGCGAGCTCGACGCGGCCGTAGCCGAAGGGGTCGGGCGGGGTGCAGGTGAGGATGGCGCAGGCGTGCTCGCCGCCCGCGACGGTGTCCGCGAAGGCGCGGATGGTCTCGGGCTCGATGAGCGGCAGGTCGCCGTTGAGGATGACGACGGGGCCCTCGTTGACGTGCGCGGCCTCGATGGCGACGCGGGTGGCATGGCCCGTACCCAGGCGCTCGGTCTGCTCGACGCACTCGACGTCCGTCTCGGACGCGAGGTGCGCGCGGACCTCCTCGGCGCCGTTGCCGACGACCACGATGATGCGGTCGGCCCCGGCGTTGCGCGCGGCGCGCGTAACCCACGAGACCAGCGGGCGATCGAGAAGTTTGTGCATTACCTTGGGGTGACGGGACTTCATGCGCGTTCCCTCGCCGGCGGCGAGGATGATCGCGGTCATGGGCATTGGCGTGTGCCTCCAAAAATGTGCGTGGATGTCCCAGGGAAAAACCGTTCACAATGATAACGCAGCCGCCTGCCGGCGTAAGGGCGAGTGGGGGACCAATGTTTGGGCTGCGTAAAATTCGCAGATAGCGTGGTTGCCCGCGGCTTGTGGTGGCCCGCCTGCCGACGGTCGCGCCTTACCCTTATGCCATCGGCGGGTTCCCCAAGGTGCTCTCCCGTTCAATGATGCGGTGAGAAATAAGAACGCTGCTGGACTTGGGGTCCTTTCCCTGGAGCATTCCTTTGAGCGCGCTCGTGGCTATCCGAGCCATGCGGTCCGTGCCCCTGTCGACCGTCGAGAGTTGGGGATGGTAGATCTCCGAGTAGAGCGAGTTGTCTAGGCCAACGATCTTCACGGCGTTCCCGACGGAGATCTGGTTGCGTCGAAGCTCTTCTGCGGCGCCCATGGCCAGGCGGTCACCAATGGCGACGATTCCGTCGAAGCTCTCGTGTCCTCGGACGAGTTCGCGCACGAGCTCGGAGGCTCTGTCCCTGCTGGATTTGCTGTGGTCGCCTACGGCTACGAGGTTCTTGTCGAGTTTGATTCCCGCGTCTGACAGCGCCGCGACGTAGCCCTTGTACTTGTCCTGGCCCTCGATGCTTCGACCCGAGCCGTCGACCATTAGAAAAACGATGCGGCGACAACCTCGGTCTACAAGCAGCCTGGTTTGGTCATAGGTCATCTGGCGCGTGTCGTTGCCAACCTCGAACGAGCGGCTAGGGCGGTCTTCGATGAGGTGGTCTATGAATACGGAGGGCGTTGATCCGATGAGCGCGGCGCTCTCTCCTCCGCGACCCCCGATAAATACGAACGCGTCGATGTTGCGCTGGATCATGTCTTGAGCGTATTCCTGGGCGCGCTCGGCGTTGTTGGCGGTATTGCATATGTAGGACGTATAGCCTTGCTCGTGCATAAGCGATTCGACGTGCAGCACGATGTTGGAGTAGTAGTCGTTGCTCACGTCGGGCGTGATGATGCCGATGGAGTGGGACCGGGAGCTCTTGAGGCCTTTCGCGGCGAGATTGACGACGTATCCCTCGCGCCGAGCGGTCTCGAGCACAGCGGCTCGGGTTTTTTCGGATGCATGCCCCTTGCCGTTGAGGACGTTGGAGACCGTCGCCGCGCTCACCCCGACCATCTTGGCGATGTCGTAAATCGAGACCTGCTTTTTGTCATCTGTCACGTGCGCCTCCGATGTTTGAAGCCAACGGCTTGCGCGGCCCTTCTTGGGTTCAAGCGGGCGGCTGCCGTGGGTTAGCCGCGCTGTTGGTAGCTGCCCAACACTATAACGTTAACCGATTAACCGTTTACGGGCGAATCCATACCGCTTGGCTTGTAAACAGAGGTTAACCGATTTACAGGCTAAACAACACGGAATATCCTCGTGGCTGTCAATCGGTTAACCAAGTGAAAGGGGAGACAATGGCAAATGATGTGATGCGTCTCATCTCGGCATCGAAGAGTGATTTCGAGAAGATGACCCCGGCGGACCTGAAAGTGTCCATCGATAAGTCCGAGGGCCGCGTGGTAATGGGGCAGCACTGCCTCATCCCGACATTCGGGGACGGACTTGTCCAGCGCGTTACCAACACCGAGGTCATGTTCGCGATGGGCGCCGACATGGTCATGCTCAACGCCTTTGACTTTGACGATCCCTCGACCAACAACGGGCTTCACGGCATGAGCTATCGTGAGCTCAAGGCCGTGTGCGGCGAGCGCCCCATCGGTTTTTACATGGGCTGCAGCCCGTATGCCGCGCCCGCAGCATACGACGAGGGCAAGTACAACCCCATGGGCATGCATGCGTCCGAGGAGCATGTTGCCCAGGCCGTAGAGTGGGGTGCCGACTTCATCGTGCTCGGCGGAGACCCTGGCACGGGGACCAAACTCGAGGACATCATCGATACGTGTCGGTGGATCAAGGAGAAGTACGGCGACGACATCTTCGTCTTTGCCGGCAAGTGGGAGGACGGCGCCACGCAGAAGGTGTTGGGCGACCCGTCCGCCGATTTTGATTCGAAGGAGATGGTTAGGCGCCTGATCGATGCCGGCGCCGACTGCATCGATCTCCCGTGCCCGGGGACTCGCGGTGGAATCACCGTTGCCGACATCCGGGACCTGGTCACGCTTACGCATACCTATAAGCCCGGCACCTTGGCTATGTGCTTCCTCAACAGCTCGGTTGAGGGCGCGGACGTGGATTCGATCCGCCAGATCGCCCTGATGATGAAGCAGACCGGCGCCGACATCCACGCCATCGGCGACGGCGGCTTTGCCGGTATGCCGACTCCCGAGAACGTCCACCAGCTGTCCGTTTCGCTCAAGGGGCGTCAGTACACGTACTTCCGTATGGCCAGCACCAACCGATAACCGCTCTCCATTGGGCGATGCCCTATTTATGCCGCGCAGCCGGCGCGCGGCGTCCCTAAACTCGTAAAGCTGATCCCCGAAAGGAGTCGTCTATGGCTTCACAGGACCGCTATGCCGAATTGGCCGACAAAATCGTCGATCTCATGGGCGGCAAGGACAACATCGCCTTTGTCACGCATTGCGTGACAAGGCTTCGGTTCAACGTTAAGGACAAGTCGAAGGTCGACGTCGAGGCCGTCGGGGCGCTTCCCGGCGCTATGGGAACGGTCTGGAGCGGCGACCAGCTTCAGGTCATCATCGGCCAGGCCGTGGACGAGGCATACGATCTTGTCTGCAAGGTGCATGGCTTCGAGAAAGAGAAGGCCGTCGACGAGGACCTGGGCGATGCGCCAAAAAAGAAGCTCAGCGTCGCCACCGTGCTCGACGTTATCTCGGGCAGCATCATGCCGCTTCTCCCGATGATGATCGGTTGCGGTTTCATCAAGATCGTCGTGCTGTTGGGTGAGCAGTTCGGTCTTCTGGCGGCCGGCGACCCCACGCATACGGTGCTTACTTTTGTCGGTGACGCGGGCTTCTATTTCTTCCCGGTTTTTATCGGCGCGACTTCTGCCAAGAAGCTCGGCTGCAACATGGGCCTCGGTATGCTCATGGGTGCGATACTGATCCACCCCAATTTCATCGCAGCCGTTAACGAGGGCACCGCGCTCAACGTGTTCGGCCTGCCCATCTACGCCGCGGGCTACACGTACTCGGTCGTGCCGATTATTCTCACCGTTGCGGTTATGGCCCCGGTGGAGCGGTTCTTTGCGCGCATCTCTCCCGAGATCCTCCGCTCGGTCATCGTGCCCTTTGGTACGTTGCTCGTTATGGTGCCTCTGTCGCTTTGCGTTCTGTCGCCCATCGGCGCGTTCCTGAGCAACTACTTCTGCGCAGGCATCTGGTGGCTCTACGAGACGACGGGCTTCTTCGCGGTTGCGCTCATGGGCGCCCTGTGGCCGTGGATCTGCATGACCGGTATGCATGCCGCCATCAATCCGTATCTCATCAATGCCCTGGCGACCATGGGCGGAGAGCCCATGGTGTTTACAGGCGCCATTATCGCAAACACCAATCAGGGCATCGCTTCGCTTGCCGTTGCTCTTAGGACCAAGTCCCAGGCGCTTCGCTCCACCGCGACCGCTGTTGGCATCACTGCGATTATCAGCGGCATCATCGAGCCCGCGATGTACGGCGTCAACCTCAAGGAGCGCACGCCCATGTACACCGCCTCGGCTGGCAGCTTCTTCGGCGCCCTCGTTGCGGGCTTCGGCGGCGCCATGGCCCACTCCATGACCGGCAGCAACGGCGTTATCGGCGGCCTGCCCATCTATCTGGGCGGGGATATCTCGAACCTGCTTTGGATGGTCGCCGGCATGATCGTCGGTTGGGTAGCCACCTTTGCGCTCACGGTGATTTTCTACCGGCCCTCCGACGCCGATGAGGCGGAGTTTTCCGCCGCGGAGGCGTAGGAGACCGAGCCGTCGCGGCGGGGCGGACATTGTGGCTTCGCCTCGCCGCAAGGGGGTAATCAATGACGAATTATCTAGTGGCCCTGGTTCCGGCCCTCTGCTTCGGCGTCGTTCCGAGTATCGTGACCAAGGTGGGGGGACGTCCAACGCAACAGCAGATGGTTACGTCCGTCTCGGTTTTACTGTTTGCTGCCGGAGTGTACTTAGCTCTTCGGCCTGCGGTGGCTCTTGTGCCGGCGATTGGCTCTGCGGTTTCCGGCCTGTTTTGGGCATTGGGAAGCGTTCTTCAGTACGCCTCGTACGCACAAATGGGTTCTGGGCGAGCCTTTTCTTTGCAAACCGGAATCCAGCTTGTGCTGAATGCGCTCCTCGGCGTTCTGGTGTTTGGCGAATGGAACGAGCCTTGCCTTTTGGCCCTCGGTTTCTTTGCGCTCGCGCTCATCATTGTCGGCGCTGTGTTGGCCGGCGCTGCCGGGGCTGATGCGCATGAGAACCCTGCGGCAAGCTCGGGAACAGGCCTTCTGCTCTCCCTTCTCGCGAGCGTGTCCTTCGTCGCGTACTCGACGATCCCTCGTTTTGTCGGTGTTGCCGGCGCGGCCGCGGTGTTGCCCCAGGCAATAGGCGTCGTTGTCGGAGCATTCGCGATCGGGGCTTTTGATTGGCTCCATAGGGGAGGGTGTGCCTCGGGCCCGCTGATCGAACGGGGCGTGTGGCCGTGTCTTGTTTCGGGCATCGTCTTCGCCGTGGGGAATATCGCGCTCATCTATTCGAACCAGCTCAATGGCATCGCAATAGGTTTTACGTTCTCGCAGCTTGCTGTTGTGATCTCCACGGCAATGAGCGTGTTTGTACTGCGAGAGATCGAGGGCGCGCCGGCGCTTCGTCGATGTGCCATCGGAGTCTGCCTGATTGTTGCGGGCGCCATTCTAATTGGATTGACCAAAGCATAACTATCACCTGTTGAAAGGAGACCGAACATGCTTCTCTGCCCAAGCATGATGTGCGCCGACTATGGCGACCTGCGCCATGAGGTCGAGGCGCTCGACGCCGCCGGCGCCGACATCTTCCACTGCGACATCATGGACGGGAGCTTCGTCCCCAACATCACCATGGGCGCCATGGACGTGCGCGCGGTGCGCGCCGCCACGAAGAAGCCCGTCGACGTGCACCTGATGGTCGAGAACCCGTCCGCCAAGGTCGACCTGTTCCTCGACGCCGGCGCCGACATCGTCTACATCCACCCCGAGTCGGAGCGCTACGTGGTCAAGACGCTCGCGCACGTTAAGGAGCGCGGCGCGGCCCCGGGCCTTGTCATCAACCCCGACACCTCCATCGAGACCGTTGAGGAGATGCTCAACCTCGTCGACTACGTGATGGTCATGACGGTGAACCCGGGCTTCGCGGGGCAGAGCTTCATCGGCTTCACCAAAAAGAAGATCGAGCGCCTGGCTGCGCTCAAGGGCGAGTACGGCTTTGAGCTCATGATCGACGGGGCCTGCAGCCCGCAGGTGGTGCGCGAGCTCTCGGCGGTGGGCGCGGACGGCTTCGTGCTCGGCACGAGCGCCCTGTTCGGCAAGGAGATTGGATATGCGGAGTGCCTCGGGAACCTCCGCGCGGGAAAGGACTGCTAGACCATGAAAATCGCAATCGGGAACGACCACGTGGCCGTTGAGCTCAAGAACGTTATCAAGGAACACCTGGAGTCGAAGGGGCATGAGGTCGTGAACTTCGGCACCGACTCCGGCGAGCGCTTCGACTACCCCGTCAGCGGCTACAAGGTGGGCTGCGCCGTGGCCTCGGGCGAGTGCGACCTGGGCGTGCTGATCTGCGGCACGGGGGTCGGCATCAGCCTTGCCGCCAACAGCGTGCAGGGCGTGCGCGCGGTGGTGTGCTCCGAGCCCTACTCGGCCAAGCTCAGCCGCCAGCACAACAACACCAACATCGTCGCCTTCGGTGCCCGCGTGGTGGGTAGCGAGCTCGCCAAGATGATTGTCGACGAGTGGCTCGCCGCCGAGTACGAGGGTGGCCGCCACCAGCGCCGCATCGACATGATCGCCGAGATCCGCGAGACCCAGGGGCTCAAGGCGGTCGACGAGGCGGTTGTCGAGGAGTAGCGCGCGGCGCTTCCCAACGGCGCACTTCTTGGTACAATGGCGAGCGCACAGGGGTATCGTCCAATGGTTAGGACAGCGGTTTTTGGTGCCGTCAATGA
>CAVCLY010000069.1:0-9721 GCA_963603165.1 Faecalibacterium prausnitzii
AAGAACGAGAGCGGCAGGCGGCGCAGGTGCTCGGCGATGGCGATGCGCTGGTTGCCGGACTCCTCGTAGAAGACGCAGTAGGTATTCAGGTACTGCTGCATGTTGGACGCGAAGAGCACCACGGCGAAGACAAGAAGCCCAAGGCAGAAGGGCACGGCGTCGGGAAGGGCCGCGCTTTGCGTCAGGTGCGCCACGAAGCCGGCCATGGCGTAGTAGAGAAACGCCATGCCGCCCATGATCACGATGTTGGTCACGGTGGTCCAGAAGATGCCGCGGCGCACACCGGAGACGGCCTTGTCGGACAGGAAGTACTTCTCCTTGAGTGAGGCGAACATCAGGCCTCGCCCCCTTTCTGGGATACGGCAGGCTCGACGACACCGGCCGCGCCCTCAAGCTTGGCGGCCTCGGCCGAGGCGCCAGCGTCCGGAGCGGCTCCGGATTGCGCCGCGTCCCCAAACTCACAGCGGTTCGTCACGCCATCATGTGCGGGCCCGTCATCGTCAGTCGAAACGGCATGAGCTGAGGCCTCGATCTTCCAGCTTGCGGCCTTCTCGTAATCCGCCCACATGCGCGCATAGAGACCGCCCGCGGCGAGGAGCTCCTCGTGACGGCCCTGCTCGGCCACACGCCCGTGATCGAGCACCACGATCTTGTCGGCGCCCACCACGGTGGAGAGGCGGTGCGCGATCATGATGACCGTGCGGCCCTGCGCCAGGCGCGAGAAGGCACGCTGGATGAGGGCCTCGTTCTCGGGATCCGCGAAGGCCGTGGCCTCGTCGAGCGCCACGATGGGCGCATCTTTGAGGATTGCACGCGCCAATGCAACACGCTGGACCTCGCCCCCGGAAAGGTAGGCACCGCCTGCGCCGAGCATGGTGTTCACGCCCTGCGGGAGCTTGGCCACGATGTCGTCGCACTGGGCGGCGCTGAGCGCGGCCAGGACCTCATCGTCAGTGGCGTCCGGGCGGGCAGCGCGGACGTTGTCGGCCAGGGTCTGGCGGAACAGTTTGCTGGTCTGGAAGACGAAGGCCACCTGGTCCATAAGCTCGTGAGGGTCCATATCGCGCACGTCGATGCCGCCCACGCGCACGGAGCCGGAGTCGACATCCCAGAAGCGCGGGACGAGCTGCGCGCAGGTGGATTTGCCGCCGCCCGAGGGGCCCACGAGCGCAAGCGTGGCGCCCGACGCGACCTCGAAGCTCACGTGGTCGACGGCCGGGGCCTCGGCGCCGGCGTAGGTAAAGGTCACGTCCTCGAAGACGACGTCGTTGCCGGCAGGATGCTTAGGCGCGGCCACCACGGGCAGCGGCTTCTCGTCCAACACGCCACGGACGCGCCCGAGGGAATCGCCCGCCATCTGCGACGCCTCGGAGACGAACATCAGCTTGGCCATCGCCGTCGGGATCACCGCTGAGAAGATCGCATAGAACGCGAAATTGGTCATGAAACGCGCGAAATCACCCTCGCCGGGAGCCAAAAGCAAGGCCATCGGCAGCAGGAACATCACCAGACCGTTCAGAGCCGTGAGGTTCGTCACCTGCGGAGTGCGGCAGAAGGTACCCGCATAGTCCTGCGCCATCTTGGCGTAGTCGGTGATGCTGTCGTGAAAGGCCTTAAACGAGAAGATCGTCTGCTGGAACACCTTGACCACGGGGATACCGCGCACGTACTCGGTGCCCGTCTTGTTCATGCGCACGGCGGCCGCCATATAGCTCTTCATGAACTCCATGCCCTTGCCGCTCATCATGGTGGCGAGCGCGCCGACGCTCACGACCACGGCCACGAGGCACGACGCGCCCAGGCGCCAGTCGAAAATCGCCAGCATGACGAGCATGCCGATCACCATGGCGACGGAACCCGCGGAGTCGGGCAGCATGTGGGCGAGCAGCGTCTCGGTTGAGGCGGCGCAGCCGTCCACGATGCGGCGAAGCTCGCCGGTCGCGTGCGCGTCGAAGCAGCCAAGCGGGAGGCGCAGCAGGTGCTCGGTCACCTGTTTGCGCATGTTGGAGGCGCAGCGGAAGGCCGCCAGGTGGCAGCACATGAGCGCCAGGAAGTAGAGCGCGATGCCCGCCACGGCCAGGCCGACGGCCCACCAGCCGTATGTGGCAAGGCCCGCGGCCTCGCTCCAGTCGGGCGCCACGGCGATGAGATCGCGCGCCACGAGCCAGATGCACACGTAGGGGCCGAAACCGAGAAGCTGCGACGCGGCGGAGAGCGCGCAACCGAGATAACTCAAAGCCCGGCGGTCGCCCGCGAACGCGAGGAGCTCGCCGATACCGCCATCCTTCTTCTGGCCGGCGGGCGCACCGCCCTTCCCTTCTGCAGGCGCCCCGGCGGCATCGGACTTCATGCCCGCAGGCTCAGACGAATCCGCATGCGCAGCGGGCGAGACGCCATCCCGCATCGCTGAAGACGCCTCAGGTGCGGCCGCCTCCGATGTGGACGAGGCCCCGCCCTGCGCCGCAGGAGAAATCTCGCATGCGGCCATATCCTCTTTTCTTCTTTCCATTCGCAATCCTTTCCCTGGCTGCGGGACCGAACTTGAGAGTTAACCGTTGCGAACTTATCATGGTGAAAACGATGCGCCGCCACACGGCGGCAAGCGTGGACGTTTGCGTATAGGAAAAGGACGGTTTCGCACATGGCCAGCACCGCGAGCTCCCGCATCGAGCAGCTCTACCTGCCGCAGTTCGAGCAATTCGGGCTGCACCTGCAACCCGGCGACGGAACGGCTCACGCCCAAACCGTCAACGAAATCGGCGAGGGCAGCGCATGGGTCATGCCCATCTCAGACACCTGCCTGGTCATGGAGCACGTCGTCACGCCCCTGCACGACATGAGGCTCCTTGAACAGACCTTTGAACCTTACGCATGCGTGTCGGAGATGAACGCAGCCACGCTTTCGTGCATGCCCGAAAACGGCATCGTGCCCGTATGCCTCGGCGAAAGCCGCAGCCTGTGGCCCGCCGGAAACGTCTGTACGTTCGTGCAGAGCAGCCTTCACGACCAGTACTCCCCGCTCAAGGCCGGCGTCACCTATTGTTCGCGCTCGGTGCTCTTTCTCTCGGGATTCTTCGACGAACTCGAGCAGCAATGGCCAGGCGAGTTCACCGGCCTCTTCGATGCCTTTGACGGGGCCTGGTCCGACGGGGCCCTTGGAGCCATGGCGAGAACCATCCATCAGCTCACGTACGCGCGCAGCCTTCGCCCCGGCGCCGCTCTTCATATGCGATCGGTCATCAACGCCATGGTGGCGGAGCTTGCATGTGCGCACGCGAGCGAGACGAGCGCCGAGCGAGCACGCGAGAGCCGGGAATCTGTACAACTGGCAACGCAGGCCATGGCCCTGCTTGAACGCAGGCTCGATGCAGGCGAGCAGATCGGCATCGACGAAGCCGCGGCGCGCCTCTTTGTGAGCCGATCGAAGTTGTGCGCCGTCTTCAAGCGCGAGACCGGCGAGGGGCTCGCCGCCTACGCCCGGCGCCGACGCATCGAGCGGGCACGCGAGCTGCTCGCGGACCGCAGCCTATCCGTTGCGGAAATCGCGGTGCGACTCGGCTACCGGCGGCAATCCACCTTCTCACAGGCCTTTAAGCAGGCATGCGGCATCTCGCCCACCGCCTGGCGCGAGCGCCACCTGTAAACACCCAATCGCGGCGCCTTCATGAAGGCCCATCCGCGCGACCGCCTCCCCGTCTTTGACGGGCATGGCCACATGCAGCTCCAGATCAGCGACCCTAAAGGCTTCGCCACCCGCTCGCTCCGTAATGGACGGCAACGAGCTGCCCGACCTATCTTTTGCTATCTAACAAGAAGTGGCTTGAAGAAGCCCTGTACATCCCCGAACTGCAACAGCCCGGGCGATGGCGTTCATGCGACCGCCGACTCGCTGCAACGACTCGGTAAGCACTAGACGTCAGCCGCACGGCGCCGAACTATACTAGCGCGGATCGAACCTCGGAAAGCACTGGGATACTCGGTGCCGCACCCGGGCGCGAGACGGCGATCGAGCTCGCATGTACAGCCATGCGAAGCGCAGCCTGAACGTCATCCGTGCGCAGGTACTCGGCGAGAAAATAGCCCGTGAACGTATCGCCCGCGCCCGTGGTGTCAGCAACCTTGCAGGGCACAGCGTCCTGCTCATAACGCTTGCCGTCAAAGAGCGCCCGCGCGCCCGCAGACCCCAGCGTGAGCACCACGTTGGCATCCGGGAACATCCGCTCAAAGGCGTCGAGTATCGCATCTGGTTCCGCCTTACCCGTGAGTTGCTCGCCCTCGACCTCGTTCACGAAGAACAGCCAGACGACCCCAAGATCGCACGCACCGATGCGCTCGTCAAAGGGGCTCGGGTTGAGCACCACACGCATGTCGCGGGCGCCAGCCGCATCGATGATCTGCGGCAGCATGTTGACCTCATTTTGCAGCACGATCACGTCGCCCGCGCCAAAGCCGGCGAGCGCCTCATCGATCGCAGCTTGCGTTACCGCACGATTGGCTCCGCCAAAAAGCACGATCGAGTTCTGGCCAGCCTTATCGACCTGGATGATCGCATGGCCCGTGCGCTCTGGCAGCACACGGATGCGGCTCACATCGACGCCTGCCTCGCGGCAAAGATCGACAAGCACGCCGCCATCCTCTCCCACAGCGCCGGCATGGTCCACATCGGCCCCCGCACGCGCGAGCGCGATCGATTGGTTGAGCCCTTTACCGCCGCAGTTCGTCTGAACTTCGACAGCATCGATGGTCTCGCCAGGAGCGACGATGTGGTCCACGCCGTAGACGAAATCCAAGTTGAGCGAGCCAAAATTCAAGACCTTCGTACGCGACATGTGAGCCTCCTCAAACAAAAACGGGCACCACTTCCATGATGCCCGTTCGCACAAGCGGTTTGCAAGACGGCAAACCACGTTTGGTATCGGTCTGGAGCGATCCCGTTCAATCCGATTCCCGTTTGGTATTGGTTTTTGGCAAGAGCTCGAGTAGACCGCTGTTTCAGAGACCTGCGACCTGCGGTTTCTTTGGCTCGATTCAGCCCTCTACTTTGCCCATCCTCAAAAACCAATACCAATCGGGAGTTGAAAATGAATTCGCGGCGCAAACCAATACCAAACGGGAGTTGAGTGTGGATTCGCGGTGCCAAGCAATACCAAACGGGAGCTGAATGCAGATTCTCGGTGTCGCCCAATACCAAACGGGAGCTGGCGCGCGCAGGCGAGCAATACCGCCTGCGTGCGCCGCGCACCGTCGCCGCTATGCGATGCCGAGATAGCCCTTGATGCCCGCAACAGCCGTCTTAGCGCCGGCTACGGCGTGGACCACCGTGAGCGGCCCGTTGACGACGTCGCCCGCCGCAAAAACACCCTCGACGCTCGTCATGCCGTCTTCGCCGACCTCGAGAAGTCCGCGCTCATCGACCTCAAGGCCGTCCGTGGTGAGCACGAGCTTGTCCTTGGGCTTCTGCGAGGCCGCGATGATCACGGTATCGGCCGAGGAGTGATCGAGCTCATCCTCGTAGCCGGACACCTTGCCCTCCTCGTCGAAGATGGCCGTCTTGAACACCGGGCCCGTCTCGTCGATCGCGCAGATGGCCTTGCCGCAGATGATCTCGGCGCCGTCGAGCTCGGCGAGCTCCACCTCTTCGGAGATGGCGGAGATATGCCGCGAGCGCGCGTAGATCTTTACGCGGCGCGCACCGTTGCGCAAAGCCGAGCGCGCCACGTCCATGGCCACGTTGCCGGCGCCGATCACGGCCACGCTCTCCCCCACCGCAAAGCTCGCCGGGTCGACCAGGTAGTCGATGCCGTAGAGGACGTTGCCGCGCGCCTCGCCCGGGATTCCGAGCTTGCGGGCGCGCCAGGTTCCGGTACCCACGAACACGGCATCGTAGCCGTCACGCAGCAGGTCGTCGATATGGAGCGCGCCGCCGATGGTGGTCGACGGGCGCACACGCACGCCGAGCTCGCACATCACGTGACGGTAGCGCTGCACCAGCGAGCGGGGCAGGCGGAACTCGGGGATGCCGTACTCGAGCACGCCGCCGATCTCGGCGCGCTGCTCGAACACCGTGACGCCGCAACCGGCCTGGGCGAGCTGAATCGCCGCGGTGATACCCGCCGGACCCGAGCCGATCACCGCCACCTGCTTGCCGCACGACTCGGGTTTCTCGAACACCGTGCGCTCAAGATAGGTCGAGGAGATGTAACTCTCGATGGCCGAGAAGTGGATCGGCGACCCCTTGCGACCCTGCACGCACGAGCCCTCGCACTGTCCCGAGTGATTGCAGACAAGCGAGCAGACGGCGCTCATGGGGTTGTTGGAAAAGAGCAGCTCGCCGGCCTCGTCGAGCTTGCGTTCGCGGAAAAGCTCGATCACCTGCGGGATCGAGGTCGAGACCGGGCACCCCTTGAGCTGGCAGAACGCGCGCTTGCAGCCGAGGCAGCGGTTGGCTTCCTCGATAATGTGAATGGCCATGGCAAAAACTCCCCTAAGTCAAAACAGTGTAATTCGAATACAGAAAAAGCCGGACGCAGACCCGCCACGTCCGGCTGATATAGGCCGCCGATGGCGCCGCCGCAGGCAAACCGGCGGCGCTCAACATGCGAGCGAGGAAGCGCTCTAGCCCATGCGGATGAGCGCCGTGCGCGAGGCCACCATGGTCTCGGGCGTGCTGTTCTCCATCACGCAGTGGATACCGGGGCGCACGCGAGCGGCCCAAGCGGCGATCGGCGCCATGTCGAAGCTGCCCGTGGTAGCGGGACCATGGCACACCAGGCGCCTTCCCGTGCCGTCACACCATTCGGGCGCGTCCTCGTTATCGGCGATTGAAAAGTCCTTGGCATGGAGCACGCGGATTGCCTCGCCGTTGAGCTCGAGCATGCGGCTCGCAATATCCTGAGCCTCGTCCGCAACGGACGGGTGCAGGAGCGATACCGCATCAAAGATCACGCCGAGCGCGGGCGACTCAACGCGGTCGAGAACCGCGCGGCAACGCTCGGGCGTGCACACGACCTCGTTCCAGCCCGGCTCGATGAGCATGGGCACGCCCCTCTCTTCGGCCATGGCGCATACACGGGCGAGATTCGCGCAAAACGCATCGAGCGCCGCATCGGTAAAACGATCGTCCCCGATGGCGTTGGCCGCATTGGGACGGCCCGTCTCGGTACCGACCGGGCAGCCGCCGAGGAGCTTGGCAAAGCGCAGACAGGCCTCGTACTCAGCCAGGTTCTCGGCAAGCTGCGCTGCGTCGGGCGTGGCGAGGTTCTTGTAGCAGCCGAGCACGGCCACCTCGACCCCCGCCTCGTCTAGCACGTAGCGCAAATGCTCGGCCAGCTCGGGAGTCAAGCCGCGCCGATCGATTCCCAAGCTCGAGAAGAGCACCTTGCTCGGGAGCTGCAGGCAGGTAAAACCAAGCTCCCCCGCCATGCGGATGCGCTCATCGACCGTGCCGGCCGGCAGGTCGTGCAGGCGCACTCCCACGCTGAGCGCAGAGCCCGCCGCCGACCCGTCCCGGCCGGTCGTGCAACAGCAATCGGCCATGCCTAGCCCAGCTCCGTCGCGGACTTATCGGCGTTGACGCCCGGGGTGTAGCCGCCGAACGGATCGGAGATCGGGCAGCAGCCGGCAGGGCTCTTGGGGTCGCAGGTGCCGGCGAGCTTGTCGTGGTGCATGGTCTCGATGTAGGCGAGCACGAGCGGGGCCACGCCCTTGGCGTCGTTCTTGACGATGGGCTCGCTCATGTAGTAGCCGAAGGTGCCCTCGCGGTGCGTGGTGTTGCCAAGGCCCGCCACCAGGCAGATGTTGTCGAGCGCGAGCTGGCCGTCCTTCTCGGAGAGGCAGGTGCGGCAGATGCCGTCGAACGCGCGGCGGCCGGCCTCGTAGTAGCGCTCGCCGAGCACGCCCAGGCGCACGCCCTTCATGATGGCGTTGGCAAAGATCGCGCTGCCCGACTCCTCCAGGTAGTTGGGGGCGATGTTGGGCAGGTTGATGACCTGGTGCCACATGCCGGTCTCCTCGTCCTGATACGGCAGCATGGAGTCGATCAGATCGTGGAACATCTTGCGGATCTCGTCCTTCTCGGCCGACATCGAGGGCGGCATGAGCTCCCAGGTGTCGATGAGCGCCATGGCGAACCAGCCCTCGGCGCGCAGCCAGAAGTTGGCCGACAGGCCGGTGACGGGGTCGCACCAGAACTGCTTGCGGCTCGCGTCGTAGGCGTGATAGTACAGGCCGTTCTTCTCGTTGCGCATGAGGTCGCGCACGACCTGGAACATGTGGAACGAGTCGGAGCAGGCGCGGCGGTTGTGGAACGACAGCTCATACTGCATGTAGAACGGCTGGGCCATGTACATGCCGTCGAGCCAGATCTGGTTGGGATAGATCGCCTTGTGCCAGAACACGCCCTCCTTGGTGCGCGGCTGGCTCTCGAGCTGGCTGTAGATGGTGTCCATAGCAAGGCGGTACTTCTCCTTGCCCGTGAGCTCATAGAGCTTGTAGAGGGTCTTGCCGGCGTTCACGTTGTCGAGGTTGTACTCGGTCGGGTCGTAGTGCTTGATGGTGCCGTCGTCCTGCACGAAGAAGTCGATGTACTCGTCGGCAAAGTCGAGATAGCGAACCTCCTCGGTGATCTCGAACAGCTCGATGAGCGCCTTGATCATGCAGCCGTCGATGTAGTTCCAGGTGTTCTCCTTGCCGGCACGGATCTTCTCGATGTTCCAGGCAGGCGCCTGCGGCGTGGAGTTCTCGACGAGCTGGGCGATGTAGGTGTCGAGAATCTTGTTGCATCCCATAATGTTCCCTCTCTAGAGAATGAGGGCGGGACCGCGGCCTGCGACCCCGCCCTCAGCTGGACTCAGTATGCCAAATCTAGGCTACTTGGTGGCGCCGAAGCAGAGCTTCTCGCGCTCGGGCAGCTCGGCCTTGATGGTCTCGAGCTCCTCGGGGGTGTGGTAGCCGATGGTGTTGTGACCGAAGCAGATCTCGTACTGCACGCCGGAGAGCTCCTCGCAGACGCGCTTGACCTCGGGGTCGACGTCCTCCATGCGGCCGCCGTCGGCAATGCGCTTGCACTCGTTCTGAACGATGATGTCCGTGTCGCGGTCGAGCTTCATGAACTTGGCCGAGAGCAGACCGAGGAGGGTCAGACCGCAGATGCCGACGACCATGATCTCGAGAATGGCGGTGGTGACGGTAGCGGGCTGCTTGATCTCGCCGGTGGTGCCGGAGATGTAGCCGTTGAACTCGAGCCACATGCCGAGGGCGGCGACGACGGCGGAGTTCATGAGCTTGCCGCAGAGGTGCATGGCGGCCGAGAAGGTGCCCTCGCGACGACGGCCGGTGACGACCTCGTCGACGTCGGCGACGAACAGGTAGGTCTGCCACGGGATGTAGTAGACGGCGCCGGTGCCGAGACCGAAGACCACGACGATGGCGGTGATGCCGGCAAAGCCAGCGGCGGAGGCGGCGTCGACGTGGAACACGCCGCAGAGCACGTAGGCGAGGACAGCGGAGATGACGACGCCCTCAGCGATCATGTAGGGCTTGCGGAAGCCCTTCTTGGCGACGATGCCCATGACGACGAGCGTGGAGATGAGCTGCAGGATGGAGCTCATGGACTGCCAAGCGGAGGCGTTGGCCTTCTCGAGGCCGAGGACATACATCACGAAGTAAGCGAAGGTGGAGTTGAAGAGCCACTCGGCGCCGAAGCCGAAGAGGTACATGCCGA
>CAVCLY010000070.1:0-9696 GCA_963603165.1 Faecalibacterium prausnitzii
GGCATTATGATGCGCGCATGGTCGTGCCGCTTACCTGGGATGCGGAGGGCGTGACGGAGTGTGCGTTCGTTACCCGCGCTTATAGCAGAGGCCAGGTCGTGGACCAGTTGCAGATGCATCTCATTGGGCCTGGGGGCACGTATTGCATTGAGACCGTCTGCTTCGACTCGAACGGCAATAGGGTGAACGTGCCTGGGGTGGCTGAACGTGTCGATACCGGATCTCTTCTCCCCACCTTCGGCATCGTGAAGCCGGCCGTCCCCAACACGCACGTTGATTGCTCGCCGTATGGGCAGAGCGTGTTCGCGGATGCCGTTGACGCGATCCAGTCGGTGGACCTGGCGTTCGACGCGCTCATCAACGAGGTGGACGTGTCGAAGATGAGGGTGTTTCTCAGCGACGTCATGTTCGACACTTCCAAGACGTCCGATGGCAAGCGGGTGCCCATACCCTTTGGCAAGGGCGACTGCACGGTGTTCAGGAAGGTCATGAGTACCGAGGACACGATCACGGAGTTCGCGCCTGCTTTGCGCACTGATGCTCAGAGCAGGGTCCTCCGCTTGGCGCTGCAGGTGCTCGGCGACCTCACGGGGCTCGGCATCAACTACTTCGACTTCGACAACGTGGGGTACGTGAAGACGGCCACGGAGGTCTCGTCGGACAACTCGGCGCTGATGCGCAATATCCGCAAGCACGAGAACGCGCTGCAGGGGCCGATCGCGGGCGTGTCGAGGGCGCTTCTCGCCTGCGCGAGGGGCATGGGCGAGAAGGTGCCGGACGAGGGCCTGGTGCGCGTTGTGTTCGACGACAGCATCATCCAGGACACCGAGGCCGAGAAGGAGCGCGACATGAAGGAAGTGGCCGCTGGTCTCATGCAGGCATGGGAGTACCGCGTTCGCTGGTACGGGGAGAGCGAGGACGTGGCACGTCGCAACGTCGGCGATGCGCTAGAGGTCCATCGTGTATAGGGCCGAGACGTCCTTGTAGTCCTCGCCGGGACGCTCGCCGGACGGGTAGACGAGGTCACCCACCCAGAGGCCGTCGGGGGCGTAGTGCCATCTGCGGCCCTCCAGCGCCTCGAGATGCTCGCCGCCTACCATTAGCGAGCCCCTCCCGGTGCCGAGCAGGAGCGGCAGTGGGTCGAAATTGTGCCTGTACGGCTTCTTTGCCGTTGCCTCGCGATCGTAGTAGAGGCCCCTCGTCTCGTTCACCACGAACCGGTAGCGGACGAGATCGAGATCAAACGGCCCCGTATAGGGGGCCGATCTCATGGTGTCGCTGCCGTCCTCCAGGGTCGAGGGCACATAGCCGTCCTTGCCCCGGGCATAGGAGAACCTGCCGGTGACGTCCTCGAACTCGTAGCCGATGTCATAGGGATCGATTGCGACGTCGAGGAGGCGGGACAGACCGGGATGGCTCTTTGGCGTCACGTCGTCACGCAGGTCAAAGATGCACTCACCAGCGAACGCGACGAGATCGCCCTTCCAAGGCTCCGCCAGCAGCGTACTCACTGCGTCCAGGATCACGGCCCCGGCAAAGCAAGATTCAGTGTAGCCCAGGCCCTCGGGGAAGATGTCGCCCTCTATGCGCTGCCGCTTTGTATAGTTGACCCATTCGAAGTACTGGCTCACTGCCCATCACCTCCCTCGCGTACGGATTATCCCACCGCGTCAGCCGGGAAGCCATCGCCAGCGGCTTTGTGGTGACATTTAACAGGTGCGGGGCGCCGCCCTGAGTGCCGGCGGTCAGTGACGGGCTCGGCGGCGCCTGGTTGGGTCGCAGGTGCGTCTGTTGCGATCGGGATGTCTTCGCAGGTGACGGCGCAAGGCTCGCTGCTGTCGGTGACGGGCGGTGACCGGTAGGCCGCGGCCTGCGGGTATGCCCCCGCCGGCTGCCCGGGGACGACGCGTGACGGCGCGAGCGACCCGGAAAACGCAAGCGCGGATGCCCCAGAGCGCAGGGCGCTGGAGCCGCTGCGAGGGCGTGACGCGGGGGCCGGGCGCGCCCAAAAGGTTGAGTCGCGACAGGCCGCGCGTGAGCGTAGGCGGCTGGCTGAGCCCGCTGCCTGAGGCAGACCGCGTAAGCGGGCTGACCGAAGGCCGTGGCGAAGACAGACGCCGGAGCGATCGCGCGGCCGCAACGGGATACTCGCAGAGGCGCGCACGGACCCCGTGGCACGACCGAGCCGGCGGAAGCGCCCGGAGCGGCGGGGCTTCCGCGCGACGACCTGTGGTTGGTAGCGACGGCACGTGGCGGCCCTGGGCCGCTGGGCGGGGGCAGATAATTTTTCTTGCGGGCGGCGTTGAGTGACAAGCCAAGGGTCTCTTTGCGTAGGGCGAGGGCGTTCATGGCTGGCGGCTGTGAGCGCCCTCGCCGCCTTTCGGCGGCGGGATAACCGTGCGGGGCGGTCGGTAATGGCCGCGCAGGTTGAATCGGCAAAGGTAACCGTCATCGCCGCCTTTTGGCGGCGGTGAGCTGCGGTTGGTTTGTGTTGGGGTAGGCGCTTCGATTACGACTGTCTTGCGCGGCGAGCGTTACCGTTGGCGCCCGCAAAGTCGCGAATCGTCGCGTAGTGTCCTTTATTGTCCCATCGCTGCCGTATAATCGCCGCAAGGCATTTGTATTGCACTTTTCATGGCAGGAGCGGCGATGGATACCTATACGGAGCTGGTGGACGCACACGCCACCGAAACCGAGATACGGCGTCACCTCGTCGAGGGTGAGCGCACTTCCATAACCATCCGGATTCCAGACACCCTACGCGACGCGGCCAAGCAGGAGGCGGCGCTTAGGGGCATGAGCTTTTCCGCCTTCGTGCGCAACTGCATGATCGAAGAGCTCGCGAAGAAGGGTGCGTAGGGTGGCTGATACCGACCACGAGATCCTGAGCGAGGGCTTTATCGAGGGCTTCGAGCGCCGTTACCCCACGCACGTGTTGGAGACGCTGCTTTGCGACCGGACGACCGGCAAGAACATCATCTGGGCCGATAACGAGTACGAGGCCCTGGGCGACGGATACCTTGGCGACGACGAGATAACCGTCGCTAAGGTCACCGGCCTTGCCAGCGGCGTCATCAAGCCGCGCATCGCCAAGGAGGCCGAGCGGCAGAGCCAGCGAACCAAGAGCCGCGCCGAGGTGTTCACCCCCTCGTGGCTATGCAACCAGATGAACAACGACATCGACGCCGTGTGGTTCGGGCGGCGCGACGCCTTCAACACCGAGGCGGTTGGCGACGACGGCGTCCGCGGCTGGACGGCCGTGCCCGAGCCGGTCACGTTCCCCAAGGCCAAGGGCCATGGGTGGCACGCCTACGTGGAGGCGACCCGGCTCGAGATCACCTGCGGCGAGGCGCCGTTCGTGTGCAGCCGCTACGACACCGTGACCGGCCGCGCCCTGCCCGTTGCCGAGCGGGTGGGCTTCCTGGACCGCAAGCTGCGTGTGGTCACCGAGAAAGCCAAGACACGCAAGGAGTGGGTCAAGTGGGCGCTCGCGGCGCTCAAGGCCACCTACGCCTTCGAGTACCAGGGCGACAACCTGCTCATCGCCCGCATCAACGTGCTGGAGACCTTCGCCGAGCACCTGCGGGAGCGCTGGGGCGAGGCGCCGACGCCCGAGGAGGCAGAGGCGGCCGCCTGGGTGGTTTCGCGGAACCTGTGGCAGATGAACGGCTTCACCGACGCGGTGCCCACCAACAAGATGGGCGCCGAGGTCGAATCCACGCTGGGCACCTACGAGCAGCCCGCGCCCGAGCCCATACAGCCGTCGCTCTTCGACCTGTTCGACGGCGGCTTCGGCGGCGACCAAGCAGAAGAAACCCCCGAGGAGCCCCGCGAGACGGTGCCCCTCTGCGTCATTTACGACTGGAAAACAGACGAGCCCTTCGAGTTCGCATCGATGAAAGGCAAGGCGACGACCATGGGAAAGAAGTTCTACGCGGTGATTGGCAACCCGCCGTATCAGCTTTCAATCAAAGATGACGAGACGGACAACAAGTCGTACGCGCCGCCCATCTACCATGAATTTATGGACGCATCGTTTGAGGTTGCCGAGAGAACAGAGCTGGTTACGCCTGCACGCTTCTTGTTTGATGCCGGCTCTACGCCCAAAGCATGGAACCGCAAAATGCTTAGCGACCCACATTTCAAGGTCATGAAGTATGAGCCAGATGCATCGAAGTTGTTTTCTAACACCGACATTAAGGGCGGTGTTGCCATTACATATAGGGATGCGGGAAAGGACTTTGGCGCCATTGAGGTCTTCACGCATTTCGACGAGCTCAGAACAATCAAGGCAAAGGTGCTGGCGCTTGGTGGGGCGGCGTTAAGCGACAGTATTTACGCTGCCGACAGCTATCACTTTACGGAGGCCCTCCATGAGGATCATCCGGAGGTGCGATACGTGGACAAGGATCATGGATTGCTCAGCAAAGGCCATGATTATGACCTCAAAACCAACGTTATCGACAACTTGAGCGGCGTTGCTCTTTACGATAGTTGCCCCAATGACGGAGAGGATTACATCCGTATCTTCGGCAGGAGCAAGGCGGGCCGTGCATACAAATACATTCTCGCTCGTTATATCGAGACGCATCCCAACCTGAATAAATGGAAGGTGTTTGTGCCGAAAGCAAATGGTTCGGGAGCGTTCGGAGAGATGCTTTCCGCGCCCCTGGTCGGAGAACCCTTGGTTGGGCACACGCAATCGTTTATTAGTATTGGGCGTTTTGATACCGAGGCGGAAGCAAAGGCACTGTTGAAATATATCAAGACCAAGTTTGCCCGAACAATGCTCGGTGTTTTAAAGATCACTCAGGATAATCCGGCTTCGAAGTGGAAATACGTTCCCCTCCAGGACTTCACACCGGGCTCCGACATCGACTGGACGAAGCCCATCCCCGATATCGACCGCCAGCTCTACGCCAAGTACGGCCTGGACGAGAGCGAGATAGAGTTCATCGAGTCGCACGTGAAGGAGATGGACTAGCCATGGCCTTCAACGACATCACTGGGAAGGTCAAGACTGCCCGCCCCGCCCTTCCCCAGATCTACGCCTACACTACGCCCGAGATAGCGCGGCACGACGGGTGGACGAAGATCGGCTACACCGAGCAGGACGTGGAGACGCGCGTCAAGCAGCAGACGCACACCGCCAACGTGCGCTACGTCATCCACTGGCACGGCAACGCCACCTACGAGGACACGGGCGAGACGTTCCGCGACACCGACTTCCACGGCTACCTGAAGCGTCTGGACGTGGCAAACGAGCCCGACACCGAGTGGTACGAGATCGAGCCCGCGCCGGCCAAGATGCGTTTCTGGGAGTTCCGCGAGAACCACGGCGTGCTGGACGCGCCCGAGGCCATCGACTACAAGCTGCGCGCCGAACAGGAGGCGGCCTCGGTGCAGACGGCCGACTACGCCCGCGCCCACGAGGGGGGCGAGTTCCTGTGGAACGCCAAGCCGCGCTTCGGCAAGACACTGACCTCCTACGACTTCTGCCGCCGCGTCGGCGCCGTGAAGGTGCTGATCGTGACGAACCGCCCCGCCATCGCCAACTCCTGGTACGACGACTACGTGAAGTTCGTCGGCGCCGGGTCGGGCCTCAACTTCATCAGCAGCGTGGGCGCCCTCGCAGGCAAGCCCTACTGCCTCACGCGCGACGAGTACCTGACGAACCTGAGGAACGGGGGTGCCAAGGGGTTCATTGAGTTCGTGAGCCTGCAGGACCTCAAGGGCTCCATCGAGTTCGGCGGCAAGTTCGACAAGCTCAAGCACGTGTCGGACATCGAGTGGGACGTCCTCATCATCGACGAGGCCCACGAGGGCGTCGACACCCTCAAGACCGATGTTGCCTTCGACCACATCAAGCGGCGGTTCACACTGCACCTCTCGGGCACGCCGTTCAAGGCCATCGCCAACGAGAAGTTCCCGGCCGAGGCCATCTTCAACTGGACCTACGCCGACGAGCAGCAGGCCAAACGCGACTGGGACGAGGGCTCCGAGGCACCGAACCCCTACGCCGACCTGCCGCGCCTCAACATGTTCACCTACCAGATGAGCGACATAGTCGCCGGCAAGGTGGCGCGGGGCTGCGACATCGACGGCGAGTCGGTGGAGTTCGCCTTCGACCTGAACGAGTTCTTCGCCACCAACCAGAACGGCTACTTCACCCACAACGAGGACGTCGACCGCTTCCTCGACGCCCTGACCACTCAGAAGAAGTTCCCGTTCTCGACGCCGGAGCTGCGCGACGAGCTTAGGCACACGTTCTGGATGCTCAACCGCGTGGACTCGGCCAGGGCGCTCGCCAAGAAGCTCAAGAAGCACCCCGTCTTCGGCGAGTACGAGATCGTGCTGGCGGCCGGCGACGGCAAGCTGGACGACGACGAGGAGAGCGCGAAGGCGTTCGACAAGGTGCGCGAGGCCATCGCCACGCACGACAAAACGGTCACTCTCTCGGTGGGCCAGCTGACCACCGGCGTCACCGTGCCCGAGTGGACGGCCGTGCTGATGCTCTCCAACATGAAGAGCCCTTCGCTGTACATGCAGGCGGCGTTCCGGGCGCAGAACCCGTGCCTGTTCGAGCGCGGCGGCGCGTACCTGCGCAAGGAGAACGCCTACGTCTTCGACTTCGACCCTGCCCGCACGCTCACCATCTTCGAGGAGTTCGCCAACGACCTGTACACCGACACGGCGTCGGGCGGCGGCACGCTCGACGACCGCAAGCGCCGCATCCGCACGCTGCTGAACTTCTTCCCCGTGATTGGCGAGGACGAGAACGGCGAGATGGTGGAGCTGGACGCCGAGCGCGTGCTCTCCATCCCGCGCAAGATCCGCTCGCGCGAGGTGGTTCGCCGCGGCTTCATGAGCGACTTCCTCTTCCAGAACATCGGCAACGTGTTCCGGGCGCCCACCGAGGTCATAGAGGTGCTGCAAAAGCTCGAGCCCTACAAGGCGCCCAACGAGGACCTGGGCATCAAACGGGACACCGCCGACGAGCTTGACCTCAACGACGAGGGAGAGGTCGAGGTCCCCGCCGAGCAGGTGGTGGGCCTGGCCGAGGGCATGTTCGGCGAGAAGGTGTACGGCTCCGTCGCAGACGAGCTGGGCGAGGTAATCGACTCCATCGAGCTCACTTACGAAGCCGACTCCGACGACGCGTTCCTGGATCAGCTGGCCGAGACGTTCGGCGCGAGCATCGCCGCGCCGCTGGTGGAGACCGCCAAGCAGAACTACGGGGCGGACATGAGGCCCGCCCAGCAAAAGAAGATGGAGCGGCGCATCAAGGCGGACGTGGACATCAAGCTCAACCGCGAGGTGGGCAACTTCAAGATCGCCAAGACCCGCATCGAGCACGACCGCGCCGCCGAGCTCGAGCAGGCCGAGACCCAGGAGGCCGCCGACGAGATCAACCGCAGGCACGACGAGGCGCTCGAGGCTGCGCGAGACGACCTGGTGAGCAATCTCAAGGAGTCGCGCCAGGAGCTGGTGAGGAGCGCCGGCGAGACCGTCGTGCGCGAGGTGGAGACCGCCAAGCGCGAGGCCAAGAAACAGACGCTCGAGGGCAGCATCCGCGACCACCTTCGCGGCTTCTCCCGCACCATCCCGTCGTTCCTCATGGCGTACGGCGACAAGGACACGACGCTGGCGAACTTCGACCAGATCATCCCGGCAGAGGTGTTCTTAGAGGTGACGAGCGTGACCGTCGAACAGTTCCGCCTGCTGCGCGACGGCGGTGAGGTGACCGACCCCGAGACCGGGGAGCCCACGCACTTCGCCGGGCAGCTCTTCGACCCGGTGGTGTTCGATGACTCCGTGCGCGAGTTCATCGACCTGCGCGGACGGCTGGCCAACTACTTCGACGAGACGCTCGAGGAGGACATCTTCGACTACGTGCCGCCGCAGAAGACCAACCAGATCTTCACGCCGCGCGCCGTGGTGGTGCAGATGGTGGACCTCTTCGAGAAGGAAAACCCGGGCTGCTTCGACGACCCGACACACACCTTCGCCGACCTGTACATGAAGTCGGGCCTCTACATCACCGAGATCATCAAGCGGCTCTATGCGAGCGAGGGCATGCGAGCGGCGTTCCCCGACGACCGCGAGCGCCTAAACCACATCCTGGAGCGCCAGGTGTTCGGCGCGGCGCCGACCGAGATCATCTACCAGATCGCTACGCACTACATCCTGGGATACAACGGCGAGGTGGGCGGCGGCTGCGACGCCAACTTCGTGTGCGCGGACACGGCCGAGCTGGCTCGCGAGGGCAAGCTGGCCGAGTTCGTGGAGGAGACGTTCGGCGGGAAGCTGGAGGACTAGATGTTCGGATACGGAGATGGCAACCATTGCTTTCAGGACAATCAGGCAACTGCGGCCTTCCAGGCGCACGGCGAGCGCATGAAGAAAGCCGTCGCCGAGCTGTCCGCAAAGAATATGGATCAGACTGACAGGGACGCCTGGATTGACTATTTCGTCTCTAAATACACAATTGAGCCTCTTGAGCTTTATCCGGACACGGCAGAGATTGATTTCAAAGAAAAAACCGTACGTGTCTACAACCCCACGTCAAGGATGCTCGGTTATCAAAACGAATATATCGATAGGCCCGGAATCAAGGCCACTTGTAGCGTTGCCTATACAGGAGACCCGTCTCTATTTAAATTGACGCCCTCCACCTATTCGCTTTCCGATTCCTATAAGTATGAACGAATAGATAATCCGAATCATGACGGCGTCGGTCACTTGTATCTTGCCTATGAGCTCCCGCAAGATAAGGCCTCAGCCGAGGCGATCCAATCCCATTTCAAAGCTGAGATTGATACGTTCAAGCTGGCGGCCGATCGGGTCAGTGCCGATGCTGCTAGGTTCAATGACTCGCTTCGACCTCTTGTGGAACGCGCCGTAGACCAGCGAATCGGCCAGCTTGATAAGCTTGCGACAATCAGACAGGGGCTCAACCTCCCGCTCAATAGGGTTGAGGGGGCACCCATGGCTCTGCCCATTCCGCTTAAGAGAAAGAAACTCGTCTTCAGCATCCCACAGCCTTCCTCGGAAGGGCCGGCCCACAGCATAGGTGACAAGGACTACGCACACATCATTGAAATCATTGACGGGCTATGTGCGACGATGGAGGCCACCCCAGGCTCGTATTGCGACTTCAACGAGGAACAGCTCAGAAGCCATCTCCTGGGTGTACTAAACACGCACTACGAAAATGCTACTGGTGAAACATTTAGGAACCACGGCAAGACCGACATTTACATCCCCTTTGAGGAACATGCTGCCTACATCGCGGAGTGCAAGTGCTGGCGCGGAAGAAAGGCTTTTCTAGATGCCATCGAGCAGTTGTTTTCTTACACAACCTGGCGAGACACAAAGGTAAGCGTCATCGTGTTCAATAAAAAGACGGCCAACTTCGAGCATGTCTTGAATGAGGTCGACGCCGCGCTCGCCAAAAGGGCAATCGACGTTCAGCGTCCAAAAACATCGTGTTGGACCTGCAAAATCCAGAACGAGGAAGATGAGCGCGTGATGCACGTGACCGTGCAGGTGTTCAACCTTCATTTCGCAAAGTAAAGCACCCGTACCCCACGCTTGTGACACGCCCGTACCCTGGACCGGAAGGTTTTGGGTGCGGGCGCTTTTTTGTGGTTCGCCCGCCTGAGATTCGGAAGGACGGGACCGGTATGGACGGTG
>CAVCLY010000071.1:0-9179 GCA_963603165.1 Faecalibacterium prausnitzii
TGGTCTGACAATCCGGGCGCCTTTCGTCATTACTTGGTACGCGTACCAGATTGTAACGTGAGGACGCGGTTCTCAACAAGAGCCCGGCTTTTCCAGGTGCCGCAGATCGGCGCGAAAGAGGAGGGAAGCTTAACTTTAGGTACGCGACCGACGATTGAGCGCCGAGGTGCGGTGCCCCGCAAGCATAGCGGCTTTTCCAGGCGCCCGAGGTTCGGAGCGACAAGCCCGACGACGCGTACTCAAGGTACGCGAGGAGGGTTGGAGCCCGAAGATCGGGTGCCCCGTAGTTACCGCGGGTTTCCCAGGTGCCCGAGGTTCGGAGCGACAAGCCCGACGACGCGTACTTTAGGTACGCGAGGAGGGTTGGAGCCCGAAGATCGGGTGCCTGGGAAAGCCGAACGGTTAGATGTCGAGGGCGGCGTGGTAACCCCTGTACACCGCGTTCGTGATGCTCGAGACGCGCTCGGCATCGCCGATCACGCGCACGAACGGCGCGGTGTTACGCAGTTCCTCAACGGTATCGGTGCAGGAGCGCTGGCCGAGGGCGCAGATCACGGTCTTGCCCGCGATCTGTACGCGCCCACCCTCGGCGTTCTCGCACACAACGCCCGCGGGCGTGACCTCGAGCGCGCGGCATCCGGTGTGCACGCTCACAAAGCGGTCGACCTGCTCGAGCAGCAGCGGGCGATGGCGCACGTTGGCATCGGGCGCCAGCACATCGCGCATCTCGATCAGCTCCACACGCTTGCCCTGCATGCCCAAAGCGATGGCGCACTCGCAACCGGCAAGGCCGCCGCCCATCACGACCACGGTATCGGCCACCTCGTCCGCATGCTTGTAGTAGTCGTTCACCACGATTACGTTCTTGCCATCGAGCCCCGGAATGGGCGGCACGAACGGACGGGCGCCCACGGCCACGATCAGGGCATCGGGCTCGCGCTCGGCCACGAGCTCGGGCGTCACGCGGCAGCCCAGCTCGATTTTAACGCCGGCCTTGCGCGCCAGGCGCTCATAGCTCGCCGTAAGATCGTACATGTCGCGCTTGAACGGTAGGGCGATCTCGCTCTTGAGCACGCCGCCGAGCTCGTCCTCCGCCTCGCAAAGGGTCACGTCGTGCCCACGGCGCGCCGCGGTATAGGCCGCATAGAGGCCGCCGGGGCCGCCGCCCGCCACAAGCACGTGGCGGCGCTCGCGAGCCGGAGCGATCTCAAAGCCCTCGAGCTCGCGACCGATGAGCGGGTTCACGGTGCATCGGCGCGTAGAGGTCTGCGCGCGCTCGGCCATGCAGGTAAAGCAGCGCAGGCAGTGCACGATCTCGTCCTCGCGGCCCTCGCGCACCTTGCGCGGCAGCTGAGGGTCGGCCAAAAGCTCGCGCGCCATGTAGATGACATCGGCCTTGCCCGAGGCGATGATCTCCTCCATCTGCGCGGGGTCGTTGATGCCGCCGATCGTCGCCACGGGAATGCTCACATGGCGCTTGATCTCGGCTGCGAGGTACACGTTGGCGCCATGCTTTTTGAACATGGAAGGGTGCGTGTCGCCAAAACCGCGCTGGTAGGTACCGGCGCTCACGTGCAACAGGTCGATCTTGTCCTCGAGCTCATGGGCGATGGCCGCACCCCCCAGCACATCGTAGCCACCCTCAAAGAGCTCGGAGCCGCTCATGCGGAACTCGATGGGAAACCGCTCCCCAACCGCCGCGCGCACCGAATCGAGCACGCGCGAGGCAAAACGGCAGCGGTTCTCGAGCGAGCCGCCGTACTCGTCCGTACGATGGTTGAAGTACGGAGAGAGGAACTGGTTGATGAGCCAGCCGTGCCCGCCGTGGATCATGATCATGCCAAAGCCCGCGCGCTTGGCAAGACCCGCCACATGGCCGTAGGCCGCCACGATCTCGTCGATCTGATCGCAGCTGAGCTCGCGCACCTCCACGCCGTCTGGGCGCACCGTGGCGCTCGGCCCCCACTGGCACATCTCTTGCTGACGCGTCTTGTCCATCATGTACGTGCCCGCATACATGCCCGAATGCGAGAGCTCAAGGCTCGCCACCGAGCCGTGGCGCGCGATGGCGTCGGCCGTGTAGGTGGCGCTCGCGAGCGAATTCAAGATCGACTCGTCCAGATGGTAGGCATGGCTCCCGTCGGTTGCCGGATGCACCATGCACTCCGACACGGTCACTGCGGCGGCCCCACCCCATGCGCGCAGCTCATAGAAGGCCGTCGATTTGGGACCGATGCAGCCGTCGTTGGTGATGTCGGTGCCGCCCATGGGCGCCGAGAACATGCGGTTCTGGAACGTGGTGCCCGCGATCGTGATGGGCGAAAGCAGGTGCGGATAGCGCTCCACAGACGGACAAGGCATGGCAAATCTCCCCTCTTTGGTTTCTTTTGGCAGAATATTCGCTGGTTATCTATATGTCAATGTTTACATGTTTTGTTCGAAATAAACATATGGGATACTCCCGCGCAAGACCACGCGACACCGGAGGATCAATTGGGAACGCTGCGTTACGCCGTGCTCGGCCTGCTCAACCGCAACGATATGACGGGCTACGAGATCACCAAGGCCTTTGAGGAGGCGCTCTCGGAGTTCTGGAGCGCGCGCCACAGCCAGATCTACCCCGAGCTCAAAAAGCTCGCGGACGAGGATCTCGTGCGCTTTGAGACCGAAGTCTCGGGCACACAGCTCGAACGCAAGCGCTACAGCATCACCCCGGCGGGCAAGCGCGCCTTCCTCGCCTGGGAGCGCTCGGATCTTGAGCTCAAAGCCACGCCCAAAGACGAGTTCAGGCTGCAGCTTTTCTTTTCGGACAGCCTGAGCTCCGAGGAGCGCGTCGCACTCGTCGAGAACCATCTAGAGCGGCATCGCGCGCGCTTGGACCATCTGCGGCGCAATCGCGAGCACTACGGCGCGACCGAGGAACTCACCGGCGCCGAGCTCAGCGACTGCCTCGTGCTCACGGGCGCCATATATCGCGAGGAGGCCACCTGCTCATGGCTCAAAGAATGCCTCTCGATCTTTAAAGCCCGGGCCTGAGCGAGCAAGCATTCGCTACAGTAGGTGCAACGTATTCGCAGAAAGGCGCACACATGACCACCAGCAACCCCGCAGCTGTCGACGACCGTCGGCTCATCGTCATGGATATCGACTCGACCCTCATCAACGAGGAGGTCATCGACCTTCTGGGCGAGGAGGCCGGCGTGGGGGCGCAGGTGGCCGATATCACCGAGCGCGCCATGCGCGGCGAGCTCGACTTTGCCCAAGCGCTCGAGGAACGCGTGGGGCTGCTGCGCGGGCTCGACGCGAGCGTCTTCGACCGCACGTTCGCGCGCGTGACGTTCACCCCCGGCGCGCTCGAACTGGTGCGCACGGCGCATGACCGCGGCTGGAAGGTCGGCGTGGTGAGCGGCGGTTTCCACGAGGTAGCCGACCGCATCGTGGGCGCGGCAGGAATCGACTACTGTCTGGCGAACCGCCTCGAGGTCGAGGACGGCAAGCTCACCGGCAGGCTTGCGGCCCAGATCGTGACCAAGGAGCGCAAGCTCGAGTCGCTCAAAGCATGGGCGGCAGAGCTCGGCATCCCCCTGAGCCGGACCGTGGCCATGGGCGACGGTGCCAACGACATCCCCATGATCCAGGCCGCAGGGATCGGCATCGCATTCTGCGCCAAACCCAAAACGCGCGCCGCGGCGCCGCACGCGATCGATGAGCGCGACCTCATGCTCGCTCTCCCCCTCATCGACGGCGCGGACGACTAACCCTCGAGCACCCCTGCGACGACGGGCGATTTTTACCGCATGAGATGCCAACGGAGCCAACGTCGCCGAGCGATCAGCGGCATCTCATGGCCAAGCCCCTTCGGCTTCCGGTGAACGGGATGCAGGCTCCAACCGTCACTCCTCAAGCGAGCGCACGCTACGAAACGGCATCCCGGCTTTCGTGCGCTCGGCCTCGATGGCAAAGCAAAAGGCCGCCGTGCCCGGTACGCTCAAGCGAGCGCAGGGCGCGGCGGCCTTGTCGTTTCTAAACGAGGTGGGCGCTAGTTGGCGATCGCGTGATGCTGCACCCACACGGAGCGGTCGATCGCCTTGAACTCGTAGCCGCGGTCGCGGTAGAACTCGATGATGCGCGGCAGGGCCTCCACCGTCGTGGTCTTTGAGGCCGAATCATGGAACAGGAGCATGACGTTGGGATAACCCTCCACACACGAGCTCGAGACGATCGTCTCGGTGTCGACGGTCGCAGCCGAGGCATCCGAGGAGCTCACGTTCCAGTCGTAGTACTGGTAGCCCCGGGCCACCAGATCCTGCGCGAGCGTGCTCATGATGCCCGAGCAGTAGTTGCGCGAGACCGTGTTGGACGAGCCGCCCGGAAAGCGCACCAGGTAGGGCACGTAGCCGATCTGCTCCTTGATGACTTCCTCGACCTGATGCAGATCGTTGAAGTAGGTCTCCTCGGAGGCGTAGATGGAGTAGTCGTGCGTCATGGTGTGCATGCCGATGGCGTTGCCGCGGTCATACGCGTCCTTGATCGATGAGCGGTAGTCGGCATCGTTGCCGGTCACGAAGAACGTGGCTTTGGCACCGTAGGTATCAAGGATATCGAGCACCTTCACGGTGTTCGCGGACGGACCGTCGTCAAAGGTGAGATAGACGGTGTTGGTGCCGTTGTTATGGGTGGTGTTCCACTCCGTCTGCTTGTTGGGGTCGAGCTCGAGCTCGGAGCGACGCGCGGCCGCGGCCTCCTCGGCAGCCTTCTCCTCGGCGGTCTTCTCCTTGGATTTGCTCTTTGAGGTCGTATCGTGCACGGTCTTGAGCTTCGAAGCGCTCTTCTCATCGGCCTTTTTGCTGCTCGCGGCGTCCTTGGTACCGAGCCCCGCAAAGCCGCCGTTCAGCGCATAGGCGCCCGCCACGCTCGCACCCACGATGAGCACGAGCACGAAGACGACAGCGGCCACAGTGCCGCGACGGCCACGCCGCCGCTTCTTGCCCTCATTTGTCCTGGGATTGCTATTCGTATGGTTGTTCATTGCCTACCTGCTTCGTTTGAACTTCGTTTTAGAGTGCTCCGGTGCTTCCCTACACCGGACTCCCCACGATAGCGGTTTTAGCGTTCGCGCGCGAGGGGGTCGGCCTATCAACGTTTGGCTGAAGGGCATCGGCGCGCAAGAGCGCAGCGGCCTCCTATGCGGCATCGACGTTTGCCATCCGCTGCGTCATCGCCCAACCGAAGACCGTAAACCGAGCGCGTTCGCCCAATCCCGCCGAACGCCTCTACAAAAACGCGAACATCCCCGCCGCCCAGCGCCCAAAGGGGCCGAGCAACGGGGATGCGCAAGCTTCTAAACAGCCTATAGAGGCCGCACATTACCCGGTGTTCTGGAGACCTGCCGAGACGCCGGTGACGGTGGAGAGGATGAGGCTCATATACTCAGCCTTCTCCTCGTCCGTGAGCTCGTCTTGCTCCATGCGGACCTTGCGGAGCGAACGAACCTGAGCCACCGAGAGGGCGTCCACATACGGATTGCGCACGCGGATGGCCTGGCCGAGCACGCGGCGGTGCTGCAGCGGCCACTCGTCGCCCACGATGGCGAGCACCCATTTGCGCGTGAGCTGCATCTCGGTAAAGACCTTCTCGGAGAGATCGTCGCGGTCGCCCAGATGCAGGTACATCTTGGCGATGCGCTGGTCGGTCTTGGCGAGCGACATCTCGATGTTGTCGATGAACGTGCGGAAGAACGGCCATTCCTCGTAGGCGCGCTTGAGCTCGTCCAGATCGCCGAACTCCTCGCAGGCGGTACCCAGGCCGTACCATGCGGCCAGATTGATGCGCGCCTGGCTCCAGCTGAAGATCCAGGGGATGGTGCGCAGGTCGTCGAGACTCTTGGCGCCCAGGCCGCGCTTGGCCGGACGCGAGCCGATCGGCAGCAGGCCGACCTCGGTGAGCGGCGTGACCCAGCTGAACCACGGCGTGAAGTCATCGGTGTGCAGCAGGTCGAGATAGCGCGCGTGGCTCACCTCGTTGAGCTTCTCGGCCATGCCCCAGTACTTCTCGGTGGTCTCGGTGTTGAGCTTCTCGATGCTCGGGGCCGAGTTGAGGAGCGTTGCCGCGGCCACGGACTCCACATGGCGCTGCGCGAGCGTCTGGTTGCCGTAGCGCGCGAAGATAACCTCGCCCTGCTCGGTGAGCTTGAAGAAGCAGTTGACCGAGCCCTTGGGCTGCGCCAGCACGGCCTTGTTGGCCGGGCCGCCGCCACGGCCCACGGCACCGCCGCGGCCGTGCATGAGCACGAGGTCGATGTCGTTCTCCTCGGCCCAGCGGGCGATGCGCTCCTGCGCGGAGTGCAGCGCGAGCATGGCCGTGGTGGGACCGGCGTCCTTGGACGAGTCGGAGTAGCCGAGCATGACCTCCATGCGGCGGTTCGTCTGCGCCAGGCGCTTTTGCACAACCGGGAGCTTGATGACCTCGGTGAGCACGTCGGTGGCGTTCTCGAGGTCCTCGAGCTGCTCGAACAGCGGAATCACGTCGAGCTCGGGAACGTCCTCGGGATGCGCGAACGAGAGATGCGCGAGCTCGAACACGTCGGCGATGTGCTGCGCGCTCTTGGTGAACGAGATGATGTAGCGGTGCGCCATCTTCTTGCCGTAGCGCTTTTGGATGGAGCCGATAGCGCGGAAGGTATCGATGACCTCGCGCGTCATGGGCTGCAGGTCACCGTGGATGCCGTTCTCGTGGATGTCCTTGAGAGCGCGGGCGTGCACCACGGAGTGCTGACGGAACTCCATCTCGACCATGTGGAAGCCGAACGACTCGACCTGCCAGATGAGCGTCTGCACCGGGCCGTAGGCGGCGCGCACGGCACCGCACGCGGCGAGCGAGCGCTGCACCACGCGCAGGTCTTCGAGGAACTCCTCGGCCGAGTGGTACATGGTGTCGGAGTTGCGGCGGATGGTCGCGTTCAGGCGGTCGGCCATGACGAGCATGACGGCGCGGTGCGGCTCGTGCTCCGAGATGAGCTCGGCGTTCGCGGTGTAGCGCTCGCTCATCTCGACCTGATGGTTCCAGAGATTGAGCAGCTCGTCGGAGGGCTTGGAGTAGGTGGTCTCGAGCGTGAGGTTGCGGCCCACGCGACGGCACTTGTCCTCGAGCTTCTCGACCATATGAGTGGAGTACTTGGCGGCGACCTCGCGGCTCACCTTGGCGGTGACGTTGGGGTTGCCGTCGCGGTCGGAGCCGATCCAGCTGCCGGGATGGAAGAACGCCGGGCACACGGGCGGAACCGTGCCGGCCTTCTCGCCGAGCACCCAGTCGTCAAAGCGGCGATAGATCACCGGGATGTTGTCGAAGAGCGTGTTGTCGAAGATATCGATGATGGTATCGGCCTCTTCGACAGGCGTGGGCTTCTTAAAGGCCACGGGGCTCGTGCGCACGAGGGCGTCAATCTCCTGCAGCATATGGCGCTCGTTCTCCACGAGGTCGGAGCCGCCCAGGCGCGGGCGCTCGTCGAGGAGATTGGAGATGCGGCGGATCTTGCCCTCGACGGCCTTGCGGCGCGCCTCGGTGGGATGCGCGGTGAACACGGGGTGGAACTCGAGCTTGGAGAGAAGCTCGCCCGCGCCCTCCTCGCCCATCTCCGACACAATGCGGTTATAGGCCACGGTGAGCTCGTTGGCGGGGTCGACATCGGTCTCGGTCGAGGCGCCGGCCTCGCGCTCGCGCAGAATATCGACTCGGTAGTTCTCCTCGGTGAGGTTCGCCAGATGGAAGAAACTCGTGAACGCGCGGACGATCATCTGCTGCTTGTCGAGATCGAGGTCGTCGATAAGCTCGATGACCTCGCGGAACGCCACGGCAGAGGCGTCGTCGCCCACGGGGATGCCCTGCTCGTCGACCTCTTCCTCGGCAGCGGTCGTGCCGGGGTTGCCCTCGTTGGCGCGGATCTCGGCGTTGAGAATCTTGTCGAAGAGCTCGGCGATCTCGGGATCGTACTCCGAGAGCACCTTGCGCTCCAGGCGCAAGAAGAGCGCCAGGTTGTCGCGCAGCTGCTCGGGGATATCGATCTCGGCGAGCTGCTCCTTGGTCTCGGCGTTGGAGCCGATGCGGTTGTAGAAGCGGTTGACCACAGCCGCCGCCACGCGACGTGCAGCGGTCTCGGGTACGGACTGGTTGCCCTTGGTCTCAGCCACGTTGCCTCCCTAGTTTCGGATGCGTGCCAAGCGCACGCGAGCCACATTATAGGCGCTTGCTTTTGGCGCGTTCGCCACAAAGTCGCTTTACCAAAGAAAAGTACATCCTGCATTCAAGACGCTTTGCGGCAAGCGGTCGAATTTGTCGGTGATCGGATTTTCGACGGGCGCGCCGCAGCCAACACCCCTCGTCGCCGGACCCTGAAGGCGGGGCGCGAGCGTAAACAAAAAACCCGGCAACTCGAATCTGAAGAATCGAGCTGCCGGATGCCTCGTTGCTTATGGACGGTCGGCCTAGCCGAGCAGGTGCGCGACCGAAGAGGCCACCGATGCCACGTCCACGAGCTCCTCGTCGTGGGTCTGCATGTTGCGGATCTTGACCTTGCCCTCGGCGAGCTCGTCGCCGCCCAGGATCACGATCAGGCGCGCGCCGAGCTTGTCGGCCTGCTTGAACTGGCCCTTGAGCGAGCGCGACTGGTAGTCGGCCTCGGTCACGATACCCGCGGAGCGGAGCGCACGGCAAACCTCGAACACCTTGTCGCGCAGCTCGCGGCCGGCGTTCGCCACGTACACGCACGGCGCGGCCTCGTCGGCCATCTCGCCGCCGAACGCCTCGAGCGCGAGCATGGCGCGCTCGAATCCCACGGCAAAGCCGACGCCCGGCGTGGGCTTGCCGCCCTCGAGCTCCACCAGGCCGTCGTAGCGCCCGCCGCCGCCGATGGAGCCCACGCCCGCACCGGGCGCCTCCACCTCAAAAACCGTGCGCGTGTAGTAGTCGAGTCCGCGCACAAGGGTCGGGTCCTCCACGTACTCGATACCGGCGGCATCGAGATAGCGCTTGACCTGCTCGTAGTGCTCGCGGCAGTCGTCGCAGAGATTGTCGCCCATGAGGGGCGCCTCGGCCATGATCTCGCGGCAGTGCTCGTTCTTACAGTCGAAGGCGCGCAGCGGGTTGATCTCGGCGCGCTCGCGGCACTCGTCGCACATCTCGTC
>CAVCLY010000072.1:0-8897 GCA_963603165.1 Faecalibacterium prausnitzii
CTCGGCCGGCGGCAGCGCCGTCAAGGCGCAGGAGGTCGAGCACGGAAAGTGCGCCAAGAAGCCGGTAGACCCCGAGCTCGAGGGCCTGACGTTCGAGGGCTGGACCGACGCGGACGGCAGGGCATACGACTTCAACAAGGCGGTCACGGAGGACGTCACCCTCCATGCCAGCTGGTCCGCCAAGGGCGAGACGGTCGAGGTCCACACGGTGACCTTCGACACCGCCGGCGGCACCGAAGTGGCGGAGCAGCACATCGCCGATGGCGGCAAGGCCACCGAGCCCGAGGACCCGGAGCTCGAGGGCTTCGAGTTCGAGGGCTGGCGCACCGAGGACGGCAGCAAGTACGACTTCTCCTCCAAGGTGACCTCCGACGTCACCCTCCACGCGGCGTGGTCGCGCGGGGGCGAGACCGTGACCGCCCACATGGTGACCTTCGATTCCGCGGGCGGCTCCGCGGTCGATCCTCAGACCGTGGCCCATGGCGCGAAGGCTAAGGATCCCGGTGCGCCGGCCCTCGCGGGCTTCGTCTTCGCGGGCTGGGCTACCGGTGACGGTGAGTCGTACGACTTCGATTCCAAGGTGACCGGCGACCTCGTCCTCTACGCCCGTTGGGCCGCCAATGGCGAGGAGGCCCTCGCGCACCTCGTGACCTTCGACGCGAACGGCGGCGGCAGGGTCGCGGCCCAGACCGTGACCGACGGCAAGCTCGCCACCGAGCCCGAGGCCCCCACGCGCAAGGGCTACACCTTTACCGGCTGGACCCTCGACGGCGGGCTCTACGACTTCTCGACCCCGGTCAAATCCGACCTCGAGCTCAAGGCTACCTGGAAGGCGAAGGAGTCCAAGAAGGACGATCCCGACAAGGGGGACGGCAAAAAGGACGATAAGCCCGATGCCGACGGGGAGGACGACGCCGACAAGGACGGCTCTGGCGACAAGCGGGACGACCCCGCCGACAACCAGAAAGGCAACGGCATCAAGACGACCACTACGGTTACGACCGTGACGAAGGCTGCCGACGGAAAGCTTGCTGCCACTGGCGACCGAACCCCCCTCATCGTCGGCCTCCTGGTCGCCCTCGGCATCTTGGCTGCAACCGCTGGCGTCCTCGGCAAGCACAAGAAGCAGTAGCGTCCGCGACCCAGACAGCTCGCCCGGGCCTCCCTTCGGGAACGTCCTCGGCAAATGGAGGCGCCCTTTCGCCCTGCTCCTTTGGAGCTATGTGCGTAAGGGCGCCTCCTTGCTTGCGGAATGTTCCCGAAGGGAGTTCCGTGCGGGCCTGACGTTGACGCTGTTGAGCGGCCTCAAGATGTTCGTGGTTTAATCGACTTGTCTTAGGCTTCGGCTATCCATAAGATGAGCGACTTGCATGCTAAGCGGATTGCGATTGCGATGTCCCGTGATTCGCTGCTTTGCAATGAGGCCGGATCGGCCGCCCATTGAATCAAAAACGACTCCACGAGCAGCTGGAATTCGCGATGCGCCAAGCCTGCCTCAACCGAGCGCAGACTATAGTTCCCCCGCGACCTCCAGAGCGCGAGCGGCGCCCGCTCAGCCGAGCCCCCATCAGCCCGCCGGGGCGTTCCCCTCAGAAACATTCCGCAGGCACGGAAGGGCCCGTCCGCCAACCGCTCCCTAGGAGCGAGGCGAACGGGCCCTTCCATGTGCCGAGGACGTTTCTGAGGGGAACGCCCCGGCGGGCGTCAGGTTGAACTCAACCGAGTGAACCAAGCAAACGATCTGGGCGCTAGTATTGGGTCTCGTGCTTCTTGAAGAAGTCGAATCGCGGCGGCAGCACCTTCACACGGTGCGAGCCAGCCTCCTCGCCCAGGCTCGCGAGGAACGCATCCGTATCTTCGAGCACGTGCTCCCAGCTAAAGAACGCAAGCGGGTCCACGTCAAAGTGCTCGCAGATGAGCTCGCAACCGGCAGGAACGATGCCGTGCATGAGCACGCAGGCAACACGGAGCTGCTGGAACGCGTCGACGAGCGCCTGTGCCATAAGCGCCTCGCCCTCAGCGCCCTCGGCGTTCTTGGCGGCCTTGGACGCATCGGACCAGCGCTTGTTGGCGGCGCGCAGGAACTCGTCGCACACGCTGAGCGCGCGGTGCGTCTCGAACTTGTACATGGCCTGCTCAAAGGCGAGCACGGCCTGCTCGCACGCATCCATCACCTCAGCCGCGGGGGCGCCTGCCGGGATGCAGCCGGTGCGGTAGCTCGACTCGTCGCCGTCCTTCTCGGCGATGCCGTAGAAGCAGGAACGTGCCAAGCGGTTGAACACACCGGTGAGAAGCGCGCTCTCCTTGAGAGCGGGGTCGATCACACGCTTGTCGTCGCAAGCGCGCACATCGTTGCCATCCTTGTCTTTGCCGGTCACGCGTGTGTCGTAGGCCTTGGGGCTAAAGCTCACCGGCTTTTCGGAGAGGCCGAGGCTGATCCAGTGCGCGCGCATCTGCTCGCACGTGTAGTGGTTGAGCAGGTCGTCTGCCGGGGGAGGAGGCGTCTGCGAGCTGGAGCTCGCCTTTTTGCCCATGTAGAGCAGGTGGTAGTTGGCGCTCACCGTCGACTGCTTGAGGTCCCAGCCGAGGGCCTCCCACATGGCGGTCTGGGCAATACAGTAGAAGTAGATGTTGTCCTGGCCGATGAACTGGTAGATCTCGGCGTCGTCGGCGCACCACCAGTCGCGCCAGTCGAGCGAGCTGTGCGCGTAGGCCGGCTCGGGCACCTGCGTGGAGTTTGCGGCGGGCTCTCCCATGAGGGCGGCGTCCTCGGCGGCGACGCCCTCGCTCACGCCCACGCGGCGGGCGTCGCGCGCGAGCACGGTGCGCGTGTAGCTGATGGGCGCCCAGAGGCTCTCGGGCCAGCACCAGCAGGTCACGTCCGTCACGCCGTCGACCTCGGGCACGGGAACGCCCCAGGTGATGTTGCCGGTGATGCGGAACGGCACGAGCGCCTTCCCCGAGCGGAAGCGCACGCCGCCGCGCGCGAGCACGCTGTGGGCGGCGTCGCGCTCCTCCCAGCTCGGGAAGGTCACGGTAAAGCTGCTCTTGTTGCCCTCGGGCTCGAGCACGGTGTGCTCGGGGAGCTCGGCCTCGATGGCGTCGAAGACCTCGCGGAACTTGTTCTGAATATAGAGCTGCGCGGGGAGCAGCCACTCCTCCATGGTCTTGGAAACCACCGAGCGCACCTGCGGGTTCTCGGCGAGCTTGGCCGTGTAGGTCTTCATGAAGTCGAGATAGGCCGGCAGGTCAAAGTAGAGATTGTCAACCGGGCGGAGCTCCGGCACCTCGCCGGTGAGCTGGCTCTTGGGGGCGATAAGCTCCTCGGGCTCGAACTGATGGCCCAGGTCGCACTCGTCGGCATAGGCCTTCTCGGACTTGCAGCCCTGGATGGGGCAGCGCCCGATGACCTGGCGGCCGTTGAGGAACGTGTGCGCGTGCGTGTCGTAGAACTGGAGCGTGCTGCGCTTGGAGAGCGTGCCGCGCTCGTGCAGGCGCTCGATGACCTCGGCCGTTACCTTGTTGTGGATGGGCCCGGCCGGCTCGAGTCCCGAGCCGCCGTAGATGTCGGGCGTGACCTCGTAGTTGTTGAGCGTGGCGGCCTGACGGCTGTGGTTGCCCTCCACGTACTCCTCGATGGTCTTGTCGGTATCGCCCGCCTCGGTGAGCTTGCGATAGCTCTCCATGATGGGCGAGCCGTAGCAGTCGGTGCCCGAGGTGAAGATCACGTTCTCGCGGCCGATGCGGTCGCGCAGAAAGCGCGCGTAAAAGTCGGCGGGTACGAAGACGCCGCCCACGTGGCCAAAGTGCAGGCCCTTGTTGCCGTAGGGCTCGCCGGCGGTGACGATGGCGCGGCGCGGCCACACGGGACGGTTCTCGCGGCTGAACTTAGCTGCCATGAGGCTCCTATCTGTTTGGCTGCGCTCTCGCGGCGCGGCCCTATGTGTATCGCTTGTTCTGGGCATTATCGCACATGTGGGCCGGTGCGCGCCGCCTTGCTGTATGCTTGGGCGCATGCGTGAGATTTCGAACATACATGCTTTTGAGGACGAGCGGTTCCTGCATGCTTGCCTGGTGGGCTCCGGCGTCGTGCTCGGCATGGGCGCGGCGCTCGGTGCCGTCGTGTTCGTCGGCTTGCCGCTGCTCGGCAGCCCTGCGTGCAACATGTCGGCGGGCGGTGAGCTCGCGGGCCTCATGGCTGCGGGTGGCTGGTCGGTGCCGGCATGGCTGGTGGGCATGTTGCTCCTGCTTGCGTTGTCGTTGGCTTTGCACGAGGGTGTGCACGGCGTTTTCTTCAGGCTGCTCGCTCCTGCGGGCTCGCACGTGACCTTTGGCTTCAATCGCGATACGGCCATGCTCTATGCCTGCGCGGAGGGCATCGTCTACACGCGCGGCCGCTATCTTGCGATTGTTCTCGCCCCGACCGTTGCCGTGACGGTGCTGCTCGGGGCAATCGCTGCGGCGGGCGGCTATCCGCTCGCGTGCTTTGTCGTGGGCGTGCTGCACCTGGCGGGTTGCGTGGGCGATTGGTATTACGCTTGGACGATCCTGCGCGATCGCGCGATCGCAGCATGCGAGGACACCTCGTGGGGCGTGCGCTTTTTTGCCGAGGGCCACGCCGAGATCTGTTCGTCGCCTAGTGAGGGGGAGGCCCTGTGAGCGAATCTATCCCGCTTCTGCTCCATGCTTGCTGCGCCCCTTGCTCGCTCGAGCCGGTGCGCCTGCTCCGCGAGGAGGGCTTTGAGCCCACGATCTGCTGGGTGAACCCCAATATCCAGCCGGCTGCCGAGCACGAGCGCCGTCTTGAGGAGCTGCGACGTTGGTGCGCTGCGGGTGCGATCGAGCTTATCGAGGCAAACGAGGATTATGCGGCCTGGGAGCGCGGCGTGGCGCCCATCGGGGCGCGCGATCGCGAGCGCCGCTGCCGTGCCTGTTACGGCCTGCGTCTGGCCGAGGCCTGTCGGGTTGCCGAGACGCGCGGCTTCACGCACGTGGGGACCACGCTCGCGGTCTCGCCGTACCAGCTCTTCGAGACCTGTAACGAGGTTCTCGAGCGCCTGTGCGCGGTACGGGGCCTCATGCCCGTTATCCGCGACTTCAGGCCGTATTATCCCGAGGCCACGCGCCGCTCGCGCGAGCTCGGCATGTATCGCCAGAATTACTGCGGTTGTCGCTTCTCGGCCGCCGAGGCCGCGCTCGACCGTGCTCGCATCCGCGACGAGCGCAAGGCCGCGCGTGCAACCTGAGCGTCACGGTTGTGTGGGATCGTGTTTTTGCCTTTGGTTACCTGCTACGATGATCGAGTTGCATTTTTGCGGGGCGCATGGCCCCGATCTTCCAAAAGGCTTGGAGCTGACCTATGTCTTTGCGTACCGACGACTTTGATTACAACCTGCCCGAGGAGCTGATCGCGCAGGCCCCGGCCGAACCGCGCGATTCGTGCCGCCTGCTCGTGCTCGATCGCGCAGGGAGCGACGCCGGGGATGCCCATAAGCTCGCGAGCGGCGGAACGGTCGAGCATCGCGTCTTCCGCGACGTGATCGACTATATCGAGCCCGGCGACGTACTCGTCATCAACAAGACGCGCGTCATGCCCGCGCGCCTCATCGGCCGCAAGGCCGAGACGGGCGGCGTGGTCGAGACGCTGCTGCTCAAGCGCCGTGAGGATTGCGACGCCATGGGGCATGTGTGGGAGTGCCTGGTCAAGCCCGGCAAGCGCCTTAAGCCCGGCGCCAGGATCGAGTACCGCGCGGGAGGCGCGCATGCGCCCGAGGGAGCACCGGTGGTGCTGACCGCCGAAGTGACCGACTTCGTCGAGGATTCGCGTGGCGGTCGTCTGGTTCGTTTTGAGCCGGCGGGTGAGAACGCACAGGGCGAGCCGCGCACGCTCGACGAAGCGATCCATGCGGCGGGTCATGTGCCTCTGCCGCCCTATATCACCGATTACGAGGGCGACCCCGAAAAGTATCAGACCGTCTATGCCATGCAGGAGGAGCATTCCGCGGCGGCGCCCACGGCGGGGCTGCACTTCACGCCGGAGCTCATGCGCGCGATCGAAGAGAAGGGGGCCTCGTTTGCCGCCGTCGAGCTCGAGGTCGGTATCGATACGTTCCGCCTGGTCGAAGAAGACGATCCCACCGAGCATGTTATGCATACCGAGCGCTATCACGTGCCGGCCGAGACCGTCGACGCCGTTCATGCCGCCAAGGCGGCGGGGCACCGCGTGATCGCCGTGGGCACCACAGCCGTGCGCTCGCTCGAGAGCGCGTTCGATGCCGATGCTCCGGTCTCTGAGCCGCCGGTCTGCGCGCGCTACTTCGAGGGACGCGCCGATGGTGCCGATACTCTCGGCCGCGGCGACATCACCCCGCACGAGAGCGCCACGACGCAGCTCTATCTCATGCCGGGCAGCACCTTCCATGTGGTCGACGCGCTCATCACGAACTTCCATGTGCCGCGCTCGACCCTCATGATGCTCGTCTCGGCTCTCGCCACGCGCGAGCAGATCATGGACGCCTACGCCGAGGCCGTGCGCGAGCGCTATCGCTTTTTCAGCTTCGGCGACGCGATGCTCATCAAATAGGGGAGCGGTGCGTCGGAAGCCATGCTGCTTGCGGTGCTAAAAGTCGCATGCGTGCGCGGGGCTGCGTATCGAGCGCGAGAGATAGGACGGGGCCAAGCGGCTCCATCATGCGAGCGGGCGACCATAGGGCCGCCCGTTTTCTTTGACCGGTTTAGTTGGCGAGCACCAGGCAGGCGATGGCGACGATCAGCACGAAGATGATGCCGGCCGCGATTGCGGCGACAAAGCGCAGGCGCGATCCGCGGGTGCGCTCGCGTACCGTTCGCTCGACTATCTCGAGTTCGGCGACCTCGCGCTCCGTCTCGGCTGCCTCTCGACGGTCGGCAGCGAGCATGCCGGCGATGGCCTCGGTGATGTCGGGATGGTTGTGGATGTCGGTCGCCTCGTCCATGGCGGCCTGCGCGGCCTCGGCCTCGTCTGCCGCCTCCTGCATGCGCGTCTCTTGCTCGCGACGGGCCGTCTCTTGCTGCGAGATCTGGTCGCGCAGCTCGCGCTGACGCTCTGCTGCCGCGTTTTTTGCGCTCTGGAGCTCGTCTCGGGCGGCATCGGCCTTGGCGGTCACGGCCGCATGGGCCTGACGCGCCTCGTCGATCGGTTCCTTCGCTGCGGCGACCGCCTTGCGGGCCGTTGCCACGGCCAGCTCAAGTTCGTCCTTTACCTGGGGGAGGGCATCTTGCGCCTCGCGAACCGCATTGGCGGCGTCCGAGATCTCGGCACTCAGTTGGTTCATGCGAACCGAATAATTGGCGCTGTTGAGCGAAGGGTTCTGCTGCAAGTCGGTGTACTCGGCGCGTAGGGTCTGCAGACGCTCCTGAGTACGCTGCACGCTCATCTGGGCAGCTGCCACGCCCGAGGCGAGTTCCTCTTCGCTCTTCTGGAGAGCGCGCTGGGCGTCGTCAAGTCGGCGCGTGAGACGCGTGCTCGACTCGAGCGATGCTCTCTCCTCGGCCTCAAGAGCGTCGACGTTCGCCTTGAGGCGTTTCTCGGTTTGGGCATCGTCGTCGCGCATCTGCTTGAGCTGCCCTTTGAGGGTGTCGATCTTTTGCTTGATGTCGTCGCGGCGCACCTCGGCGTTCTCGGCCTCTTCGAGCGCGCGCTGCTTTGCGGCGGTCTTCTCGGCGATGATCTCATCAAAGCGCGCATCGATATCCTGGCGGTAGGTGAGTTCGCCCTCGGCCGACTCGATGCGCTTGTTGAGCGCGCGAAGATCGGCGCGTGCGTTCATGAGGGCGGCGCGTGCGGCCTTCATCTCGCGGACGGCGCCGGCGCCCTGTGCCACAAAGGAGCCGATGCTCCGGGCGGCTCCCGTTGCAACCTGCGCGATATCTTGGGGCCGCCCCGCTTCTTCGGGCTCTTTTTCGGGTTCGGGATCGTGCGGGGCGAGCGCGGGCATCACGCCCGTGGCCCCGCTCGAGACCACGTAGTCCTGCTTGGGGAACGATGCACCGCCGCCGTTCACGACCCTAAAGTTGCGGTCGAGCGGTTCGGGGTCGGGCGCCTCGTCGCCGGTGGCGGCATGCGCGAGAAACGCGGGGATGCTGCTGCCTGTCTCGACGACGGGGGTTTCGCCGGGAACGAACGTCGTCGCTTCTTGAGCGTCGACGGGCGGCTCCTCGAGCTCCATATCGCCAGAATCGAGGCTGTCTGACGTCGCAATCGTCGGCGTGGCGCCTTGGCGTTCCGTATCGTGTTGTCCGTGAGCGCGGGGATCGCTCATGTCGCCCATCGGCTACTCCCATCTATTGCTCGCCGCGGGTATGCGGGCGGCGTCGAAATTCTTCCTCAATCATATAGTGCGCTCGGGCGCGCGCTCGCTCACACACAAAGAAACAAAGTGCGGGCATCTATCCGTTTAAGGTGCAATGCGTCACGCAAATTTCTCGATACGAGCCTTGACTTTCCTTTCGCCTAAAGCGTATGGCCGTTTGTCAGGTCAAGGATGCATGGGCGGAGATATTACCGCTAACGTTGCACATCAGCTATCGACGCGCTATTCGGGCGCGTGCGGCGGAGATGTCCGCCGGCATCAGAGAAAGGGAGTGCTCTATGGGACTCTTTGACGGCAAAACCGTGATCGTCACCGGTGGCGGCAAGGCCACCCTCAAGGACGGCAGCGCCGGCTCCATCGGTTACGGCATCGATATCGCCTTTGCCAAAGAAGGCGCGAACCTCGTCATTACCGGTCGCAACGTGGCAAAGCTCGAGGCGGCCAAAGAGTCGCTCGAGGCCGAATACGGTATCAAGGTGCTGCCCGTGGCTGCCGACGTCTCGGCCGGCGCCGACAACGAGGCCGTGGTGCAGAACGTCATCGACC
>CAVCLY010000073.1:0-8816 GCA_963603165.1 Faecalibacterium prausnitzii
CGTCGCCAAAGGCCATGGCGAAGTTCTCGGCGTTGAGCTGGCCGGAGACGGTGAGCGAGGCGTGCTTGCCAAAGAAGTCCTGGCTCCAGTCGACGTCGCCCTCGGTGAGCTCGCCGTTGCTGGCCGCGGCCGCCTCGGCGCTCACGAGCGGCGGGTTCTTGGGATCGAGCGTGGTGACGGTGAACATCTCGCCGGCGCCCTCGCAGTCGCTCGTGGTGATGATGGGCGTGTTGAGGTAGAGGAAGCCCTGGCCCTGGAAGAACTCGTGGATGGCCGCGGCTGCGGTGGAGCGCACGCGGAAGACGGCGCGGAAGAGGTTGGTGCGCGGGCGCAGGTGCTGCTGGGTGCGCAGGAACTCAACCGTGGCGCGCTTCTTTTGGAGCGGGTAGTCGGGAGCCGAAGCGCCCTCGACCACGATGCTCTCGGCCGTGAGCTCAAAGGGCTGCTGCGCGTCGGGCGTGAGCTTGAGCGTGCCCGTGCAGATGAGCGCGGCCGAGACGTTCTGGTGGGCGATCTCGTCGTAGTTGTCGAGTGCCTCGCGGTTCATGACGACCTGCAGGTCGGCAAAGCAGCTACCGTCGTTCAGGGTGACGAAGCCGAAGTTCTTCATGTCGCGGACGGACTTGACCCAGCCGGCGACGGTTACGCTCTGGCCGCCAAAGGCCTCGGCATCAGCGTGTAGCTGGGCGATTTTTGTGCGCTTCAAGATTGCTCCCTTGTATCGGTGCGGATAGGGTCACGTTGCCGCAGACCATTCTAGCAACGGTGCGCGCCCTTTGCCCCCGCGCTCGCGGCACCCGCACATTCGAGTGCCGCGAGCGTATTCTTGCCGCGCGCTCATTCGCCAGAGTTCCACATGCGTAGGCATTGTCCGCCGAGCGCATTTTCACTTCGGGGGCTAGGCGCGCGCGTGCTACATTGAAGCTCGCACGAACACACATCAACCGAACCTGTGCAGAGGAGTTTTCATGATCGTCGATACGCGCGCCCTTTGGGGCGATGAGCCCACGCCTGAGCGTCCCGCCACCTACACCGTCTATCTTGCCGACCAGATGCCCGAGGCCGTGCGCCTCAAGCGCCCCTGCGCGATCGTCGTCGGCGGTGGCGCCTTTCAGCACGTTGCCAAGCACGAGCAGGAGCCCGTGGCGCTCGAGTTCCTCGCACGCGGGTTCCAGGCCGTCACGCTCGACTACGTTACGAACGAGACGGGAGATGTGTCCTATCCCAATCCCGAGGCCGATCTTGCGCGCATGGTCGCTACGGTGCGCGCAAATGCCGAGGAATGGAACATCGATCCGGCCAAGGTCGTCGTCGTGGGCTTCTCGGCGGGCGGCCATATCTGCGCCACGCTCGCCACGCGCTGGAAGAAGGGTCCGTTCATGACGCTCGCCGAGGCGCGTCCCGAGGACATTCGCCCCGATGCCGTGGTGCTCGGCTACCCGCTGCTCGATCTGCGCATCAAGCGCGACGAGCAGCTGCGCGACCCCAGGATCGACCTGCGCGTGCCAAAGACGGGCGGCAAGACCGGGCGAGACCTGCTCAACGAGTACTTCGCGATGCTCTTGGGCGCCGATGCCACCGAGGAGGCCTTCATCGACTTCTGTCCCACCACGCATGTGTCGCGCGATATGCCGCCGACGTTCGCCTGGGCCGCTTCCGACGATCGCACCTGCCCGGTGGGCCAGCTCTACGACTTCGCCTCGGCCATGGCCCGCGAGCGCGTGGTGAACGAGGTCCATGTGTTCGACCGCGGCGGACACGGCCTCTCGGTGGCGAACGCGAACACCGCTACCGAAGACAACGCGGATCGCGCCGAGGCCGTGCGCGCCTGGGTGCCGCTCGCCATCGATTTCCTGGCTCGTCAGGGAATCGCCTAGTTACGCGGGGAGGCCGTCATGCTCGAGGGGGCCTATAGGCTCAGCGCGCAGACGCCCGTCGGAAAAAAGACCGGTCGGGTCGCTTTCGTGCGCGGCGAGAACGGGGGCATGCGCGTGCGACTCGAGATCTCGGGAGTCAAGGTCAAGCTCTCGAGCGCGCGCATTGCGGGCGATACCTTCGAGCTCGCGGGCGCGGCCTCTGTGCCTCTGTTCGGCAGCCTCCCGTTCTCGTGTTCGGGCGCCGTGGACGGCAATGCGCTCAGCGCCGAGGCGCACTCCGGTGACGTTTCGATAAAGATTGCGGGCGAGCGGGCGTAACCCCCCGCATGCGATACAATCCCCCGGACAAAAACGATTTACTAGGGGGAATCGTATGGCATTCGAGCGGGCAAAAGCCCATCTGGACGCGGTGGGCTTCGGCGACCGCGTGATCGTGCCCGAGCAAGAGACGGCAACCGTGGAGGACGCCGCAGCCGCACTCGGCACGGCACCCGAGACCATCGCCAAGACGATGGCGTTCTACGTGGACGACGCTCCCGTGCTCGTGCTCTGTGCGGGCGACGGGCGCGTCAACAACTCGCTGTTCAAAAAGGCGTTCGGCACCAAGGCGAAGATGATTCCGGGCGCCGAGGTCGAGGCAGCGGTCGGGCATGCCCCGGGCGGCGTCTGCCCGTTCGGTGTGAACGAGGGCGCGCACGTCTACATGGACGAGTCGCTCAAGCGCTTCGAGTTCGTCTACCCTGCCTGCGGCGACGACCAGAGCGGCGTGCGCCTCACGGTCGATGAGCTCGAGTGCGCGAGCGCGGCCGAGGGCTGGGTCGATGTCTGCAAGGGGTGGCGAGACGATGAGTAACACTAAAACCGCGGACTCCGCGATCACGCTCAGGCAGTGGCTTCCGCTCGTCGGCCTCACCTGCGCGGCGTTCATCTTCAACACGTCGGAATTCATGCCGGTGGGCCTCCTCACCGACATCGGTTCGTCGTTCTCGCTCTCCGAGGCCACGACCGGCCTCATGATCTCCATCTACGCATGGGGCGTCATGCTGCTTTCGTTGCCGCTCATGGTGTTCGCCTCGCGCTTTGAGTTCAAGCGCATGCTCCTCGGTGTCGTGGCGCTCTTTGCCGTGGGCCAGTTCTGCTCGGCCGTGGCGCCGACGTTCCCGCTGCTCGTGGCCGCGCGCCTGCTGGTGGCCTGCGCGCACGCGGTCTTTTGGTCGGTCGCCTCGATCATGGCCACGCGCCTGGTCGATACCAAGCACGGCCCCCTCGCCATCTCCATGATCGCCACCGGTTCGTCCATCGCGCAGATCGCGGGCCTGCCGCTCGGCCGTGCCATCGGCCTCGCCGTGGGCTGGCGCATGACCTTTGCCGTCGTCGGTGCCATCGCGGCCATCGTCGTCATCTACCAAGCGATTCTCTTTCCGCATATGCCGGCAGGCGAGCCGTTCTCGCTCCGTGAGCTTCCGGCGCTCCTCAAGAACCGTTTCTTGATCGCCCTCTATGTGGCCACGGTCTTCATGGCCACGGGCTACTACGTGGCCTACAGCTATGTGGAGCCGTTCCTGCAGCAGGTCGGCGGCATCGATGCCGGCACGATCACGCTCTCGCTCACGGCCTTTGGCGTGGCGGGTCTTGCGGGCAGCTTCGCCTTTGGGCGTCTCTACGATGGGCACCGCAAGCCCTTCCTCGCCGTCGCGCTTGCCGGCGTGGCCGCGGCCATGCTCCTGCTCCGCCTCTCGGTCGCACAGATCGCCTGCGTCTTTGCGGTCTTCTTTATGTGGGGCGCGTGCGCCACGGCCTTTAACGTGGCGTTCCAGGCCGAGCTTATCGAGCACACGGAGCTCGATCAGTCGGCAGTGGCCATGTCGATCTTCTCGGGGCTTTTCAACCTCGGCATCGGCACGGGCACGGCCATCGGCGGCGTGGTGGTCTCGGGTATCGGGATTGCGTCGGTCGGCTTGGTCGGCGGCGCTATCGCCGTCGTCGGCGTCGTCGTCTCGATCCTTTTGCTCTTCCGCGAGCTCTAGGGTCTCGACTTCTCGGGCTTTTGTCTGCGCATAGCTATTGAGGGCGCGCCCGCTGCGGGAACTCCGCGGCGGGCGCGCCGTCGTATGCTGCGTTCGCCTTGCGCCTCATCGATTGCCGTCACCGACCGTTGCGGTCGCGAACGTGTACTGCTCTTCGCGGGCTAACCCGGTAAGCCCGTTGCCATCCGGCGCGGTCTGCCGCTATGGTTAACGAACTCGTTGTTCTAGAGGAGGCGCCCATGTGGTTCGAGGAATCGACGCTCTATCAGATCTATCCGCTCGGCTTTTGCGGCTGCGCGCACGAGAATGCGCCGGTCGAGGAAGAGTCGCCCGCCAAGACCGTGGGCACCGATGCGCCCCTTCTCAAAATCGCCGACTGGGCTGACTATCTGGCCGAGCTTCACGTGGGTGCGGTTCTTTTGAATCCGGTGTTCGAGTCCGATTCGCATGGCTACGACACGCGCGATCTGCGCCGTGTCGACCGGCGCCTCGGCACCAACGACGACTTTGCCCAGGTGTGCGCGGCACTTCATGAGCGAGGTGTCCGCGTGGTGCTCGATGCGGTCTTCAACCACGTGGGCCGCGGCTTCTGGGCCTTTCGCGACGTGCAGGAGAAACGCTGGGATTCGCCTTACAAGGACTGGTTCCATATTTCGTTCGAGGGCGACTCGGCATACGGCGACGGCTTTTGGTACGAGGGCTGGGAGGGGCACTTCGAACTCGTCAAACTGAACTTGCAAAATCCCGCCGTGGCCGACTACCTGCTCGACTGCGTGCGCGCTTGGGTGGATGAGTTCGACATCGACGGGCTCAGGCTCGACGTCGCCTACATGCTCGACCGCGGCTTTATGGAGCGGCTCCACGACTTCACGCGCGTGCTCAAGCCCGAGTTCCCCCTGATCGGCGAGACCCTGCACGGCGACTACAACCAGATCGTCAACGGCCGCATGCTCGATTCGTGCACCAACTACGAGTGCTACAAGGGTCTTTATTCGAGTTTTAACAGCCAGAACATGTTCGAGATCGCGCACTCCCTGCATCGTCAGTTCGGCGGCGACCCGTGGTGCATCTATCGCGGCAAGCACCTGTTGAGCTTTGCCGACAACCACGACGTGCCCCGTTTGGCGAGCATCTTGAGCGATGCCTCGTGCCTCAAGCCCGCCTATGGCCTCATGTTCGGCATGCCGGGAGTGCCCTGCGTCTACTACGGCAGCGAATGGGGAGCGCTGGGCGAGAAGGGCGGCCCCGCGGGCGATTGGGCCCTGCGCGCGTCGTTCGACGAGCCGCAGCCGAACGAGCTCACGGATTTCGTTCGCACGCTCGCCGGCTTGCGTGCGGGTGAGGGCGCCTGTGCCCGTGCGCTCGCTTATGGCGACTACCGCAACGTGCAGATCCAGAACAAGCAGCTGCTGTTCGCGCGTACGGTGGAAGGAGCGCAGCTCTATGTGGCGGTCAACGCCGTCGACGAGCCGTTCACGTTCCATGCGGATGAGCTTGCGGGATCGTTTGCTGATCTGCTCGCCGAGGGTTCCCCGCACGTTGAGCTCGCCGGCTCGCTCGACCTTGCGCCCTACGAGGTCCGCTATCTGCTGCGGGCGTAGCAAACGGTCCGTCCGGGCTATTCGGTCTTGGCCGAAGGCGACACTCGAGGCGTCTCTATCGTGAATTTCGCCTCTTCATGGGTTCCGGCGCAGATGCTGCGCAGAGATTACGTGCGGTGGGTGTTTGCCCGCTGTCTCTTCGCAGCTTTCTGCCCGTTGCTCGGGGAGGCCCGATAGATCCTATGGGCAGCCGAGGTTCGGGCGTGGTCTTTCGCGTTAGCGTCTTTTGAGGCCGAGGATGGCCCGCGGAATCCAGCGGGGGAACGGACGCCGCACGTCGATGATGCTTGCGGGGTCGATCGGCGAGGCGGCACCGGCATGCAGCTGGCACTCCTCGACCGATGCGCCCACGCGGATGGCGGCGATGAGGCGGTCGGTGGCCTCGGACGTGCGCCGGCGCCAGATGCCCATGCGCGTGGTGCCGAAGCGGCGCGCCAGATCGGCGGCTGAGCCGATATAAAGCATGCCGCCCCAGGTGTTCCCGCGCGCAGCGCAAGCGTTCTTAAGCTTCTCGGCGCACGTGTCGAGCTCGTCTGTAGATGCATCTTGCCGGTTAGAGCAGACGATAAAGTACGTGATGCGCGCTCTCTCAGGGGCATGTTCTCGTTCACTTTGCGGAACGGAGCCGGCGCTCGCCGCCGTCCACGCGCAGGGCCGGTCTTTACGCGATGCCCTTGCGATAGGCAGTTCTTTTGCGGGCGAATCTTCGCCCGACGCGTCTGGTGGCAGCGTCCCCGCTTTCGGTGCACGCGCGGAGGCGTCTGGTGCGGGCAAGTCCTGAGCAAGGATCTGTTCGGCATCGAGAACGATCAGAGCCCCATCCGTATGAGCCGCGTCGCGAACGAAGTCCGGTGCGGTCGTTTGCGAGAGCCTCGCGTAGGCACAGGTGGCATCGACGAGGTCTGCGATGAGCGAGGCTCCCAGCCCGTCTGCCCGCTCGGAGCGGTCCTGGACCAAGATTGTTTCGAGCCGCATCGCGTATCTCCTCTCGCGTCGTTCGAGGTTACCATAGGAGCTCGACGCTCCGAATGGGGGCGCCCCACGACACCGCATATCGAAAGGCCGATTATGCCGCTCCCGCTCAATACCGCGCTCGTCGCGCTCAAGCCCTCGGGCATCCGTCGCATCAACGCGCTCGCGGCCCAGCATCCGGGCTGCATCGCGCTCGCTCTCGGCGAACCCGATTTTGGAACCCCTGTAGAGATCTCGGCAGAAGTCACGGCCGCGCTCGGCAGGGGAGAGACCCATTACCCGGCGAACAACGGAAGCCAGGACCTGCGCTCAGCGCTCAGCGCCTATATGGAGGGGTTCGGCCTCGCGTACGAACCCGGCGAGGTCATCGTGACCGACGGCGCGACCGAGGCCCTGTCGGCGACGTTTCTGGCGCTGCTCAACCCGGGCGACGAGGTCGTCATCCCCACGCCCGCGTTCGGTCTCTATGAGTCGCTCGTGATCGCCAACCATGCCCACCCCGTCCTGCTCGATACGGCGGCCGCGTCGTTCCAGGTCGACGAGGGCGCGCTGCGGGCGCTCGTCACCACCAAAACCAAGGCGATCGTCATCTGCTCGCCCAACAACCCTACGGGTTGCATCCTGAACGCGGCCTCGCTCGATGCCGTCGCCCGCGTGGCGGCAGAGTTCGGCATCTATGTCGTGTGCGACGACGTCTATAGCCGTCTCGTCTACACGGAGGGCTACGAGCGCTTTGGCGTGCGCCATGCCGAGCTACGCGAGCAGACGGTCGTTATCGAGAGCTTCTCCAAGCCCTGGGCCATGACGGGCTGGCGCTTGGGTTGGCTCGCCGCCGCCGCCCCGCTTGCGGAGCAGATCGCCAAGGCGCATCAGTATCTCGTGTCGTCGGCGGTATCGTTCGAGATGCCCGCCGCTGTGCGCGCCCTCGCCAGCGACCCGACCCCTATGCTCGATGTCTACCGTGCCCGTCGTTCACGCGTGCTCGAAGCGCTCTTCTCGATGGGACTCTCCGTGGTGGAGCCGGCCGGTGCGTTCTACGCGTTCCCGAGCATCGAGAGGTTCGGCATGACGAGCGAGGAGTTCTGCATACGCGCGATCGAGGAGGCCGGCGTGGCGCTCGTTCCCGGCGACTGCTTCGGTACCGAGGGCTACGTCCGCCTGAGCTACTGCGTGGCCGACGATGCGCTCGACGAGGGCCTGCGTCGACTCGCCGACTTCGTCGCGTCGCTGTAGAGGAGGCGCTCCCGGCCGATCCGAGCCCCTGTACCTGCCGCGTGGACAGGCGCGGGACTGCTGCGAGTGGCGGAATTGTGTGCGTGCGCATGCTCATGTTGACCGTGCCCATGATCCTCGGCATAATCTTCTCGGTTAAACGCACTAACCGCTGCCAGAGACAGCAGGTGCCGCGCGGCTCGTCCGCAAGGCTTAATGGGAAAACCCGCCAGCCGAGGTGGTCGAGTAGAATGTCTTCTCGCCCCCGTCGCTCTATGCAGCGCGGGGGCTTTTCTTTTCAGGCATGCCCCCGTCACGTCCTTGTGGCGGCTGGTGCCCGGAAAGAAAACGAGGAGGTGCAATTCATGCCCCAGCAGTACAAAATCGACAAGGTCGCAGAGATCGAGGACCGCATCAAGTCCAACGCCGGTCTGTTCGTCGTCAACTACAACGGTCTGACGGTCAAGCAGGCTCAGGAGCTTCGTCACACGCTCCGCGAGGCCGGCGCCGAGATGAAGGTCTACAAGAACAACCTTGCCGCGATCGCACTCAAGAACCAGGAGCAGCCCGAGATCGACGAGCTTCTCGCCGGCCCCATCGCTTATGTGTTCTACGAGAACGAGCCGGTCGAGGCCGCCAAGGCGCTCAAGGAGTTCTCCGAGAAGTCCAAGGGTGTTCTCGAGATCAAGGGCGGTATTTCCGATGGAAAGGCCGTCTCCGCCGATGATGTCAAGGCTATCGCCGAGCTTCCCACCAAGGATCAGCTCCTCGGCCAGATCGCCGGTCTCATCAACGGTTTCGCTCGCGACATCGCTGTTTGCGTCAACGGCGTTTCCTCCGGTCTCGCCCGCTCCATCCAGCAGGTCTCCGAGCAGAAGGCAGCCTAAGCGCTGGCTTCGCCCGCGGCGATTCCGCCGCATCGCCCCGGTGCGCGCCGCGCCGAGGTACACGTTTTAAGATCTCCGCACAAAGACGTGCGGAAACCGAAAGGACTTAGAAATGGCTAAGCTTACCACCGATGAGATCATCGATGCTCTTAAGGAAATGACCCTTCTCGAGGCTTCCGAGCTCGTCAAGGCTATCGAGGACACCTTCGGCGTCTCCGCTGCCGCTCCTGCCGCCGTCGT
>CAVCLY010000074.1:0-8549 GCA_963603165.1 Faecalibacterium prausnitzii
ACTTGATGCCCTTGGCGTAGTCGGTGATGACGGAGAACGCGGTGACCTCGGTAGCGGTGCCGGAGGTGGAGGAAACGGCGCAGAAGTGGGCCTTGGTGCGGAGCTCCGGGAACGAGAAGGGCACGACGGCCTCCTCGAAGGTCTCCTCGGGATACTCGTAGAACAGCCACATGGCCTTGGCGGCATCGATCGGGGAGCCGCCGCCGATGGCGACGATCCAGTCGGGGCCGAACTCCTTCATGGCCTCGGCGCCGCGCATCACGGTCTCGACGGAGGGGTCGGACTCGACGCCCTCAAAGAGCTTTACCTCGAACCCGGCCTCTTTGAGGTCAGCCTCGACGTCCTGCAAAAAACCGCCGCGGCGCATGGAGCCGCCGCCGGTGACGATGATGGCCTTGCTGCCCTTGAGGTTCTTGACCTCGTGGCGAGCGCCCTCACCAAAGTAAAGATCGCGCGGGTTGGTGAAACGTCCCATATCTGCCTCCCAAACAAGCCCCTCTTGGCTTGCGAATATTGCACGGGGCACCCTATCAGCCCCGTAATGACCGAAGTCTGTGGCACCTCAGCGAAAAGGTGCCGAGCGAGCCGTCCCAAATTGCTCAACTGTGTGTTATTTTACCGTTCTGAACTGGCCTGTATTCACCGTTTGGGATAAGAAGCGTGCTTTAATTTTTCCCCGCGCTCCATACCTGCGCTTTACCTTGGAACGTATGGCCAAACGATTTATCGCATGTGGGCCCAAAGGCTTTTTATTGCCGTTCACTCCCCCATATCGACCGCTCACGGCGACATGCGCGGGCGCATGGGGCCGTAAACGTTCCGCGACGACCGGCCTGTGCGGGCACGCGGAGCCTCATGTGCGGGTAAAGTGTTGTGCTAAGGTTAGCCATTCCGATAACCGAGCGCATGCTCGGCGATCACGAGCACACGGTAAGGAGGGGCCATGGCGTTCGATCCCCTGCAAGAAGACTGTCATCGACTGATCCTCGAGACGATGCGCCGCGAGGCCGCGCCGCTCACGGCCGAGTCCACGATCGCGCGCCTTATGGCCCGCTACCAAGACGACCCGGACGAGCTGATCGTGCACGATCGCGACCGTTCGTTCCACCTGGTTGCCAAGGCCACGACGATCGTCGACTACCGCATTCCCTTCGAGAGCGACGACACCGAGGCCGACCGCCTGACGCAACAGGCCGAGACCATGCTCACCGAGGCCGTACAGCTCGACGAAGGCAACTGGGACGCCAAGCGCATGCTCTGCGCGCTCACCGCCGAGAGCGGCGAGGCATATATAACGTATCTGGAAGAGAACCTCGATGCCGTGGAGCACGACCTCGCGCAGACGGTCGCCTCGGCGCAGAGCGCTTACGACAAGGAGTACGCCGAGGACATCGCCCGCAGGCCCTATCTGCGCTGGCTCGCCGCGCTCTCGTCGCGCCAGCTCATCAGCGGTCGCTACACCGCGGCCTTCCACACCGCCGAGCGCTCGCTCCTCTACGCGCCGCATGACCCGGCAGACATCCGCTTTACGGCGCTGCTCGCGCTCTCCAAGCTCGAGTGCTCTCTTGAGGACATCAAGCAGTTCCGCGCACGCCACGGTATCGCCTTCCGCGCCTCGCATACGCGCCGCCGTCCGCGCTCGGGCGAAGCCACGGCCGACGCTTGGACGCTCATCGCCGAGATGAACGCCGCCTACCGCGCCTTTGACTACGACGCCGCAACGCGGGCGCTCCGCACGCTGCTTCGCAGCTTTTCGAATGCCGCCGAGGTCTTTTTCTATCAGACGGAGTTTCCCGACGGCATCTATGCGCGTGTGAACGTGGCGCCGCAGAGCACCGATGAGCTCGTGCTCGCCGTCTCGGAGGCGACGCCGCTCTTGCAGGAAGGCTTTGGCGGCCCCGATGCCGCCGGCTTTGCCGTATGGCTCGCCACCCACGAGCTCGTGCAGGCGGAACTCGGCACCGAGGAGCGCCGTGCCAGCGCCGCCCGCCAGCGCCGGACCGGAGGCGAGAACTGATGGAGCCCCGCACCTATATTTCCGCTTATCTGGAGCGCACGTATCTGGACGGGCACCCCGATCTCACGCCGGCCGCCATCGCGCTCGTGCACGACGATATTCCCGAGCATCCCGACAAGTACGCTGCAGACGTGCGCGCGCAGGCGCTCGTGGCCTACGCCAAGCTGCACGAGCGGCTCATGCATGACCTCGACCGCATGGAAGACCTGGGCGACGAGGAATTCGACAAGGCCCGCGGCAAGCTCTTTGACGAGGTGAGGCTCGCTCTTTTTAAGATCTGCGAGACCGATCCCACCTGCTTCGACGCGCAGCTTCTCTCCGTGCTTTTGGCCGATACCCCGCTCGATTCGTGCCTGAGCGACCTCATGAAGCTCGAGGGGCGCATACGCGAGCACCTGAACGGCACCGTCGAGGGGTTCGACGCGGACGCTCCGCATTTTTGGGGAGCGGACTCCTTTAGGGGCGGCTCCACTGCAGCGGAGCTCACGGTTTCCACGCCCGAGCTCGTCGCCTGGCTGCACACGCTCGAGGCCATCGCGCAGCTGAGCCTCGCGAGCGCCCGCTACCGCGCGGCCGCGCACTATGCCGAGCAGGCCATGCGCGCCGAGGGCTACCGCACCCGCGCAATTGGCACGGTTCTTTTGAGCTTGGCGCGCCTTGAGGATGAGGACGCGTTCTTTGAGCTTGCGCACAAAATGCCCGAGACCATCGACGGACCGCTTGAGAACTCGCCGTGGTACCTGCTCGGTCGCACGCTCCTGCTCTATAAGGCCGGCAAGAAAAAACCCGCCAAGCGCGCGCTTATCGACTTCGTCTCGCGCTGCGACGGAGCGGCCTATTTTTTGCTGAACCCCACGTATATGACCCCTTACCTTCCGGTCCGTCCCGAGCCACGCGAGAGCTGGGATCTCGCGCGCATGGCGCTCTGGGAGGCCGACGCGATCATCGCCGATACCCCGGAGTTCGCCCCGTGGGCCGAAACCGTCGACGGCGTCTCGGCCGCATCCGACGAGTTCGCACGGCGCTACGGCTTCTAATCGGCGGCCACCCCGACAGCGCATTCCCCCATCTCGAGACAAGGAAGCCCCATGGATATCCGTTCCCGCATCGCATGCACCTCGAGCGATCTTGCCCGCTGGGGACTTCGCTCCGTCTTCAAGCGCCAGGGCGGCGTGCTGCCCGGGCGCATCGCGCTCAAGGTGCAGCCCGGCCTTTTAAACTCGCTTGCACCGCTCGTGAGCAAGAGCGTGGTCGTGACCGGCACAAACGGCAAGACCACGACCACCAACCTCATCGCCGACGCGCTCGCAGCGCTCCCTGGGACCACCGTAGTGTGCAACCGTGCGGGCAACAACATGGAGCCGGGCATAGTCGGCGCGATGCTCGAGTCCCGCACCGTGCTCAAGCGCGCAGACGAACACGGCCGCATCGGCGTCTTTGAGTGCGACGAGCTCTATACCGTGCGTGTGCTCCCCAAGCTCAAGCCCGACTTCTTCGTGCTCCTCAATCTCTTCCGAGACCAGCTCGATCGCTACGGCGAGATCGACCATACGCAAGACGTCATCGTCGAGGCGCTCAAGGCGTCGCCCGCAACCATGCTCATCTTCAACGCAGACGACCCGCTCTGTGCCTCGATCGCCGACCGCGTGCCCAACCGCCGCATTCCCTTCGGCATCGACGGCAAAACGGGCACCGAGACCGACCGCATCTCCGATTCGCGCTTTTGCGCCAAGTGCAACGCGCCGCTCGACTACGCGTACGTGCAGTACGGGCAACTCGGCGCCTACAGCTGCCCCGGCTGCGGCTGGGCGCGCCCGGAACTCGCCTGCCGTGCCGCAAACGTAGAGCTCTGCTGCGGCGGGTATGCGTTCGACCTTATTACCGGCGATGACGCTCCCGCGCATGTTGAGACCACACGACTCTCCACCAAGTACAACGGCCTCTACATGGTCTACAACGTGGCGGCCGCCTTCTTTGCCGCCACGCAGATGGGCTCCGATGCGAGCTGCTTCCAGGCTGCGCTCGACACCTACGTGCCTGCCGGAGGGCGCATGGAGAGCTGGAACGTCGCAGGACGCGAGGTGGTATCGAACCTCGCCAAGAATCCCGTGGGCTTTGATCGGCAGATCCAGTCCATCAAGACCGCAGGCGGCCGCCTTTGCGCGTTCTTCCTTAACGACAACGATGCCGACGGCCACGATATCTCGTGGATCTACGACGTCGACTTCGAGCGCCTTGCCGACACGCCGGGGCTTGTGGCCTTTGCCGGCGGCACGCGCGCCCACGATATGCAGGTGCGCCTCAAGTACGCAGGTATCGATTCGACGATTATCGAGGGCCTGGCGCCCGCGCTGGGAGCGCTTACGGGCGAGGCCGTAGACGAGCCGCTCTTTGCCGTGGCCAACTACACGGCCTTCCCGCCACTCGTACAGGAGCTCAAGGGCCTTGCCGAGAAGGGCCTGCCCGCAAGCGGCGCAAGCGCAGCGATTGCCGACGGCTCCGGCGTCCCCGTGCCGCCCGCGACTCCCCTCGCGCTCGAACGTCCCCTGCGCATCGTGCATCTCTACCCCGACGCGCTCAATCTCTATGCCGATGGCGGCAACGTGATCGCCCTTGAGCGCCGTTGCGCGTGGCGCGGGATTCCCGCGTATGTCGATGAGGTCAAGATGGGCGATACGCTCGACCTCTCCGATGCCGATGTCGTGATGATGGGCGGCGGCGCCGACCGCGACCAGCTCGCGGTCTCGCGCGAGCTTTTGGCGCAACGCGAGAAGATGAGCGCCTATGTCGAGGCGGGCGGCGTGGTGCTTGCCATCTGCGGAAGCTACCAGTTGCTCGGCCATAGCTATTTCATGGGAGACGACAAGCTCGAGGGGCTTGGCGTCATCGATGTTGAGACCGTACGCGGAGAGGGCCGCATGATCGGCAACGTGGCCGTCAAAACCGAGCTCGACGCCGATGCGTTCGTGGGGTTTGAGAACCACGGAGGGCGCACGCTGCTCGGAGCCGGCGCCGCGCCGCTCGGGCGATCCGTCGTGGCCGGCACGGGCAACAACGATACCGACGGGCACGAAGGCACGCTCCACAAGGGCGTGATCGGCACGTATCTGCACGGCCCGGCCTGCCCCAAGAATCCCGCGCTCACCGACTGGCTCATCACACGAGCGCTCGAGCGACGCGGCACACCCGATGCACGGGCGCTGCTGCCGCTCACGCCGCTCGACGACTCCTACGAGCACGCGGCTCACGACGCGGCGATGAAGCTCCTCCCCTAGCAAAACAAAAGGCGCTCGGGATACCATATCTATCCCGAGCGCCTTTTTCTGTATGCCTCTTTAGCAAGGTCCGAGCAGGCTGTCCAAACGCTCCTTGCCCACCTCAGTAATGGCAAGGGCATTGGCCAGCTGGCCACCGTCCTCGTCAAAACACGGCTTGCTCTCGAGCTCTCCCGACTCAACCAAGCGCGTCACGGCAGCCTTGGTGCGGTAGCCGCTCACGCCGATCGCCCTCGAAAGCTCGGCCCCTGTCAGATGCGTGCACCCGTCGGCAGTGTTCTCGTCGCGTGATACGCGCAGAAGGATAGCGATCTCAACTCGATTCATGTCTCCCACGCTTGCGCGCCCATGGCCCGGCATCAGTGCCCCCTTCTCTCTTGCAAACGGGTCCGCCACGTCTCCTCTGGCCCGCTTGCACCACTCTAGAATAATAAAGCACTTCAATTAACCGATGGGAGCTTTTTGCAATTTTTTGGCATATAGCAGGGTGTTTCATAAACATGCTGAGCATTAAAATCTTTGAGATACATACGGTGGCCACGTAACAAAATCTGATAATCGTATTTGTATCCGCCGTTTAACGATAGGTTTTTTGATTGCTAAAACGATTTTGTTGGACGTGGGTTAAAGAATTCCGATGCAATGTCGGCCCTAAACAAAATATTGCAGCGCAGACCCCCGCGCCCCATCGTCGGACCTCGAGCTTCGCAGCCGGCAAGCGCCGAAGCCGTGGCTCACAAGCCTCTCTCAGGCCGTTTTTGAAGCAAACTCCCGAGAATGCACGATTGAATCGCGCGCTGCCGAGTAGCGGAGAAATTTTACAAATCGCCAACTGGGCAAATGCTCACGATCAAGAGCCGGCTAGTTCCCCGATCCCAAATCAATCGTGCATTCTCGGAAGTTCGACTCGGCGCTTCAACGAAATAGCCGGCTTAAGTTGCGAATCAACCGGATTGCGACCTGCTCAAAACCAATCTGGGAAGCCTGCGGATTAACTACGGAGCTTCTGCTATACTTTTGCGCGCTGTCCCCATCGTCTAGCGGCCTAGGACGCCACCCTTTCAAGGTGGATATCGCGGGTTCGAATCCCGCTGGGGGCACCATTCCAATTACGGAGAGCTCCAGCAATGGAGCTCTTTCTTTTTAGAGAGCCCCTGCGTGCGGGATTCGGACCCGGCAGGGCGCGATAGGAGTCAACGCCGCCGATCTAGATGCAGCCATCTGCAACAGCAAGTACCACTCAGGCGAGGCGATTCCTTGTGAAAAGGGTCACGCATGAACAAACTTGTCATGCGTGGCCCTTTTAAATGCCGAACTGTCCGGCTGAGTGGCACAAAAAGGGCCGCCGTTCATCAGAACAGCGGCCCAAAGTGGTTTTAAAGGTCCCCGAGATTCGGAGCGACAAGCCCGTCGACGCGCGCTTAGCGCGCCAAAAGGATCAAAGCCCCAAGGTCGGGCACCGAAAAAGACGACTACACGTAGAAGAGGATGTCGTCGTAGGTCGGAACCGGCCAGTAGTCGGCGGCCACGATCTCTTCCATGGCGTCGACAGCGGCACGGAGCTTATCCATGGCGGGGATGACCTCGTGCGCGTACTTGTCAGCCTGAGCCTGACCCTCGAGGGTCTCGGCCTCCTGGTGCACGGCGTCGAGCGCCTTGATGGAGTCGTTGATCTCGGTGATGCCGCCGCAGAGCTTGTTGAGCGTGTTCTGCTCGCACTGCATGGCAGCCTCGGCACCGGCGGTGCGGATGGCCTCGAGGCCCTTGGCGACCTTGGTGGCGTAGGCGGTGATCGCCGGGCGATAGGTACGGCGAGCCTCACGGATCATCGTGGTGGCCTCGATGTTCATGAGCTTGTTGTACTTCTCAAGCTTGCAGTCGTAGCGGCACTGGACCTCGACGTTGGAGAGGACGCCCATCTCCTCGAAGAGGGCAACGGCCTTCTCGTCGGCGAAGAACGGCAGAGCGTCGGCCGTGGTCTTGTTGTTGAGCAGGCCGCGCTTCTCGGCCTCGACGGGCCACTCGGCGGAGTAGCCGTCGCCGGAGAAGAGGATGCGCTTGTGGTCGGAGAGGACCTTCTTGCAGTACTCGAGCGCAGCGTCCTGGAACTTATCGGCGGGCGTGCCCTCGAGGGCGTCGGCAAAGGCCTTGAGCGACTTGGCCACAGCGGTGTCGAGCACCAGGTTGGGGTCGGAGACGTTCTGCTCGGAGCCGCAGGCACGGAACTCGAACTTGTTGCCGGTGAAGGCGAACGGGCTGGTGCGGTTGCGGTCGGTGTTGTCCTGCTGCAGCTTGGGCAGGGCATCGGCGCCCAGGTCGAGCACGCCGTGCTTGGCGTGGACAGAGGCCTTACCGTCGGCGATCTTCTCGACGACCTCGGTGAGCTGATCGCCCAGGAAGATGGAGACGATCGCGGGAGGCGCCTCGTTGGCACCCAGACGGTGATCGTTGCCGCAGGAGGCGACAGAGGCGCGCAGCAGGCCCTGGTAATCGTCGACAGCCTCAATGACGGCGGTCAGGAACACGATGAACTGCAGGTTATCGAGCGGGGTCTCGCCCGGATCGAGCAGGTTCTCGGACTCGGTGCCGATGGACCAGTTGTTGTGCTTGCCGGAGCCGTTGATGCCGTCGAAGGGCTTCTCGTGCAGCAGGCAGACCAGATCGTGACGGGAAGCGATGAGCTTCATCTTCTCCATCATGACCAGGTTGTTGTCAATGGCCTCGTTGAGCTCGGCGTAGACCGGGGCGAGCTCGTGCTGGCAGGGAGCGACCTCGTTGTGCTTGGTCTTGGCGGGAATGCCGAGGGCCCAGAGCTCGTCGTCGAGGTCCTTCATGTAGGCCGAGACGGTCGGGCGGATGGCGCCGAAGTAGTGCTCCTCGAGCTCCTGGCCCTTGCAGGGGTTGGCGCCGAAGAGGGTGCGGCCGGTGATGACCAGGTCCTTGCGCTTGCGGTAGGCGTCCTTCTTGATGAGGAAGTACTCCTGCTCGTCGCCGACGGAGGGCACGACGCGCTTAGGGGTCTTGCCGAAGAGGGCGAGCACGCGCTTGGCCTCGCGGTCGAGCACGGTCATAGAGCGAAGCAGCGGGGTCTTCTTGTCGAGTGCCTCGCCCGTGTAGGAGCAGAAGGCGGTCGGGATGCAGAGGACCTCGTCCTTGATGAAGGCCGGGGAGGTCGGGTCCCAAGCGGTGTAGCCGCGGGCCTCGAAGGTGGCGCGCAGGCCGCCGTTGGGGAAGCTCGAGGCGTCCGGCTCGCCCTG
>CAVCLY010000075.1:0-8304 GCA_963603165.1 Faecalibacterium prausnitzii
CGTCGGCCAGGCCAAAGCGGTCGGCGGCGTGCTGGGAGTTGCGGAAGACGTAGCTCGTGGTCTGGTAGATGGGCACGGCACGGGCGTCGGACGCGGGGTCGGCGCTCTCCTGGCCAACGTGAAGCTGCAGGGTGTCGAAACCGAAGGTGTGCTCGGGGTTGTTGACGAACTGGGACATGATGTTCTCCTTTTTGGATTTGAGAATTACAAGAGGGAAAGATGGGTGCCTAGCACCCGGTGGCGGAGCTCCCGGCAGCCGCTTTGGGCATTGCCGAGAGCTTGATCATTCGCGTCGTAGCTCTCATGCGCCGGGCCTCCTTTCGTTTTTCCCTACCGGCTTTGTCTGTAAAGATGGTAGGGGCGCCGGGGGCATCGCGTCAATCACTAAAAGCTGCTAGCTGCTTATCGCTTATGTAGATAACCCGTAAAGCCGCCCATGCCGGTCTCCCCTTACGCGGCAGAATCTACAATCGTCTGGCACGAGCAGCCGCCCTCCCGGAAAGGCCCCTCCCATGACCCTGCAACAGCTCCGTTTTCTCATCGCCGTGGCCGAGAACGGCTCCATCAACGCCGCCGCTCAGCATCTCTACACGGCGCAATCGAATATCTCGAGCGCGGTCAAGGCCCTCGAGAGCGAGCTCGGCATCGAGATCTTCACACGCTCCACGCGCGGCGTCATGCTCACCAACGACGGCACCGAACTCTTGGGCTACGCGCGCCAGGTGGTGGAGCAAGCCGACATGCTCGAGGCCCGTTACGAGGGCAAAGAGACCCCGAGCGCCCGGCTCGCCATCTCGGCTCAGCACTACGCCTTCTCGGTGCAGGCCTTTATCGACGTGGTGGAGAGCTGCTCCGACGACAAGTTCGAGTTCACCATGCGCGAGACCACCACGGCGCGCATCATCGACGACGTCCGCGCCTTTAGGAGCGATATCGGCATCCTCTATCTCGACGACTTCAACCACCGCGTGCTCGAGAAGGCGTTCTCGGACGCGCGCGTGCGCTTTCATCCGCTCTTCGAGGCCGACGTGCACGTGTTCATGGGCGAGAAGAACCCGCTCCATACGCACGACGTGATCGAGCTCGAAGAGCTCGCGCCCTTCACGCGCTACAGCTTTGAGCAGGGAACCTCCAACTCGTTCTACTACGCCGAGGAGCCGCTCGCCGATGTGCCCTGCCCGCGGAACATCCGCGTGTCGGACCGCGGCACGCTCACGAACCTCCTCGTGACCTCCGACGGCTACGCGCTCTCGACCGGGTTCCTCTCGAGCGAGATGCAGGCGGGTATCGTGAGCATCCCGCTCGCCGGCGCGCACAAGATGCGCGTAGGCTACATCGCCCACGACGAGCGCCGACCGAGCCCCATGCTCGAGCACTACCTCGACGTGCTCAAGGGCATCATCGAGGCTGACGGCGGCGCCACTCCCCTCTTCTAAGCGCGCGCGACGAGGTGTCCACGCATCGTGGACGAACAGAACCGAGAGCACAGGGCGCAGCGCGAAGAGAAGCGCCAACACGCACGAACCACAGAGCACCGATAAGCTAGGAGCACCCTTGAAGGTCACGATATACACCGACGGATCGGCCCGGAGCAATCCCGGACGCGGCGGCTACGGAGCCGTTCTGAGCTACACCACGCCCGCAGGCAAGCTCTACCGAGCCGAGCTCTCGCAGGGCTACGAGAAAACGACGAACAACCGCATGGAGCTCATGGGCGTCATCGTCGCCCTCGAGGCACTCAAGCGCCCCTGCGAGGTGGAGCTGCACTCCGACTCGCAGTACGTGGTAAACGCCTTTAACAAGCACTGGATCGACGGCTGGATCAAGCGCGGCTGGAAGACAGCGAACAAGCAGCCCGTCAAGAACCGCGACCTCTGGGAGCGCCTGCTCGCCGCCGCCAAACCGCACGATATGACCTTTGTGTGGGTCAAGGGCCACGCGGGCCACGAGCTGAACGAGCGCTGCGACGAGCTGGCGACCACGGCCGCCGACGGCGACGGCCTCATCGTCGATGCCGGTTTTAACGAGAAGGATCTCTAGGCAGACTGGCCCGGCGGCAACGCCGCGCGACATGGATCGCCGACCCTTGCCGCAGGCCTACCTGCAGTCGGGACAGACGCCCTCAAAGATCGTGTAATGGCCGAGCACCTGCCACCCCGCCGCATGGCTCTCGACCGCACCGTCGAGCTCGGCCGCATACGGTGCCTCGGCATCGACGACGCGCCCGCAGACCGTGCAGGCAAGGTGCGCATGCGGCTCGAGCGTTTTGTCGAAGCGGCTGCCGCCCGGGGTCTTGATATGCAGGATCGCGCCCTCTTCGGAAAGCAAATTGAGATTGCGATAGACCGTGCCGCGGCTCACCTTGGGGTCGATCGCGCGCACGGCCGTATAGACCTCATCGGCCGTGGGATGCGACGAACTCGCAAGGACGGCATCGAGCACGAGTTTGCGTTGATGCGTGTTGCGGCGCTGCACGGGCACGGCGCACCCTCCTCATGGGCCAAAACGACAAAGAGCTTCTCTGTACAAGGATAGCGCGTTAAAAGAACTTTGTCCTAATAAGGTTCGGAATACTTGACCGCGAACTCCTCCTCGCCCGGCACGAGATCCAAGGGTTCGGTCTCATCGAGCCAGATACGGTACGAAAAGCGCGCGTACTGGGCATGGAGCGCATCGAGATGACGGGCGATGGCGCCCGGCGCGCCCTGGATCTCCATCGTCACCGAACCGTCTTCCATATTGAGCACCCAGCCGGTAATCCCGCGCTGCTGGGCGAGCATCTGGTTAGACCAGCGAAAGCCCACGCATTGCACCGTTCCGGTCCAACGCATGGCATAACGCACGGATTCAGTCGTATCTCTCATGCCGGCAAGAGCTGCGCGCAGCTTCTCCTCGACGGGGCTCAGCCGCGCCTCGTCGGATTCGCGCGAGTTCACGCCGCCCACGAACCTCGAGAAAAACCCCATCGCGCTCACGCCCTCCCCGCGGCCGGAGCGTCACCGTCAGCCGCAAAGCGAACGCCCATCTGGGCACGCGCGGCATCCGTGATGCGCAGCGACACGAGCGTGACGTCGCGGTAGTGGCCGAGGACCCTGTGCTCGTTGGCGGGCGCCGCCCAGATCTCGTCCGTCTGCTTGGGCGCGTTCGCTACGGCGCAAACGAAGTCCGAAAGCTCGTACTCCATGGAGTTCTCGCAGCGTGGAAGCTCAAGCTCACGCGGGACCACGTCGATATCGGAGTAGCCCGCGCCCCCTTGGCGCTCCTTGGGCAGCACGCGCCGTGAAATCGTGGCCTTGGTGGGCGTCGAGATGCGGTCGATGGTGAGAGTCGCGAGCTCGCCCTCGATCTGAGAGGGCAAAAGATCGTTCGTGATCTTGGAGTAGGTGAGCTCCGCCACCGCCGTGCCGAAGCCCGCAAGGATCGTGCCGGCGCCGTCGATGGCCCCGCCGCAGACGCCCTCGGTCCCCTCCCCCAGGAGCGCACCCGCGCAGGTGAGCGTTTTGGGCATGCCGAAGATCTCGACCATCGGCTCCACCGTGTAGATGCCGATGTCCATGAGGGCGCCCGAGGCCATGTCGCAGCTGAAGATATTGGTAGCGCGCCCCGCAAGCACCTCGTCATAGCGTGATGAGTACTTGCCGAACCTAAAGCTCGCACGACGGACGCGCCCGAGCTCGCCAAGGGCATCCTCGATCACCCAGAGCGCGCGGTCGTGCAGGGGGCGCATGGCCTCCATGGCCACGACGTTCGCGGCCTCGGCTGCGCGGAACACCTCGAGTGCCTCGGCCTCCGTGGAGCAGAACGGCTTTTCGACCAGCACGTGCTTGCCACCACGTATACAGGCAAGGGCTTGATCGTGATGCAGGGCGTTGGGCGAGCCGATATAGACGGCGTCGACCGCACCGCTCGCGGCAAGATCGCAGATCTTGGTAAAGGAACAGGTCCCGCCATGCGACTCGGTAAAGGCCTGAGCGCGCGCCCCCGAGCGCGAGAGCGTGCCGACAAACGACACCTCGTCCGCGGCGTCGATGGCCTCGATAAAGCTCTCGGTGATGGCGGACGTTCCGATGGTGGCGATCCTCAGCATGGGACTCCTCTGTTCGCGCGTGTATATGCCCCACATTATGAAGCAAGCAGGTGCGCATGGGTGCAGCGCGCGCGAACGGCACGGTACTCGCGCCGTCGCGAGAGAGGGCGCCCGGAAGGTCTAGAGCGTCTCGAGGATCTCCTCAAGGCGCTCCTCCACCGTGCGCGTCATGGTCGCGCCCGGGATGGCGCCGCGCATGCGGGGGTTGCAGTTCTCCATGAGGAAGGGGTGCCCCACGAGGCGGAGCATGCCGTAGTCGTTCTCGTTATCGCCAAAGGCCGCCATCTGCTGCGGGGCGATACCCATGAGCCGGCCGAAGTCGAGGAGCGCCGTGCCCTTGTCGATGCCCTTGGGAACGATGTCGGTCCACTCGGTGCCCGAGGTCATGACGTTCGCCCACTGGCCGAACTCGAGGAAGAAGTACTCGCGCGCGATCTGCTGCTGGCGCGGATCGGTCCTGAAGGCGACCTTGAGGATAGGCTCGCGCACGTCGGCGATCGAGCGGATCAGCTCCACGTCGTTGCCCACGTCGTAGCGCAGGTGGTCGGCAAAATCGGGATCGCGCTGGAGCACGTAGGCGTGGCGCTCGCACGAGATGATGAGATGCGCGTCGTGGTAGTTTGCCACGGCCTGCGCGATCTGCAGTCCGAGCGGGCGCGAGAAGCCGCGGCGCACGACCGGCGTGTCGCGATACATCACCATGGCGCCGTTCTCGCAGAGATACGAGAGCTTGTCAGCGATGGGCGAAAAGAGCTTGCGCAGGCTCGCGTACTGACGACCGCTTGCCGGCAAAAAGACGATACCCCGGTCGGAAAGCTCTCCGATGAGCTCAAAGGCGCGGTCGGTAGGCGTGCGCGACCCGTTCTGCAAAAGCGTTCCGTCCAGATCGCTCGCAATCAGCCTGATGGCGTTAAGGTCACCTGTTTGCATCCGTGTATCCTCCGTTACCGCGATAAACTCGAACACCTTAGCACAACCGCGCTCAGGCAAGGCGCGCGCGGACGCCTTCCAGCACCTCTTGGAGCCGCTGCGCCCGGCATCCGAGCACCTTGACCAGGCAATCGCCCGACTCGAGCCGCGTGATGCCGCCCGCAACCGCATCGCCTGCGGGGTCCGCGTCGGCCGAGGCTGCAGAGGCGCCGATGACTCCCGTCTGTTCGAGCAGATAGGCGCGCGCCGCGGAAAAGCGCTCATCGTCGATACCGAGGTTCACGAGCACGAGGTTCGCAAGATGCGTGAAACCCTCGTAAAAGCCCGTCGACTCCATGCTCATGGTGCCGCCCGCCGCACTCGGCCGATAGTCGGTGTTGTCGAGAAAGACGGGCACGCCCGCCACGTCGATCGACACGCGGTTGCGGTAGCGCCGGTACGCAAAGCACTCCCCGCGCGCCGCGCGCCCGCACGAGAGAATCTCGCTGTAGATAAAGCGCGCGCTCGTATCGTCGAGCGAGACCTTTGTGCACGCGGAGAAAGACGAATCGGCAAAGGGCACCTGCGGCAGCGGAGCGTAATCGAGCCAGGCGCCGGGTGCCACGCGAATCTGCGTCGCTCGCTCGGCCGTCCCGCCCTCTTCCATGCGATGGATCTTCTCGAACGCCTGGTTGGTGACCCGCAGGGCCGCACCCTCCTCGACGCATACGTCCATGAACTGGCGATCGCCCGCCATGATGCCGGCCGAGACCGACATGACCATGACCTCGGCGGGCCTTGAATGAACCCGGGGGTCAAAACCCGGCAGTGCCGCATCGCCCGCCGCAAAGGGGTGCATCACCTTAAAGGGCATCGTCGCGAACATCTCGGGCACGACGGTGCGGTCGTCGCGCACCCGGGCTACCAGGCGCAGCTCAGACATGCGGCCGAAGCGGTTCTCTCCCCCGTCCGCAGCAATCACGCTGCCGCAGGTCTTCTCCGCAGGCGCCGCCATCTAGGCCTCCAGATCGCGCATGAGCACGTCGTGCTCGATCCACGCGATCACGTCGGTGAGGCCCGATCCCTCGCGGATGTTGGTGAAGAGGAACGGGCGCTCCCCGCGCATGCGGCGGGAGTCGCAATCCATGACCTCGAGCGAAGCGCCCACGTAAGGGGCAAGATCGATCTTGTTGATGACCAAGAGGTCGCTCTTCATGATGCCGGGGCCGCCCTTGCGCGGGATCTTGTCGCCCTCGGCAACATCGATCACGAAGATCGTGGCGTCAACGAGCTCGGGCGAGAACGTTGCGGCGAGGTTGTCGCCGCCGCTCTCCACAAAGACGATCTGGATATCGGGATGCGCGGAGATGAGGTCTTCCACGGCCTCGAGGTTCATGCTCGCGTCTTCGCGGATGGCCGTGTGCGGGCAGCCGCCCGTCTCGACACCGACGATGCGGTCGCGCGGGAGCACGGAGTTCTTGGCGAGGAACTCCGCGTCCTCGTGGGTGTAGATATCGTTGGTGACCACGCCGATCGAGTAATCCTGCGCCATGTGGCGGGTCAGGGCCTCGATGAGTGCCGTCTTGCCCGAGCCGACCGGCCCGGCGACGCCTATGCGCACGTTGTCCATTGCAAGCTCCCTTGATAGCTAGCTCATGTAGAGGCGCGAGTAGATGCCCTCGTGCTCGATGCAGCGCACGTCGAAGCCCGGCATCGAGAGGCCGAGTTCCTCACGCTCGGCGGCAAGCGCCCTCCGTACCGCCTGCACCTGCAGCTCGCGCGAACGCGAAAGGATCCGCTGACCCGCCGTCTGCGAGAGCGGGATGCTCTTGACGCAGTTGACCGTCATGGCCGACACCTGGCTGTAGAGATAACGACGCAAAAGCGCCTCGAGCTCGATTCCCGCAAGGGCCGAAAAGACGCCGTAAGCGACGTTCACCGCATGCGTGCGAGCGCTCGCGGCATAAGCGTCGAAAAGCTCGCTCGAGCGCTCGTCGAGCCCGCCGAGGGCGCCCACGGTCCTTATGAACCGCGCGGCGAGCTTGGCGGTAGCACCCCGCGTCTCGGCCGGCGTTCGGAGCGCGGCGAGCTCCCGTTCGAGCTCGACGACCGCTTGCCATGCATGCGGTCCGGCTGCGGCCCCTTCGCAGTCGCGCACGACCGCACGCGCCGCCTCATAGCCGAGGCGCATGCCCAGCATCTCGGTATAGGTCAGCGGATAGGCGATCTGCGCCCGCACGAACCCCCAAGCGGATTCGACATCGGCAACATCACCACGCTGGATATAGGTCTCGAGACCCCAGGAATGCGAGTAGGCCCCGATGGGAAACACCGAGTCGCAGATCTGCTGCAACAGCAGGTCGTAGACGGCACGCTCGTCGTCCATGCGCATCAGCTTCCCCTCTTGACGATCTTAAAGCCGCTCGCGAGCTCCACCACGGCCTCGCTCGCACGCGTGCGGAAGCGGCTGCGTTGGTCGAGCTCAGCGGTAACCGTCGACACCCGCGCACCCTCGATACCCCGAAGCATGCGGTCGAGCACGGGCATGGCGGGCGTGAGCAGCCGCACGCAACGCTCGTCGGAGTCGCCCCGAAAGAGCGGCGCGTGCATGTTGCCGATCTCCCAGCACACGTGCGCGAGCGCGAGCGCGTCGGCGCGATCGACCTCGATGAGGAACGCCTCGGCAGAGCGCAGGCGCACAACCACGACGACGGGCACCGGGCCCGCGACCGTGCCGAGCACGTCGCCGTCCGCCAGGGGCTCGTCGAGCGCTTCGTCACCCCGGCAGATGCCGACGTCGACGCCGCCCGCGCTCGTTTTGCGCAGACGCCGCCGACGCGTCTCGTCCCAATCGAGGAGCACCTCGTCGGTCTCGAATGCGCCGCCGAGATCGCGCCTGAGCACGATCTCGAAGGACGGGTCGTTGATGTTGCCCAGGACCTTATCGCAGCGCACGTATCTCCCCTTCTCTTACCGAAATCAGAAGAGATTGTACAGCTGCGCGAGCGGCAGCTTCTTGGCGGGCTCGCAGGCTGCGACCTCGCCGTCGACGGTGACCTTGTAGGTCTCCGGGTCGACCTCGATCGCAGGCGTGGCATCGTTCAGGCGAATGTCGGCCTTGGTGATGTCGCGGCAGTGGCGCACGGCAGCGCAGTGCTTCTTGAGGCCGAGCTGCTTGGGCACCTCGAGGTCGAGTGCGGCCTGCGAGACGAAGGTGAGGCAGCTCGTGGCGCGGGCAAGGCCGTCGGCCGCGAACATGTGGCGGTAGGTCACCGGCTCGGTCGTGGGGATCGAGGCGTTGGCGTCGC
>CAVCLY010000076.1:0-8036 GCA_963603165.1 Faecalibacterium prausnitzii
AGGCCGCCTACGGCGTGGGCCGCGACGAGGTCTTTGCCTACATCTACTCCAAGGACTGCAACCGCGACGTGCGTCTCTAATGCACCGCGGCTCCCGAGCCGACCCGTTTCCACATAACCACATCACGGCTCGGTGCTGTCGATCCCCCCGCCCTGCAGCGTTCGCGCTGTAGGGCACTTTTGCTCTAACATCACCCTGTACACCGCGCGACCAAGGAGCTCTATGAACGTTTCGGACGTGCTCATCCTCCCCTCATTCGAGGGCGCCGCGCTTCTTGCCGGCGAACGAGGCCTCTCTAAAGAGGTCTCCACCGCCATGGTCGTCGAGGCCCCCGATATCGACGTCTGGGGCAAGGCGGGTCAGCTGCTCATCACCAGCTTCTACGCGTTCGAGAACCTAGACGAACGGGAGCTGGCGGACTTTTTCGAACGCGCCGAGATCATAGGCATCGTCGGGATCGTGTTCAAGCCGGAGCGCCTCGTCGCAGAGGCACCCGAGCGCATCCTCCGTCTCTGCGACGAGCATGCGCTGCCGCTCATCCAGGTGAGCGCAAACACCAAGTACGAGAACCTGCTCCTCGACGTGCTCGGGAACTTTCTCAACTCCAACCTCACGCTGCTCAACCGGTTCTTCGACCTGCATCGGCAAACGATGGAGCTCGCCTTGCGCGAACCCACCGTGCTCGAGATGCTCATGCGCCTGCGCGGAATCGTGCATGCCGACATCACGTTCTTCGACAGCACCAAGGGCCGGCGCACGACCACCAACGAAGAGCTCAGCCAGTTCTCTATGCCGCGCCTTGTTGAACTCGAACCCGACAAGTACCGCACGCACCGCTACTTTGACGCCTCGCTCGACTACCCCAAGATCAACCGCCGAGCCACGGCCGTGCTGATCCCGAGCTCCGACGAGCAGATTTACTACCTGATCTTGCACGTTAAGTCCGAGCGCCTTACCCCGCTCGACATCATGGCAATCGAGAACGTGGTCTCGCTTTTGCAGATGGAGATCCTCAAACAGAATGCGCTCGACCGCAAGGTGTTCTTTCAGAACAACAACCTCATGCGCGAGCTGCTCACCGAAACCGGTCTCGACCGCATGCAAGTGCAGAGCGCCCTCGACGAGCTGGGCATTGCCGCGTACCCCAACTACGAGGCGCTGCTCTTGCGTATCGACCTCGCCGATCCGAGCGAGATCGACCGGCGCGAAGACGTGCTGATCATGGCACGCCGACGCATAAAGATGATCTATCCCGAGACCGCGTATTTTGAGTCCAACGACTCGGTGGTCTTTCTGCACAACGTCAAGAGCGAAAGCGCGCGCTATGACACGGCCACACTCAGCTCGATTATGTCCGATGTGGCCACGGTACCGGCGCTGCCCGCCCACACCTATCTGGCAGCGCTCTCATCGCTCGCGGGAAGCGGCGAGCTGCCGCGTCTCATGCGCGAGGTCACCGACACGGCTCGCTTTTTCGACGGTGGTCGCTACAAAAACACCTGCCTACGCTTTGACGACCTGGGAATCTACAAGCTCTTTATGCAGGTGACGGACGCCTCTGACCTGGTCGGATTCGTCGACCCACGCGTGGCCGCGCTCCACGACGAGAGCCCCGAGTTCTACGAAACGGCCCGTGTGCTCTGCGAGAACAGCCTCAACTACCAAGAAACCGCGCGTCAGCTCTATGTGCATCCCAAGACGATCCGCTATCGCGCCGAACGTATCCAAAAGATCTCGGGTCTTGACCTGCACAACCCCGACGACCGTCTGCAGATCGCGCTCGGGGCCCGTATCTTCCGCCTGCTTGGCGGACAAGGCACGGGGAGCACGCTATGAGTTGCGCAGCTGCTGCAAAAAGCACGTTTGCTCCTGCATGGCCGCCCGTCCTTGCGGGTGGCGGGGGCGTTCCCTTAACCGTGCACGCCCCCGCCCCCAACACGCAGAACGGCCGCGCCCTCGTCTATTACCACGGCGGCGGGTTCCTTTATGGAGAGCGCGACGACCTGCCGCAATCCTATGTCGAGATGTTCACCCGCGCGGGCTACACCATCGTGGCGTTCGACTATCCGCTCGCGCCGGAACTCTCGCTCGAGGAATCCGTGACGTTCTCGCTGCATGCGCTCTGCAATTTCGTCGAGCACGGGCTGAACGCGCTCGATTGCACGGAATACGCGCTGTTCGGGCGCTCGGCAGGGGCGTACTTGGCCCTCAAGCTCGCGGCGCTCATGCAAAGCGATCGAGCACGGCTCGAGCAACCCAGCGCCGTACTCGACTTCTACGGCTACTGGCAACTCGACGACGCATTCATGACGCAGCCAAGCACCCATTACCAAAAGATGCCTGCCGTGGACAAAGACACGGCCAAGCGTCTGGCCGGGGCCATGGGTGAGCTTGTCTTTGAGGGTCCCAAGCGTTCGCGCTTTGCGCTCTACGTTCACGCGCGGCAGACGGGTTGTTGGGGCGAGATGCTCGGACTTGCCGATACAGGCATGCGTTCGGCACTATCGCTTTCCGATGCAGACGTCGCAGCCCTGCCTCCCGTGTTTATCGCCGCGAGCACGGGCGATGCCGATGTGCCCCTCAAGCAGTCGAAAACCCTCTGGCGCCGTGCACCCCATGCGCGGATGCACCAGGTCTATTATCTGGAGCACGACTTCGATCGAGATACCGCTAATCCCGCAGGGCGTGAGGCTTACGAGCATGCGCTCGCCTTCCTCGACGAGGTGTTCGGCGCCTCGTAGCAGCACGTTATTGTCATACAACGGCCCGGCGCCATGCCTTACGCGAAGAGGCGGCCGGGCATAGTCGAAAGGAACACGCATGAAAATCGCACTGCTCGAGCCGCTCGGGGTTCCCGAGGAGACCATCAACGAGCTAGCTCGCCCGCTCATTGAGGCCGGCCACGAGTTCGTCTACTTCGATACCAAGACCACCGACGCCGCCGAGCTCGCCCGCAGGAGCGAGGGCGCCGAGGTCGTCATGATCGCCAACAACCCCTACCCCGTCGAGGTCGTGGAGGGCACGGGTGCGCTCAAGATGATCGCCGTGGCCTTCACCGGTATTGACCACGTGGGCCTCGCGGCATGTAAGCAGCGCGGCATCGAGGTGCGCAACTGCGCCGGCTACTCCGACGTCTCGGTGGCAGAGCTCACCTTGGGTCTTACCATCGACGTGCTGCGCCGTGTCGTCGAGGCAGACGCCGCCGTGCGCGACGGCAAGACAAGCGCAGGGCTCATGGGTGCCGAGATTTGCGGCAAGACCGTCGGTATCGTCGGCTGCGGCAAGATCGGCTGCGCGGCCGGCCGCCTTTTCAAGGCGTTCGGCGCCCGCGTGCTCGGCTACTCGCGCCATGAGCACGCCGAGATCGCCGAGGCCGGCATCGAACAGGTCTCGCTCGAGCAGCTGCTCGCCGAGTCTGACATCGTGAGCCTCCACATGCCGCTCAACGACGCCACCCGCAAGACCTTCGGCGCGGCTCAGATCGCCCAGATGAAGGACGGCGCGGTCTTCATTAACTGCGCCCGCGGCGCCATCGTAGATAACGACGCCCTGGCAGAGGCGCTGAATGACGGCAAGCTCGCCGGTGCCGGTATCGACGTCTTTGACATGGAACCGCCCATTCCGGCAGACTACGCCCTCGCCACCGCCAAGAACTGCGTCCTCACGCCCCATGTCGCCTTCCTCACCCACGAGGCCATGCAACGCCGCGCCCGGATCGAGTTCGACAATGTAATCGCCTACACCCAGGGCCGCGTCCAGAACGTCTGCCCACTGTAACCCGGGCAACACAGCCGGGATCTATTGTCCGAACTCTTCCCGCACCAACGGCGAGACCCGCAACGCCTGCGAGCTAAAGGGCTTTGCGTTCGCCTTGGCCCAGTCCGATCCACCCCAGCCGTTACCAACTGGGCAACACAGCCAGGCTCCGTTGCCCGAACCCGTACACCCAACCAAAGGAGAACCCCATGGAAGCACTCGAGAACATCATGGCGCGCCGCAGCGTCCGTTCCTACACCGGCGAGCCCGTAGGCCGCGAGCAGCTCGACCGCATCCTCGCCGCCGGACTCACCGGTCCCACCGGCAAGGGCAAGAAGCCCTGGAGATTCGTGGCCGTCACCGACCGCTCGCTCATCTCCGAGCTGGCCAGCATGCGCAACCCCGCACCCAAGGCCTTCGAGACCGCAGGCGCCGCCATCGCCGTCTTCGGCGACCCCGCAGTTTCCGACACCTGGGTCGAGGACTGCTCCATCGCCATGCAGAACATGCTGCTCGAGGCCGCAAGCCTGGGCTTGGGCAGCGTCTGGATCCAGGGCCGCCTGCGCGAGGCCGCTAATGACGAAACCGCCAGCGCCTACGCCAGCGAGCTCCTCCACGCGCCCGAGGGCCTCGAACTCGAGGCAGTCCTGCTTCTTGGCACCATCACCGAGCAGCCCGCTCCTCACACCATGGATGACATCGACACGACCTACGTCGCCTGGGAACGCTTCTAAGAACGGACGCGCGAGTCGCAACTGCTCCGGCACCGGGCAACACGACCAAGGTCCTTCGCCCCGTTCCGATAGGCCACCTCGACACCGCAAGGCAGAGACCCCGAAACTCCGCAGCTTCGCGAAGTTTCGGGGTCTTATAGGCTGCGCTCGTCTATGCGCCTACATGCGGTTGCGGCGGATGGCCCCGGCAGGCTTTAAGCATCAAGGGACTTGGACACGTGCCCACTCGCGCCGACAGCCGGACTCCGACCGCGATCCGTCCCAAACGAGCTGTCAGCTGCGGCGATATTGTCCCTTTTACCGCACGGCCGCCCTGCGTTTGCACACGTCAACGACCATGATCGCAACCACGGGAACGAACAGGCAAATCGTTCCGACAAGGCCCGCCGGGCCGCTAACGGCGCCTGCGGTCCAAAAGACCGAACCGCTCTCGACGGCCGAGCCCGCCTGGCAGACCAGGGCGAAATTAATGAAGTTATTCACCCAGTGGATGGCGCAACCGGCAAGGCAGCTGCCGTACACCACGTCGGCCACGTACATGCCCGCGGCGGCGACCAGATAGCCCGCGAGCATGGTGACGATGGCCACGACATCGCCCTGGGACGTGACCTCGGGGTTGCTGCCATGCATGGCCATAAAGATGGCGCAGCTCACAACACCGCCGAGAGCAACCCGAGCGGACGGAACGAGCTTGTCCCCGCCGCCGGCACGAAGGAACGGACAGCGAAACAGGACCTCTTCCGCAGTGGTCTGCATCCAGAGCAGAGCAAGGCAGAGCACAAAGTTGACGATGATAGGAACGGCGCCGATGGTGTTGAGCTGCGTCGTCGCACCGGGGCTGGGAAAGAGCACGGCGCAAACCGCAAACTGAAGGGCGAACCCGACAGCGGTGCCAGCGCACATCTTGATGCAAAGTCCTTTATCGAACTCGTTACCGGCACCCAAGATCAAGTCGCGCAGCGTGGTCTTACAGATCTTTTTGCAGAGCAGCCCAAGCAAAACATAGGTGAGGACAAAACCCAAGAGCGGGCAGAGCGTGCCCGGCAACCAGGTCCAGACCCCATCCATCTTCCAAAGCTCCATGATGGTCAGGAAGATGGCTTGCGCGAACGACATGGCAACCATGCCGGCAATAAAGAATGCGATCCAGCGACTCAGCGGTGCCTCATTGGGCGCCCAAACGGGCTTCTCGGCAGTTTTAGCTTTACTCATAACAAATATCCTTAATCTAAATAACGATTGCCTGGCCTATACACGGCTCGGAACTACTGCTTACCAGCAGGCGCATCGATCGCGTCCGACCAAGCCTCTTGCACCTGCCCCGTCTTGCATTTGCACAGGAGGAAATGCCACAGCGACGATAGCGGGCACGAGTTTTACAACAAGAGCGCTCGCCATGCCGATAGCGCTTGCCTGGCCGTCGTCGACCCACAGATCGAAAAGCCAATTCACCAAAAGCGTAACGGCCATGCCCAAAGCAACAGCGACAGCTCCGTAAACTATGGGATGGTTTTTGCGGAACTCGGTCATAGTGCGTCCTTCCTTTATAACGAACACACTATAACCCCCTCAAGGCAACAAACTCAGGCGCTGAAGCGTAAACCGTATTTTGATGAGCGCTAAACCCGATGGGTTCAAGGAAGAATCGCGGTGGCGTACGAGTTCGAGGGAATCGGCTACAGGTGGAAAAGGGCATGCTCGCGGCCAGAGCTCGGCGCGGTTTTATTCGCCTACGCAGTGAGCCGCATAGAGGGGAAGGCTTCTGAGCTCGCAGCCACCCTCCAGCTCCACGCGGCCAAAATCTTTCTCCGATAAGCGAATGCCATACGGAGCGCGACCCTCGGTCATGAAGCGCGAGAGGCTCTTGGCGCTTACGTTGCGGGCGGACTTTACCTCGACGGGAATGACCTGCGCCTCACGGGTCTGGAAGACAAAATCGATCTCGCCGCGAGCACCGCTGCCCTCCGGCATCCAATAGTAGGTCTTGAGCCCCGCAGCCTTGAGGGCCTGCATCGCGTAATTCTCGGCAAGCGCGCCGCGAAAGTCGGACGACAGCACTCCCTGAAGCGACGAATCAAGGACGAACTTCGGGTCGATACCGAACTTGTTGAACATGACGCCCGTGTCGGCCACGTACACCTTGAAGAAGCTGCCCTCGTCTGCCGAATATGGTGAAAGCGGGGCCTGTGCGCAGCGGGTAAGGTCGTTAATGGAGACGATGCCCGCCGCCGCAAGCCACTCAAGCGGCTCAAGCAGGCGCTCTCTGCGCCCACCGCGGACAACGTCGGCATATTTGAATTTTTTGGTCGAGGCTCGCAGAAGTTGCTTTGGCAAGCTATCCCAAATTCGCTTTGCCGAAATACCGCTGATGCCGTTGTCCGGATCGGTCATATCCGCTGTGTAGGTAGCGGCAATCTCCGCAATCTCTTCCAAGGCGCTCTCAATGACGCCGGTATCACGATACTGGCGAACCGGAAGCGGCATACCGCCTACGACGAGATAACGTCGATAGAACTCAAGCGCCCGCTCATGAAGCACATAGGACTCGTATGTCTTTGCATGCTCGCGGATCGCAGCCGCCATCGCTTCCTCGCCCATGGCCCAGAGGAACTCCTCAAAGTCAAGCGGATGGAGCGTGAGCTGTCGGACGCCCGAGGGGAACGGCAGCCTCCTCTGCTTGGTGGTGACTCCAAGCAGGCTTCCGCTCGCGACAACTCGCCAGGATGTGCCGGCGAAGAAACGCAACGAGTTGAGAGCCTTTTCACACAGCTGGACCTCGTCAAAAAATAGAATGGCCCGCTCAGGATTAAGCGTCTTGCCCGCGTACTCCGAAATACGCGCAACGATACGGTCTACGTTATCGGTCGGGCCATCGAATATGCGCTCAACCGACTCCAGGTCGGTCTGGAAGTCGAGCTTGACAAACTGGTCACCGGCGATGTCGCCGCACGAATGCTCGATCACGAAAGTCTTCCCCGTACGGCGTGCACCGGTTACGAGGAGCGGATGATTGGCATCGTTGAAATACCAGTTCTGGATGGACTGGGTAAATTTACGCTTTAGCGCGTATACCTGCTCTTTTCCCATGCGTCTGCCTTCTTAATCGCCTGTTCATACACGATTTTATGCTATTTCGTGTACAGCTTGTACACGTTTTTATGTAATTTCGTGTACAGACTGTACATGTTTTGACGGAATTTCGTGTACATAAGAAGCATCGGAGCCTGTTGGACTATCCCACGGCATCCGACCGGTCCGGTTCTGAAACTCACGGACCACGCCCTCCCATGTAGAGCGCTGGGGTTTCGCCTTGCCGGCGGCTGTTCAGCATGCTGAGCGAAATTCACGTGATTCCGTTCGGCATGTTGGACAAATCAAGTCAAAGCCCCGCTTCCCTTAAGGCAAAGCAAAGCCCCGCCCTCCCTGATGGGAAGGCGGGGCTGATCGGTTGAGCTAGAGCGCTATCGAACGCTGCTTAGAAGGTGACCGGAGTGTCGTTGTAGACGCACTCGAGCAGCTGCTCCATCTCCTCCTGCGTCGGCTGGC
>CAVCLY010000077.1:0-7872 GCA_963603165.1 Faecalibacterium prausnitzii
GCCGTGTATCCGGTCCTATATATACCGCGTTTTCATCTATATAGTCATGGCGCGCGGGCGCGTCAACCGGGCGCCCACGCGGGACGGTCTCGCATGCCTATACATATGCATTCGAAGGGGTCCCGGTTCTGGCCGATGCGCATGGCCGCCGACCGGGGCAGGCCCCTCTCTTCCCGGCGACGGGCCCTATGCGGCTCTCCCGCTTGACGGGCAGCGCCGCGAGCGCTCCGCGCCCTGCGCGCACGGCTCTGCTCCGCATCCCTTATGGGCGGCCCACGGCCCGGCAGCAAGGGGGCCAAGCAAAGCGAGCGCTTCGGTTTTAGCCGTTGAGCCCTGAACGGTCTGCTCGCCACATGGGCGGCCGACCGGCGCTCCGCGCCCTGCGTGCCGCGCCGACGAGGCCGCTCGCGCGTTTGCCTCGGCTCCGCACCCTTTCGGGTTCGAACCCACGGTTCGGGCACAAAAAAGGCGCCAACCGGAGTCGGCGCCTGGTCTCTCAACGGTGGGCCGTCAGGGGTTCGCCCGCTTCGCGGGTAGCCGCTGCGGTGCTCCGCGCCTTGCGTGCTGCGCTGGGCAAAACGCTCACGCGTTTGCCTCGGCTCCGCACCCTTTCGGGTTCGAACCCGTGGTTCGGGCACAAAAAAGGCGCCAACCGGAGTTGGCGCCTGGTCTCTCAACGGTGGGCCGTCAGGGGTTCGAACCCTGGACCTTGGGATTAAAAGTCCCCTGCTCTGCCAGCTGAGCTAACGGCCCGCGTGTGGCATTGTATCACGGCTTTGGCGACTATTCCCAATCCCATTGGCCGTTCACGAACACCGGCACCTCACGGCCATCCGCGGTAATGCCGGTAATGTTCAGGTCATCGGTACCGATCATGAAGTCGACGTGAGTCGACGACTGGTTCACGCCGCGCTCCTTGAGTTCATCTTGCGACAGATCGTATCCGCCCTCGTAGCACTCGGGAAAGCCGACTCCCAGCGCCAAATGGCAGCTAGCGTTTTCGTCGTAAAGCGTGTCGTAAAAGAGGATGCCGCTCTCTCGAATCGGCGTGTTCTTTGAGATGAGCGCGATCTCGCCAAGATGCTTGGCACCTTCATCGGTGTCGATAATGCTTCGCAAGGTGTCCTTGCCGACGCGGGCATCGTAATCCACGACACGCCCAGCCTCGAACTTGATCCAGAAATCCTCGACCTTGCTCCCGTTGTGAACGAGGGGCATAGCCGAGTAGACGATGCCATCTGCGCGATTGCGATCGGGCGAGGTAAAGACCTCCTCGGTCGGGATGTTCGGAAAGAACGGATGGCCGTCCGGCGTTTCGGACTTGCCGCCGGCCCAAATATGGCGATCGGTGAGGCCGACGGTGAAGTCGGTGCCGTTCTTACTCATATAGTGCAGACGATCATAATGAGCCGAGTTCAAAAGACGAAGGTTCTTATCGAACGTAGCGTCGTGCAGCTCCCAATCGCTCTCGGGGTCGTCCCCGTCGGCGCGAGCGGTATGGAGAATGGCTTTCCAGAGCTCATACTCCGCAACCTCCGGGCAAGCATCGGGAAATACATGGGCGGCCCAGGCCTGAACGGGAACACCCAAAATGCACCATGGATTGATATTGAAATCGAGACCGCGGCGGAATGCAGCGCACTGCGTGTTGCGTGCACGAGCTGCGGCGGCTGGCTTTGCCGGGTCGATGCCCTTGAGGGCTTCCGGGTCGCCGCCCTCGACAAAGACGAAGCACGCCCCCGCCTCGGCCAAGGAGTTGAGCTGCTCGACTTTCCACGACGGAGTGATCTCGAACCAAGACGTATCGACGTTCTCGTATTCCATCCGCGCGAGTGTATCGTCACTCCAGATAACCGTCACGTGTCCTGCGCCGGCAGCGTACGCCTCGGCTACGAGTAAGCGCGCAAACTCGGCGCATTCGACCGGAGATTGAACGACAAGTTCTTGACCGGGCTTAACGTTCACGCCCTTGCGGACGGCGAGGGCTGCGTACTTTTTGATCTGGGGCCGGAGCTTTCGGAGCGCGAGCTGTGCGTCTTCGGCTGTAAGCGTTGCTTTGAGCATGAGACTCCTCCACATAAGAAAGGCGCGTTGCGGGACCGTGCCGCAACGCGCCTTATACCCTTTATCGAACGATGCGGGTTACTTTTTCTTCTTGGCTGCCTTTGCCGCCTCGCGCTCGGCGCGCTTGCGGTCGTCCTCGGCCGCAGACTTCTCGATGAGCGCGATGAGGGCACGCTCCGACATGCCCTCGGCGCGGGTGCGGTAGAGGTTACGCAGCGGGCGGATGCGAACAAAGTCGTAAACGAATGCCGCGATGATGATGACGTACGCGACCACGATCACGGCCACCTGCGTAGCCGAGGTGATGTCGCCACCCTTACCGCCGGCGAAGAGCCACACCCACAGAAGCAGGATGACACCCATGCCGACGCCGAGCAGGACCCACCAGACGCGGCGACGCTTGAGGTAGTCCTCATCGCTCTTCATGAGGATGTTGGTTGCGGAGTAAACGCGGTCCTCCTGGGCACGCATCTGCTGCTTGCGCGCGCGCTTCTCCTCTTTGGAAAGGTTGGAGAGGTCCTCGCCCTTCTCGAGATTCTTGCGGCGAGCCTTGGAAGAGGCGGGTTCTACGCGAACGGAGCCCGCAGCAGCGCGGGCGGGCTTAGCAGACGACGCGGACTTGCGCGCGACACCCTTTCCCTCACGGGACTGGTTGCGCTGGTTCATGGGGCTGCGAGTGCTCACTTACGCATTCTCCTTCATGCTCTGGAACTTGGTGCCCGTGATGATCTCGTAGGCCTCGACGTACTTCTTGGTGGTCTCCTCGATGACGTCGGCCGGAAGATGTGGGGCGTCGCCCGTCATATCCCAGTTTGCCTTGAGCCAGTTGCGCACGTACTGCTTGTCGTAGCTCGGCTGGACCTTGCCCTCCTCGTAGGATGCGGCAGGCCAAAAACGGCTGGAGTCGGGCGTGAGGCACTCGTCGATGAGGGTGACCTTGCCGTCGATGATGCCGAACTCGAACTTGGTGTCGGCGATGATGATGCCCTGCTCGGCAGCGTACTCGGCAGCGGCGGTGTAGATCTTCAGCGAGAGATCGCGGATCTGAGCAGCGATATCCTCGCCGACGATCTCGGCGCAGCGCTCATACGAGATGTTCTCGTCGTGGTCGCCGAGGTCGGCCTTGGTGGACGGCGTGAAGATCGGCTCGGGGAGCTTGGATGCCTCGGTGAGACCCTCGGGCAGCTTGATACCGCAGACGGTGCCGTCCTCGTCGTAGGTCTTCTTGCCGGAACCGGTGAGGTAGCCGCGTACGATGCACTCGATGGGGATGGTCTTGGCCTTTTTGACGAGCATGGAGCGACCGGCGAGGTAGTCCTTGTACTCGGCGAATTCTGCGGGGTAATCGGCGGTCTCGATCGAGATCAGATGATTGGGGACGATCTCGGCGAACTTATCGAACCAGAAGGCCGAGATGCGGTTGAGCACCTCGCCCTTGAAGGGGATCTCGTCGGGAAGGATGTAGTCGAACGCGGAGATGCGGTCGGTTGCGACCATGAGCAGGCTATCGCCCGCATCGTAGATGTCGCGAACCTTGCCATGCGAATCGGGACGGCGCTCCATGGAACTCACGTGAGTCAACTCCTAACAAGTTGCGGTGCGGGAGCGAATCGAGAATGCCCTGCACCTTACATGCGCAAAACTAGTGCTCCATTGTAGTAGAAGCGTTCTCGGGCGTGTGCTCGCGCGGGAGATGAATCGTAAAAGTCGTACCCTTTCCAAGTTCCGACTCCACGGAGATGTAGCCATGGTGGCGCTCGACGATCTGCTTGGTGACGGCAAGGCCGACACCAAGGCCGCCCGCCTCGCGCGCGCGGCTCGCGTCGGCGCGCCAGAAGCGACCGAAAATACGCGAGAGGTCTTCTTTGGCGATGCCGATACCGGTGTCGGAAACCGAAATCATGAGATGCTTGCGGTCGCCAAGGACCGAAACGACGACCCAGCCACCCTCGGGCGTGTAGCGCATGGCGTTACTCATGAGGTTGATCACGGCCTGCGTGACCATGTCGGGGTCGATCTCGATCAGATCGGAATGGCCATTGAGCTCGTCTGAAAAGCGAAGCTTAAGGTCGCGCTCCACGAAAAGGCGCTCTTGCCCGTTCGCAATCGAACGGACGAGCGGAACAAGCTCCACGGTCTCGATGTTCATGGGAGCCGTCTTGTTCTCCATGCGCGAAAGATCGAGCATCTGCTGAACCAGGCGCGCAAGGCGGCGGGTTTCAGAAGCGACAGTCTCGAGATGCTCGGAGTCGGTGGGGTAGACGCCGTCTTGCATAGCCTCGACCGTAGCCAACATGGCCATGAGCGGGGTGCGCAGTTCGTGGGCGACATCGGAAGTCAGGCGCTTCTCGTGCTTAAGGTCCTTCTCGATGGTGGTCGCCATCTCGTCGAAGGTCTCGCCGAGCTGGTCGATCTCGTCGTCGCCCTTGAGGTTGGTGCGCGCCGAAAGGTCGCCGTCGCGAATCTGCTTGGCCGTACCCGTGATACGGCGAATCGGATTGGTGAGCATGCGGCTCACGAAATAGCCGATGACGACCGAAATGGCGATCGCGACGAGCGCAGCGAGCGCCATGGCGTTGAAGGTCTTCTCGCGAAAGGCGTTGTCGGCTTTGGTGAGGAGCGCGTCGGAGCCAAGGACCCACACGCGGACCTGGCCGACGGTCTCGCCCGAATCGGTTGCGATCTGCGCGGTAACGGCGCCCTCGGCATCGGTCGGTGCTGAAGAAACGAGGCTATGGGTCTTTTCCTTGGACTTTTTGGTCTCCGCGACCTGGTCGGACTGATCGCCGGAGCCGTCGGTCGATGCCGAATCGTCATCATCGGTCTCGTCGGCGGCGAGCGCGGCGATCGGCCACGAGTCGTCGTAGACGATCGTTCCCTTGGCGTTCACGACCTGGATCCCGATGTCTTCGGAAATCGCGCTGGCATCCGCGATCGAGCGAAGCCTCTCGGCAGTCCAAGAACCGTTCTTTTCGTACGAATCGGCAAGACGCGAGGCGGTGACGTTCGCGATCTCGGTGACATTCGCACGCGTGTAATCGGTGAAGGCAGTGCCCCACACGACCGAGACGACCGCCACGAGCACGACAACGGTCATGAGAGACGTAAGTGCAAACGAGAGAGCCATGCGCGAGGCATAGCTCAAGGTCGAGCGCGAATCGGAACGAGGGGTGTTCCAACTCGCGCGCGAATTCAATTCCGTATCCTTACCGCGCTTTTGCCCGGAGGAAGCGTGTGCCGACATCTTTGCTACTTATCTGCGGCCTGGGGAGCCTCGAAACGATAGCCGACGCCGTGCACGGTATAGAGCCACTTGGGCTTTTTGGGATCGTCGCCCAGCTTGGCGCGCAGGTTCTTGACGTGGCTGTCGATAGTGCGCTCGTAGCCCTCGAAGTCGTAGCCGAGCACCTTCTCAACGAGCTCCATACGGTTGTAGACGCGGCCAGGATGACGCGCAAGGGTCGTGAGCAGCTTGAACTCAGAGGCCGTGAGGTCGACCTCGCTGCCCTCGACCAGGATCTTGTGACCCGAAATGTCGATGACGAGGTCGCCGAAGTCGAGCACCTCGACCGCCGGCTCATCGGCGGCATGAGCGCGACGGAACAGGGCGCGGACGCGCGCGACGAGCTCGCGCGGCGAGAACGGCTTGATCAGGTAGTCGTCGGCGCCGAGCTCGAGGCCGATGATGCGGTCCTCGACCTCTCCCTTAGCGGTGAGCATGATGATAGGCACATCGGAGGTGTCGCGGATGGCGCGGCAGACGCGCTCGCCCGAGAGCTTGGGGAGCATAAGATCGAGGATGATGAGGTCGAACTGGTGCTTCTCGAATTCCTCGACGGCGGACTGGCCGTCACCGACGCCGACAACCCAGTAGCCCTCGTGGTCGAGATAGGCGGCAACCGCATCGCGGATGGCCTTCTCATCCTCAACCAGCAGAATCTTCTTTGCGTCCGAAGCCATACAAAGGCCTCCTTGTCTCACATATCTGAGTATCCTGTTCATTTTAGCGCACGATGGCGCCGCTCGGCCGTCACGGAGACGGGCGGCGGAGCTGAAGCCGCGCTGGCGCGCACTCTGGGGCATTATGCCCAGCGCGACAAAAGTTTACTCGTGTGGGACGGACGAGCGGAAACCCGGCTGCTAAAGCGTGAAAAGGCGGGCGGTCACGCTCTCAGGGATGCCCTTTGAGTCGCGCACCGTCGAATAGGTGAGAAACGTCTTGCTCTCGCCCTCGGTTGCCGTGAAATCGCCGTAGCCGGTTGCGCGATCGGGTGAAAGCACGGCCTCATACGTCTTCTTCTTGGTGTTGATAAGAATGTTCGACGATTTGGTTTTAACGATGTAGCGCCCGTTTTTACCACAGATGCCGGCAAACGGCTCGCGCGCAAAATAGATATAAGGCCCACCCTCGGCGCCGATGTAGGAGCCGATTTTGCCGAGGCTCCCCTTGCCGTCGTAGGTGGCCTCGACCGAAAAGGCGAACTTGCTGTCGATGTAGGTCGCGCAAAAAGGCTTGACGGTGCTCGGCAGCACGAGTTGCGCGACTTTTTTGTTGTTGCTCGAAAGGTCAATTGCCGTCATACCGTAGTAGACACCCTCGCTCGCGCGCACGCGCGGAGTGATAGTGAGAATCCCATCGCTTACGTTGGGCTGGCAGGCAAACTGCCCGCTCGATTTCCAGAGTTCGGAGGCTGTCGACTCGCGGGGAGAGCGACGGTAGCAAATAGACTCTTCCGATGCGTGTGAACCCGATGAGCTCGGCATCTTGTACCAGATAACCGATGAGGCGGTGACATCGAAGAGGGGCGGATCATAATCCTTGGTGCCCGAATCGAGCCTGACAGGATCGCCCGAGAGCGCACCATCGGAAAACGCCTGAGCATAGAGGCGCCATTTGCACGTGGCGTAGTCGATCTCGAGCCATGCGAGCGCACCCGTGCCGATACGTGTGTCGAAAAAGGAGTAGCTCTCCCCCGAAACCGGGCTCTCGACCAGGGTGACGAGATTACCCTCCGTGAGGCCCAGCGCACCGACGGTGTTGATCTGGCTCGCGGATTCCGGGGTCAGCATGGCTGCGGCCCACGAACCCTCGCTGTGATGAAGAACCGTTCCGATGTCGATCGTCCAGGTCGAGGTGGCCTCGAGACTGCTGGTCACAGCTTGGTAGTCGTCGGTGACCGACGTGACCTTGGAGCTGTCGTTCACCACCTGGGGCTCGCCCGTCTCGGACGAATCGCTCGACTTTGAGCTGCAACCCGAGAGCGCGGCCGAAGCGCTGGCCACGGCGGCGGAAAGAGCGCTACCGAGCATGAAGCCGCGGCGCGTGATACCCCTATGTTCGAGCGGGCGCTTCATACCTAGGCGTTCTCCAGGGCATCGGCGATCGCGCGCGAAAGCTGATCGGCGCACGAAGTGCCCTTCATGCCGCAGGTATTGCCGGCGAGGACCTCGACCACGCGATCGCTCGGCATGCCCTCGACCAGCTTGGAGATCGCCTTGAGGTTGCCGTTGCAGCCGCCGGTGAACTCACAGCCGAGAACGGTTTTGCCGTCATCGGAAAGCTCGAGATGGATGTTGCGTGCGCAGACGCCCTGCGGAGCGTAGTCGATATCGATCATGCTGTTCCCCTCTGATTGATCGGTGCCATTATCCCCATGCAGAAGGGCGCGGGGCAGCTTGCACACGATACCTATAAGAAAAAGCGCGGGACGGCCGCAAGACCACCCCGCGCTCGGATTTCGAAGTTGCGCGCTTACTCGAAGCTCAGCTGCTCCAGGCGGTCGAAGACCACGCCGATGCGCGTGAGGA
>CAVCLY010000078.1:0-7741 GCA_963603165.1 Faecalibacterium prausnitzii
AAGAGGTAGGGCGCGATGGGGTCGTAGCCGCCCTCGAAGGCGTAGGTGGAGTGGTAGTTGCCGCGGCAGACGTGCGTGTTGATGACGAGGTCCTCGGGCGCGCCCTCGATGGCGAGGTTGTTGAGGCGCACGCCGAGCTCGGAGACCTTCTGGATGTCGACGGGCTTCATGCCGGTCTTGGCGACGAAGTCGGTGTCGCAGTAGATGCCCCAGGTGCAGTCGTCGAACTGGACGTTGCGGCAGCCGGCGGCGTAAAGCTCGGCGAGCACGGTGCGGTAGGCGGCTGCGAGGTCCTGGATAAGGGTCTCGTCATCAGCGTAGACGGAGCGCAGGCTCTCGACCTGGCCATCGCAGCGGTCGAGGATGACCTCGGAGTAGGTCTGGATGGGCGCGGGCATGGTCTGGCGCGCGACCTGTCCGTCCTCCTCGAGGGCCTTAACGAACTTGAAGTGCTCGACGAAGGGGTGGTTTTCGCCGGAGATCTTGCCCTTGACGACGGCGGTATCGGCCGTGGTCTCCTCGTCGTGGAACATGTAGCCCTGACGTGCGGTTGCGCGCTCGATGCCATTCAGGCCCCACATAAAGTCGAGATGCCAGTAGCTGCGGCGGAACTCGCCGTCGGTGATGACGTGGAGCCCGGCGGCCTTCTGCTTGGCAACGAGGTCACGGATGGCCTCGTCCTCGACGGCCCTGAGCTCGTCGGCGCCGATGACGCCGTCGTTGAAGTCGTGGCGGGCCCGGTGCAGGACATCGGGGCGCAAAAAGCTGCCGACGATATCAAAACGGAAGGGAGATCCCCAGGAATACGGCATGGTCGATCCTCTCGGCTGTGCGCAGATACCTGCGCTCGGTTGCGTGCACCGACAGTATGGAGCCGCTGTTGGCGATTGCAAAATACCGAGATTATTGCGATTGCGATAGGCAATTTCTATTGCAGTCATTCAAAGCCCAGCAGCGCTGCAGGCAGCCAAATGCAAATTAACGAGCTGCCCCCGCAGGCAGAACAACAAACGGAACGCCGCGCCACACCCGGAGCCGCATCCCGCCGCGCTCATCCACTCTCCCGCTCGCCTAGATATGCCGCCGCAGCGCCTCCACGTAAGCCTCGCCGTAGCGACTGAGCGCGGTTCCCTTGCGTGTGATGACGCCGATCTCCATGTACTCGTCGATATCGAGCGGCACCGAGACGATCGAGGGCCCGTTCAGCTCAGCCGAGATCACGCCCGAGCAGACCGTGTAGCCGTTGAGCCCGATCAGCAGGTTAAAGAGGGTGGCGCGGTCGCGTACGCGGATGTTCTTGGCGCGGTCGAGCGTGCTCGTGAGTTCCTCGGAGTAGTAGAACGAGTTGTAGCTCCCCTGCTCATAGGAAAGAAACGGGTAGTCGGCCAGGTCGTCGAGGCTCACGCGCGCATGCCCCGCAAGCGGGTGCTCCGAGCTCACGAACACATGGGGCTTGGCGCAAAAGAGCCCCGAGAACACCAGGTCGTTCGCGGCGATCATCTTCTCGAGCACCTCGCGGTTGCGCGCCGAGAGATAGAGGATCCCGAGTTCGCTCTTGAGATGCGCCACGTCCTCGATAATCTCGTGCGTCTGCTCCTCGCGCAGGGTGAAGTCGTAGCGCCCGGCATCGAACTCGCGGATCACGTCGACGAACGCGTTCACGGCAAAGGAGTAGTGCTGGCACGAGACCGAAAAATGCGGCGCCTGCTCAAAGTCGCCCTTGTAGCGGCCCTCGAGCAGATCGGCCTGCTCGAGCACCTGCCGCGCATAGCCCAAAAAGGTCTCGCCCTCCTCGGTCACCACCACGCCCTTGTTCGTGCGGTCGAAGATATGCACGCCCATCTCGCGCTCAAGATCGCGGATAGAGCCGGTGATGGAGGGCTGCGACACATAGAGCCTGCGCGAGGCCTCGGTGATCGAGCCGCACTCGGCGACCTTGACGGCATATTTGAGCTGTTGGAGTTTCATGGGCAGCTCGCCTTTCGGAGGATTTGGGGCAACGTCCACGCCATTGTAGCCGCGCACGGGGCGCGCAGTGGGGCCGTGCAAGCATGGGCGACGGCAAACGCAGGCGCCAACAAGACCTGAACAGGGGGTTTAACCCGGGAGAGCCCAAACTCCGCGGTCTGGCTATAATGAGTCGTTAACTGGCTCGACGACTTAGATGGGGGTCTCAGTTGAGCAAAACGACGGGCACCGCCCTGCCTGCTGAGGACGGACTCGAGCGCGTGAACGAGTACCTGGTCGCGCTCGCACGGGGGTCAGAGCTCCCCGAGCTCGACGCAGGCCGTTGTGCGGGCCACGTACGCACCGCAGCCGAGAACGCCCTCGTGCTCGGCAAGCTTGTGAGCGATGAGCGCGAGCAGGCCGCAAAGCTCGGCCGGGGCATCTTCGAACGCCCCGTCAGCGAGGGCGGCGAAAACCCGCTCACCGAGAGCTTCGACGACATCCGCGCCAACCTCGCCGTACCCTGGCAGGTCGCGCACGGCGTGGAGCGCCAGGATTTCTCGTTCGAGATCCCCCGCAAAAACGACTATCTCGGCTACATGGACGACGTGGTGCAAAAGCTGCGCGACCAGCGCATCAAGCTCGAGAACGAGGCCTGCTCAGACCCCCTTACCGGCCTCGGCAACCGCTTGGCCTACAGCCGCGACACCGATCGGATCTGGGACGAAGGCCGCAAGCACACTCTCGCCTACGTGGACCTCGACGGCCTCAAGCACTGCAACGACCACTATGGACACGCCGAGGGCAACCGCTATATCCTCGAGGTCGCCAAATGCATCGACTTGCACCGCAAGCCCGACGAGCGCCTTTACCGCGTGGGCGGCGACGAGTTCATGGTGGTCTCGGAGAGCGCCTCGGCAGAAGAGCTCTCCCACCGGCTCGAGACCTGCCGAAAAACCCTTGCGCCCCTCACCATGGGCACCGGCAAGAGTTCCTACAGCTTCAGCTACGGCTGCGCACATGCCGACCCGGCAGACGGCGGCAGCCGCCACGAGACCGAGGCCGAGGCCGACCGCCGCATGTACGCATACAAACTCGCGCACAGCAAGCGCGCCCGCGTGCACCGCGCCGAGGCCGGTATGTTCCCCTCGGCCGACGATAGCAGACAGCTCCCCGGCGACCCCACGCGCGTCTTCCGCGCCATGTCGCTCACGAGCGTGGGCCGCTATCTCTTTATCTGCGACGTGGACGTCGACGACTCGCTCTGGTCGAGCAACGCCGTCCACGATTTCGGCCTTCCCGCCGAGCGGATCCACCGGATGGGTGAGGTCTGGTCCAAACATATCCACCCCGATGACCTCGATGCCTGGACAGCGGATATCGATGCCGTCTTCTCGGGCAAAAAGCATCATCACAACCTGCGGTACCGCGCCAAGAACGCAGACGGCGAATACGTCATGGTCACCTGCACGGGCGTGCGCCTCGATGGCGACGCCGAAGCGCATACGCTCTTTGTGGGCTCCATCACCAACTCGAGCATCGCCGAGGGTACCGATCCCGCGACCGGGCTCGACGACGTGCGCGCGCTCATCGCGCACCTGGGCGAACGACGTAAATCGGGCCACCCTACCGATGTTGTGGCCTTTAAGATCGCCGGCGTCGACCGCATCAACACGCTCCACGGTTTTGAAGCGGGCAACCGCGCAATCTCCACGGTCGTCGGCCGCATCTTCTCGGGGATAGAGCGCCCGGTGCGGCTTTTCCGCTCATACGGCCTTGAGTTCGTGCTCGTCTTCGACAGCCAGCCCGGACTCGATCCCGCGCGCGTGGCCGAGAACATCCGCACGCTCGCAAAGACCCCGGTCGAGGTCGGCGGCGCCGAGGCGCATCTCTCAATCCATGCTGTGGCCTCGCACCATGCGGTTATCGGCGAGAGCACCGACGTGCTCCTCTCGAATCTCAATCGCCGCATCGACGCGGAACTGCAGAGCAGAACGGACGACGACGGCCTCGCCTCCTCGGGCGGTGCCCTGCACACGGCGCGTCGAGACCGTCTGACCGGACTCATGCGCGGAAACGACTTTTTGCACGCGGCCAACCTGCACCGCCCCGTCCACGACGACGAGGCGCGCGTGATCGTGGCCATCGATCTCGGTCGCATGCGCATCTTCAACGAATGGTACGGGCATCAGGCCGGCGACGCGCTCATCGCCGAGGTCGGCCGCTGCCTGCAGGCGGTCGAGGCCCGCGGCAAGGGCTTTGCCGGCTACTGGGGACAAGACGACTTTGCCGTCTATATCTCAGACGAGCACAAGGCAGTCGAGTCACTCTACCTGCGCATCCGGGGCATCGTCGCCTCGCGCGACGACTCGGTCGGCTTTCTGCCGGCCTTTGGCGTCTGCCCCGTCAAGCCCGGCCAGCGCATCGACATCTCGCTCTACGACCGCGCAAAGTCGGCCCTCGAGCTCACGCACAACGACTTTAAGCAGCGCATCAAGTACTTCCAACCCGAGAACTACGCCAAACACGAAGACGAGCACCGCCTGCTTTCGGCCTTCCAGCGCGCGCTCAATCGCGGCGAGGTCATCTTCCATGTGCAGCCGCAGTACAACATCGCCGAAGGCCGCATCGCCGGCGGCGAGGTGCTCGCACGTTGGCGCCAGGACAACGGCAGCTACATCTCGCCGGGCGTCTTCGTTCCGCTCCTCGAGCACAACGGCTTCGTGGTCACGCTCGACCGCCACATATGGAATCTCGCGTTCGATTGGCTCCACAAACGCCTCGCACACGGCAAGCCCTGCGTCCCCATCTCGATCAACGTGAGCAAGACCGATCTTATCTCGCTCGATGTCGCCGAGCATCTCGACCGACTCGCCATGCACTACGGCGTGCCCACGCGCTACATCAAGGTCGAAGTCACCGAAAGCGCCTACGCCGAGAATCCCGAGGCCGTGATCGGGTTCACGAACAAGCTCCATGCACTGGGCTTTTCCGTCTATATCGACGACTTCGGCAGCGGCTCCTCGTCGCTCAGCATGCTGCAGCGCATCGACGCCGACGCCATCAAACTCGACGGCCGCTTTATGTCGCTCGAGCCCAACAGCCCCGGCAAGGGCGAGAACATCGTTACCTCGGTCATCAACATGGCCTGGAAGCTCGGGCTGCCCGTGGTGGTCGAGGGCGTGGAAACCGAGGCTCAGGCCGCGTTTCTGCGCGAACTCGGCTGCCGCTACGTTCAGGGGTTCCATTACTATCGCCCCATGCCGGAGGAGGACTTTGAGCGCTTACTCGACAAGGGCGCCCCGCTCGAACTCAACGGAATCGCCCCTCCCCCGGCCGGGGAATCGCAACAGGAACGCCGACCGCCCAGCGCTTAGATGTATCCGTCGGTAAACTTCTCTAAAACGTAAGCAAGCGGACCGCATATGATATTCCGCAGCGGCACCCACCCAGGAGGCGAGCACAACATGAACGACAGATTCGCCTCGGGTGAGGCGCAGATCATCAGCTACCTCAAAAGCATGACCGAGCGCCCCGAGAAACAGGTCGCCAATCTCGACGGTCTTCCCCATGAGCTGCGCGCGATCGGTGCCGAGCTCGCCGAGACCGCGGCAAAGCTCGAGCGCAAGAACAGCGAGCTGATCGAGCACGCCTTCTGCGACCCGCTTACCGGCATCGGCAACCGCGGGGCCTATGAGCGCGCCATCGAGCGCGCTTGGCTCGAGCGCACGCCCGTGACCTGCGCCTATATCGACATCGACTCGCTCAAGCACTGTAACGACAACTTCGGTCACGACGAGGGCAACCGCTATATCACGACCGTATGCGCCGCACTCACGGCGATCCTCGGCGAGCGCGAGTCGGTCTTTCGCGTGGGCGGCGACGAGTTCATCGTCCTCTCGCACACGGCAACCGAAGCCGAACTCGAGCAGAGGCTCACCGCCTGCCGCGAAAAGCTGATCGAGCAGTCCTCGGGCGCGGGCTCGCGCATGATCTACAGCTTCAGCTTCGGCTGCTCGCATGCCGACCCCTCCGCCGGCGACACGCGACGGCAGATGCGCCTCGACGCCGACCGCAAGATGTACGGCCACAAGCTGCAACACCACATCCAGCAGCCGAGGCTCTCGGACGCAAGCTCCCCCAAGATCGCGACCACACCGGTAGACGAGCGCGTGTTCCAGGCGCTCGCCATGACCGACGAGAGCCGCTATCTCTTTGTGATCAACCTCGATACCTGCGAGTCACAGTGGTCGCTCAACGCTGTTCGCGATTTCGATCTGCCCTCCGCACACCCCCACAGCCCCCTCAGCCTCTGGCTCGATCTCGTGCACCCCGACGACCGCGAGAACGTTGCAGAAGAGATCGGCCACATCAAGGACGGCAGCTGGCACTTCCACACCATGCAGTACCGCGTGCGCGACAGCACCGGCACCTATGTTCTCTGCGAGGTCACGGGCTTTAGGCTCGACGGCTCCGACAGCGAGCCCAACATCTACACCGGCTCCATCATCAACCGGAGCATGGCCGAAACCACCGACCCCGTAACGGGGCTCGGCAACGTCCGCGCGCTCGCCACGGCCCTCGGCCAGGCGCGCCACTACGCCTACGAGACCGGCCTCATCGCGCTCAAGGTCGAAGACCTCGACAAGGTGAACGAGCGCTTTGGGTTCGACGCCGGCGATCGCGTGCTCGCCGAGACGGCAGGTTGCATGGTCGAGATCTCGCGCGCCAAGGCGCGCGTCTTCCGCGCGCACGGCGTGACATTCGTAGCCCTCTTTGAGAACGTGAACTGCAACGAGATCGCCACCGTGGAGCACGAGCTCACGCACTCGCTCGGCTCCCCTGTGCTCTTCGGCAAGCAATCCTATATGCCGACCGTACGCATCGCGACCGCCCATTACGACGTGATCGACACGCAGCCCGCGACGATCATCGCCGAACTCGGCCAGCGCGTGAAGATGGCCGAGCGCGTGGAGGGTACCGCACTCGACTAGCATCGCGGGTTGTCGGTCGGCGGCCGCATAAAGCGATGGACAACTCAACGACACGTTGCGGGGCCGCAAGAGACGGCCCCGCATCGATTTGCTGCCGCAGCGGGGTAGAATGGCGCCGAAGTCACCGCATGCGCGCCTTGCCGCGCGCCCATACACTCGCAGAAGGGAACACCCATGAAGGTTCTCATGGTCAACGGCAGCCCCAAGGCGCACGGCAACACCGGACGCGCGCTCCAGGAGATCGCCGACACGCTCGCCACCTACGACATCGAGACCGAGGTGTTCCAGCTCGGCGGCAAGCCCATCCGCGACTGCATCGGCTGCGGGCGCTGCGCCGAGCTCGGCGGCCGCTGCGTCTTCGATGACGACTGCGTGAACGAGCTCATCGCACATGCCGAAGAGGCGGACGCCTTCGTCTTCGGCTCTCCTGTCTACTACGCACACCCCGCGGGCCGCATCCTCGATGCCCTCGACCGCGCCTTCTATGCAGGCGGCGACGCCTTTGCGCACAAGCCCGGTGCGGCCGTGGCCGTGGCGCGGCGCGGTGGTACCACAGCCACCTTCGACGTGCTCAACAAGTACTTCACCATCAATCAGATGCCCATCGTCTCGTCCACCTACTGGAACCAGGCGCACGGCCGCGTTCCCGGCGAGGTCGAGCACGACGCCGAGGGCCTGTGCACCATGCGAAACATCGGCCACAACATGGCTTGGCTCCTCCGCTGCATCGAGGCGGGCCGCACCGCCGGCATCGAGGCGCCCGCAGCCGAACGCGGCGAGCAGACCAACTTCATTCGGTA
>CAVCLY010000079.1:0-7708 GCA_963603165.1 Faecalibacterium prausnitzii
GGCACCGGACCTTGTCCGGCCGGGGGCCGCGGGGATTCCCGCGGCCCCCTTTTTTGTTTTGCGGGGCGCGCGGGCGCGTAGTCCCGCCTCGGATCCGAGCGTGCGATGTTTCGGAGATACGCTGAGCGAGGTCGTTAGGGCTTACAATGTTCACCGTCTATCTTTATTGGAGGTGAACATGGCCGAAGCCGGTGTGGGCGTTGATCTGCAAGAGATCACTCATATGGAACAAATGATTTCGGAGAACCCATCGCTTTTGGAGCGTGTGTTCACCGATGAGGAACGAGCGTTTTGCGAGTCGTCAACTCGAACGATCGCGCATTATGCCTGCCGCTATGCAGCGCGTGGTGCCGTTGCCAAGGCGTTGGGCCTCGATCCGAGCAGCGATATAAGCGACGGGGATATTTCCGTCTCGCGCGACGACCGCAACAGGCCCGTCGCGGTGCTTTCGGGCAAAGCGGCCGATGTTGCCCGCGAACAGGGGATCATCGAGGTGGCGCTTTCGCTGTCGCTCACGCAGGATCTGGCTGTTGCAAATGCCATGGCGATCACCGAGGACGCTCGCCCCAAGCCTAAAGAGGATAAGCTGTCGGAGAAGGCGAAGATCGCCCAATCGTTCAAAGAGGTGCGTTCGGTGCTCGATGAGCTTGAGCGCGTGCAGGATATCGAATCTATTGAGGTTGCCGATGCAGCCGACGAAGCATAGGGAGAAACGATGAGAGCAGTTCTCAATGCCGAAGAGGTCGTAAAACTCGAGGACATCATCGATCGCGAGGGAACCTCAAAGGCCGAGCTCATGGAGCTCGCCGGCGAGTTCGTGTCATCGATCGTGGAGCGCGACGATCCCGACCGCGTGCTGATCGTCTGCGGCTTTGGCAACAACGGCGGTGACGGCTGGGTAGCCGCCGATATTCTTTCGCACAAGGGGATCTCGGTCGATGTCGTGACGCCGGTCGAGCCCGATGAGCTGCAATCTCCGCTGGCTCGCCACGTCGCGCGCCGCACGGCCGGCCGTGAGGTAGAGATCCATGTCGGTCCCGCGCGCGATGAGCTTGAGGAGCTGATCGAGAAGGCCGATATCGTGGTCGATGCCATTCTCGGCACCGGGTTCCATGGTGAGTTGCGTGCGCCGTTCTCGATCTGGATTCCCTCCATCAATGCCTGTGCAAGCCGCGTGATCTCTGTTGACATTCCCTCGGGCCTCAATGTGCAGACGGGTATCGTCGAGGACGATTGCGTGCGCGCCGACGTGACGGTGACCATGATCGCTCCCAAGATCGGTCTCTACAGCGCCGACGCGCCCGAGTACACGGGCGAGATCATCTGCGGTGAGCTCTATGAGCACCTCGACGAGGTCATCGGAGATGTTGACCATGAGGCCGAGATCGTCGAGCCCGAGGACCTGGCCGACTGCTTTGGATCGCTCCCCGCGAATATCGACAAGTACTCGCGCGGCTCGGTGCTCGTCGTTGCCGGTTCGGGCCAATATCCGGGCGCCGCGATCATGGCCGCAAAGAGCGCCGCGCGCGCGGGCGCCGGCTATGTGGCTGTTGCCGCTCCCGACGCCTGCGCCAATCTCATTCGCATGGCGCTGCCCTCGATCCCCGTGTTCTCGATTCCGTGCGACTCGCGCGGCGCCTTTGGTGCGGCGGCTCGCATGGCTGTGTGCGACATCGCGCAGAAGTACAGCTGCGTTGTGTGCGGCCCGGGCATGACCACGGCCTCTGGCTGTATGCAGGTGGTGAACGGGCTGCTCGAGCTCGACGTGCCGCTCATCCTCGATGCCGACGCGCTCAACTGCCTCTCTAAGATTGCCATCGGCGGCATTCACAAGACGCCCGAGATGTATCGCCGCGAGGCTCCGCTCATCCTCACCCCGCACTATCGCGAACTCTCGCGCCTGGTTGGCGGAGATGAGGTAAGCGACCTCGGCACCGCTATCGCGGCCGCGCAGAAGATCCTCTGGGCCGCTGGTTCGAGCAATCTCGTCGTGATCGCCAAGGGGCCCACCACGGCTATCGGCGGTGTTGAGAAAGTGCTCCTGCCCATGCACGGCCCCTCGTCGCTCGCGACCGCCGGATCGGGCGACGTGCTCGCCGGTATTCTCGGCGGCACCATCGCCACCATGGGCAACGAGGACGCGAACTGGGAGCTCCTGTGCGCCTACGCCGTTGCCGTCCACTCCTATGCCGGCTTTGCCGCTGCCATGGAGTTCGGCGAGAAGAGCGTTATCGCCACGGACCTGATCGACCTGATCGGCGAGGCCATGCAACTCGCCGAAAACGACGCGCTCCGCGGCCTGGACGCGTTCGATGACGATAACGCAGGTGAGTAGGGTGTCGTCGAGGCAGCCGCTCACGCGCTGGGCCTGGGTCGAGGTCGACCGCGGGGCGCTCCGTCGTAACACGCGTGCGTTCAAGCAACTTTTGGGTCCCAGGCAGCGCCTCTGCTGCGTGGTCAAGGCCGATGCCTACGGGCACGGCGCGATCGAGTGCGCCAAGATCATGAAGGCCACGGGTGCCGACATGTTCGCCGTGGCCACCGTTGCCGAGGCGGTGGAGCTGCGCGACGCTGGAATCAACACACCGATCCTGCTCTTGAGCGAACCGCCCATGGAGGCGATTCCGCTGCTCGTGGAGCATGACATCATGCCCTCGATCTACGACTCCGACTTTGCGCTCGCGTTCGGCGAGTACGCGGTGCGTCAGGGCAAGGTCGGTAAGTATCACCTGGCGATCGAGACGGGTATGAACCGCATCGGCGTGCACTATTCCGAGGTGCTCGAGTTCCGCCGGAGCATCGACTTTCACCGCGGTATCGAGTGCGACGGCGTGTTCACGCACTTTGCCACGGCCGATGAGCCCGGGAGCTGGGATTACAAGCTGCAGTGCCGCCGCTTTGACGAGGCTGTTGCCGCCATGAAGGATGCCGGCTACGAGTGCGGTATCGTGCATTGCGACAACACACCGGCCTCTATCCTCGATCCGGGTACGCACCACGACATGATCCGCGCGGGCATTGGCCTCTACGGTCTGCAGCCGTGCGTGGCGAGCCGCAACATCATGCCGCTCGAACCCGTTATGAGCGTGCGCGCACGTGTGACGCGCGTGGCGCACCCGGTGATGGGCGAGGGCGTGGGCTACGGCTTTACCTACCGTGTTCCGCGCACGCGCGTGCAGATCTGCACCCTGCCGCTCGGCTATGCGGACGGCCTGGCGCGCGTGCTCTCGAACCGCATGGACGTGCTCTATAACGGCGAGCGCCTGCACCAGGTGGGCAACATCTGCATGGACCAGTGCATGGTCGCTATCCAGTCCAACCCGGCGCACGAGGTGCCTGAGGCGGAGTGCGGCGACCTCATGACCATCATCGGCCGCGACGGCGACGAGACGATCACCATGGACGAGATGGCGCGCCTGCGCGGGACCATCAACTACGAGGTTGCCTGCGACTTCGGTATGCGCCTCGAGAAAGTCTACGTCTAAGGGGCGCGCATGGGCGTGATGCGCATTCCCGGTCACACGCGGCAAAAGCCGCGCGAGGTGACGCTTGACGAGATCGAGGCCGTGCTGGGCGATTGCCGACTCTGCGAGCTCTGTCAAACGCGCACCAAGATCGTGTTCGGCGTCGGCAACCCGCGTGCCCGTGTGATGTTCATCGGCGAGGCGCCGGGGCGCAACGAAGATCTGCAGGGCGAGCCGTTTGTGGGCGCGGCGGGGGAGGACCTGAACGGCATCCTCTCGATCGCCGGGCTCACACGCGAGGAGGTCTACATCGCGAATGTGCTCAAATGCAGACCGCCCCAGAATCGCAACCCCAAGGCCGACGAGATCCTTGCCTGCTCGCCCTTTTTGCGCGAGCAGATCAGGAGTATCTGGCCCGATGTGATCGTGACGCTCGGCAACCCGGCAACGCACTTTGTGCTCAAGACCGAGGTGGGCATCACCAAGCTGCGCGGAAGATTCCATCGGATGGGGCACTTTGCGGTGCTGCCGACGTTTCACCCGGCGGCGGCGCTCAGGAACCCCGAATGGCAAAAGCTGCTCGAGCAGGACTTTGCGCTACTCGGTGACTATCTGCGCCGGCATCCTGTAGATAACCCGGAGGAAGATCGATGACGCTTCGCTACGAAGGTCCAAAAACATACCTGAGTGCCTGCACGGACGATACCGTGCATCTGGGCGAGCTTATCGCAGGTGCGCTCGACGAGGGCGATGTGCTCGTGCTCACCGGCGGTCTCGGCGTGGGCAAGACGCATCTAACCAAGGGAATCGCGCGCGGCCTGGGCGACGAGCATCCGGTGACGAGTCCGACGTTCGCCCTCATGGCCGTGCACGACGGCGGGCGCCTGGAGCTTTTTCACTTTGATCTTTACCGACTCGAGCATGCCTATGAGCTCGAGGATACGGGCATCTACGACGTGCTCGGCTACGAGGGCGCGTGCGTGCTGGAGTGGGGCGAGCAGTTCCAAGACGAGCTCACTGACGAGTATCTTTCGGTGACGCTCGAGCGCGACCCCGATAACGAGGACCTGCGCCGCGTGACGCTCGCGCCTTTTGGCGACCGTGCGCGCGAGCTGGCCGATTCGATTGACAAGGCTGTTGAGAATGACTGCAACTGACAAACGCGATGTGACGGTGGCCATCGACACCGCAACCGATATGCTCGTCTGCGCCGTGGCGTGGACCGACGGGGCAACGGGCGAGCGCGCGATCGTGGCGCGCGACCATATGTGCCGCCGCCATGCGAACGAGGAGCTCGTCAATACGCTGGATGGGGCGCTCAAGGAGGCAGGGCTCTCCATGGGTGACGTGGACCGGTTCGTGGCGGGGCGCGGCCCCGGCTCGTTCACGGGCGTGCGCATCGGCATCTCCACGGCCAAGGGCCTGGCGCTGGGCGCGAACGTGCCGCTCTATGGCGCCTCGACGCTCGACGCCTGCGCGTGGACGGCGTGGAAGGCGGGCGAGCGCGGCTTGGTGGGCGTGCTCGCCGATGCCATGCGCGGCGAGGTGTACCCGGCGCTCTACCGCATAGACGATGCGGGCATCGCGCGCCTGTTCGAGCGCGAGAGCGTGGTCAAGGCGGCTGCGGCGCTCGAGGAGTGGCGCGGCCGCGGCGATTGGGCGCAGATTCGCCTGACGGGCGATGGGCTCGTGCGCTACGGCAAGCTCCTTGCGGCCGACGAGACGGAGCGCTGCCTTGCGCGTGAGCTCTGGTGGCCGACGGGCGAGGGCCTGCTGAGGTCGGAGCCGCAGGGTTCGGGCGACCCGGCGGGCGTGCTGCCGGTCTACACGCGCTTGTCAGATGCCGAGGAGAACGAGCGCAAGCGCTTGGGCCTCAAGGAGTCTGAGGCGAGCGCCAAGACGGGTGTTGCCGAGGAGCTCGCGGGGCGCCATCTGCAGTACCGTCCGATGGCCGCGGCCGATGCCGAGTCCGCTGCCGCGCTCGATTCCTCCTGCTTTTCGGGGGCGAGCCATGAGCCGTGGTCGGCCCAGCTCTTTTTGGACGAGCTTGCCGAGGGGCTTCCCGCTGCGCGCTCGTGGTGGGTTGCGCACGACAACGGCGAGCTCATCGGCCTTGCGGGCGGTATGGTGATCGACGGCGACGTGCAGATCCTGGACGTTGCGGTCTCGCCCGAGCACCGTCGCCAGGGTATCGCGCGCAAGCTGCTCGCGCACGTGAGCTACGACGCGCAGATGCTCGGCTGCACCACGGCATCGCTCGAGGTCGAGGCAAAGAACGAGCCGGCGATTGCGCTCTATGGGGCGCTCGGTTTTAAGCCTGCCGGACTCCGCAAGAACTACTACGGCCCGGGCGCACATGCGCAGGTCATGAGCGCCGAGCTGCCGCTGGTGCTCCCCGTGGACGCTGCCTCCCCGGAGCCCACGGCCGCAGCACTGCGCGCGTGGCCGGCGCCCACCCCTGTGCGCAGTGCCGCCGAGGCCGCCGAGATCGAGCGCCGTCAGATGGTGCTCGCCATCGAGAGTTCGTGCGACGAGACAGCGGTGGCCATTATCGACGCCGAGGGCAATCTGCTCGCAAACCAGGTCTCCACGCAGATCGACTTCCACGCGCGCTTTGGCGGCGTGGTGCCCGAGATCGCCTCGCGCAAACACGTCGAGGTCATCGTGAGCGTGGTCGAGGCCGCGCTCGAGGATGCCGCGGCCGCGCTCGGGCTCGCGGGCGGTGCCGTAACCCCTGCCGAGCTTGCCGCCGTGGCTGTGACGCAGGGACCGGGCCTTGTGGGCGCGCTCGTGGTGGGCGTGGCCTTTGCCAAGGGTTTTGCCTTTGCCGCCGGCAAGCCGCTCATCTGCGTCAACCATCTCGAGGGGCATCTCTACGCCAACCTGCTGGCTCAGCCCGACCTTGAGCCGCCGTTCATCTTCACGCTCGTCTCGGGCGGGCACACCATGCTCGTGCACGTTAAGGCCTGGGGCGACTACGAGGTGCTCGGCGAGACCCTCGACGATGCGGTGGGCGAGGCCTTCGATAAGGTTGCCAAGGCACTGGGGCTCGGCTATCCCGGCGGCCCCATCATCTCCAAGCTCGCCGAGACGGGCGACCCGCAGGCGATCGACTTTCCTCGCGCGCTCAACCGCAGGGGAGACTACCGGTTCTCGCTTTCGGGCCTCAAGACGGCGGTCACGCTCTACATCGAGCGCGAGACCGCGGCCGGGCGCACGATCCATCTGCCCGACCTTGCAGCCTCGTTCGAGGCGGCCGTGTTCGACGTGCAGTACAAAAAGGCCAAGAACGCGCTCCATGCCACGGGCTGTCGCGAGTACTGCATCGGCGGCGGCGTCTCGGCCAATCCGCACCTGCGTGAGATGATGATCCGCAAGCTCGGGCGCCAGGGCATCCGCGTGACGGTGCCCCCGCTCAACGCGTGCACGGACAATGCGGCCATGATCGCCGAGGTCGCGCGCGGCAAATACCAGCGCGGCGAGTTTTCGGACTTTGCCGTGGACGCCGACCCGAACATGACGCTCTAGCGCGCAGGCGCCCTTCCCATAGAGCTCGATACGCCTCCCCGCCCTCGGCAACGAGGAGCCGGGAGGCGTACCTGTACGTGAGGGTTTTAGAAGAGAGCGACGTCGGCGGCTTTGGCGCAACGGGGCCGCATGAACTCCCGGTCAAGCGCGTAAACGTAAAGCCGCAGCACGTACTTTTTCAAAATAAAGCGCAGAAATACGAAAATCGGCGTTGACTTTATTTCGATAAAGTTTCATACTCCTCTTCATCCATTGGGGAGACGGAGGCATCCGGCCGCCGTCGTGATCTAAGAGGACTACCGAAGCAATGAAAACGCGTCAGCTAAACATTATCAGCGTAGTAATTATCTGATGCGGGTTAGCCATAACAGCTAGCCCGTACGATAACGGGCGGCTGATGAGAGTGAGGGCCGTCGAGCGCAACCGACGGCCCTCACTCTTTTTGTTTCGATAGGTTCTCTTAAGGAGGAAAAGGATATGAACGGAGTTATGCTCATGGTCGTAGCCGCGGTGGTTCTCGCCGCCGGCTACCTCTGCTACGGCCGCTGGCTGGCCAACAAGTGGGGTGTCGACAAAGAGGCGCTCACGCCGGCCAAGCGCATGAAGGACGGCAAGAACTTCTCGCCCGTCTCGGCGTTCACCGCGTTCTCGCACCAGTTCAGCTCGATCTGCGGCGCCGGCCCCGTCACGGGCACCATCGTGGCCATGGCCTTCGG
>CAVCLY010000080.1:0-7736 GCA_963603165.1 Faecalibacterium prausnitzii
GCGCTATGACGCGTCCGAGCTCGCCGGCGTGAACCCCAACTCGCTCCACACGCTCGGACGTCGGGCGGCAGCGGAACTCGAGAGCACACGACGTACCTTGGCCAAGACCTTCGGCACCGGCGTGCGCCCCTCCGAGATCGTCCTGACAGGCGGCGGCACCGAGGCGAACCAGCTCGCGCTTCTCGGCATGGCCGAGGGCAAGCGCGCCGCCGATCGCACCCGCGATCGCGTGATCGTCAGCGCCATCGAGCACGATTCCATCCTCGACAATCTCCCGCTTTTGCGCGCCGCCGGCTTTAAGGTCGACACGGTTCGCCCATGCGCCGCAGGCTACATAGAGCCAGCAGCCCTAGCGGAGCTGATGGGGAAGGATGTCGCACTCGTCTCCATCATGGTCGCCAACAACGAGACCGGTGTGGTACAGCCGACGAGCCAGCTCGCTCGCGCAGCCCACAATGCTGGCGCGCTCTTCCATGCCGACGCCATCCAGGGTTATCTGCATATCCCGCTCGACGTGGCAACGCTCGGAGTCGATGCCCTGAGCGTTGCAGGCCATAAGATCGGTGGTCCCGTCGCCTCCGGCGCACTGTACATCAAGGCGCGCACGCCGCTCCGCCCGCGCATCTTCGGCGGAGGCCAGGAGGCAGGTCGCCGTGCAGGAACCCAGGACCTGAGGACACAGCTCGCCTTCGCGGCTGCCGCAAGGTCCGCGCAACTCGCCCTCACGCAAAACGAAAGCACCTGCAAGCTCGCCGACATGCTCTACCGAAAAATGCTGAGCTGCCCCAAGATCCACGCCACCATGGGCGATCCCTTTGGCGTGCCGAGGCTTCCGGGCATCGTCTCCGTCTACGTCGACGGCTTTGAGAGCGAGGAGCTCATCATCCAGCTCGACGAACGCGGCTTTGCAGTGTCTGCCGGCTCTGCCTGTTCGAGCGGCTCCATGGACCCCAGTCACGTGCTTTCGGCCATGGGCGTTCCCAGCGAATCGGCGCTCGGCTCGCTTCGCATCTCGTTTGATGACCGCGTCGATCCCGATGATCTCGACCGCTTTGCCAAAACACTCATCGAACTTGTCGCTTAGGAAACCATGCAGATACGAGAACTCGAAACGCGGTTATTCGACCGCTACCCCGCTTGCGATGCCGAGAGCTGGGACCATGTGGGCCTCTCCGTAGGAGACCCGTCAGCAGAGGTCGCAGCCATCGCCTGCGCCCTCGATGCCACCGAGGAAAATGTGCGGCACGCTCATGAGCTGGGCGCTAACGTCCTGCTCACCCATCATCCGGTCTATATCAAGGCGCCCGATCGCTTTGCACCCGCCGCAGCAGATACCCCGCAATGCAGTTCTGCACTCTTTACGGCAGCGCAGCTCGGCGTGGCGATCATCTCGCTCCACACGAACCTCGACCGTTCCCATGCCGCGCGGCATATGCCTGCAGAGCTCTTCGGAACCACGGCAAAATGCTCTCTCGAAAACGCGAATGACCCGAAAGCGACGGGTCTTGGATCCATTTTTGAGATCGAAGCGATCTCTCTCGAGGAATTAGCCCGTTTCGCAAATGAGAAGTTCGGCACCTACGCACGGGTATGGGGGTCGAAAACTCAAAGGTGCCGGAGGATCGCCTTTCTTGGAGGCTCGTTGGGAGAGTTCGGAGATGCGGCCCTGCAATCCAAAGCCGACACGATCATAACGGGAGAGTGCGGCTACCACGTGGCCCAGGACCTCGCCATTCGCGGGCTTTCCGTCGTACTCCTCGGGCATGACCGTTCGGAGGAGCCCTTCGTGGAAATCTTGGCAAATGATTGCCGCGAGCTCGGTTTTGACCTGAGCAAAGTCTATACAATAATGAACCCTGAACAGTGGTGGACGGCAACAGAAGGAGAACATCTATGAGCATCGGCTCTACGCTACTCAAGCTGCAGGAACTCGACCTCGAGCTTGCCCGCACGCAGCAGCAGCTCAAGACTATGCCGGAGCTCAAGGAGCTCGCGACCAAGCGCAAAAAGCACCAGCAAATCAAATCCGAGGTAACACGCCTATATGCTGCCCGCAAGGATGCGGATATCGAGCTCGAGGAGCTTGATATCGCAGAGAGGCGCTGCTCGTTCAAGACGGCCGAGATCCAGCAAAAGCCGTGCGACAACTCCGACTACAAGCAGGTGCAGGAACTCGAAAAGGGTCTCTCGCTCATCGCAAAGGAACTCGACAAGATCGCATTTAAGCGCGAGTCGGCAAAAGCCGCGCAGGTCGCCGCCCTAAAAGAAGAAGCGCGTGCGAAGAAAATCCTCGCTGAGTTCGAGAAATCGCTGCTCAGCGACGCTCAGCACGCAAAGGAACAGGCGAAGGGCCTGCAGAAAACGATTCAGACGCTCACCGAGCAGCGCGATGCGGCCGCCGGCCAGCTCCCGCAAGAAACGCTCTCCGAGTACGAGAAGCTCCGCAAGCAGCAAGGCGGGCTCGCTGTCGAGTCCATCGAAGGCAACGTTCCGTCCGTATGCCATACCGCGCTGCAGGCATCTTCCATGGATGAGCTGCGTCACGCCGGCGAGCTCACGCACTGCCCCTATTGCCACCGTCTCCTCGTGATCGAGTCCGCCGAGGAGTAGATTCGTGAACATGCAGGCACAGGAGCAAAAAACCGTTCTCGTCGCCGTTACCGGTGGAATCGCAGTTTATAAATCCTGCGAACTCGTGCGTCTTTTCCAAAAAGGAGGATGGCACGTAAAGGTTCTCATGAGCGAGCATGCCACGAAGTTCGTGACGCCCGCGACGTTCCGCGCGCTCACAAGGGAGCCTGTCGCCATCGGCCTTTTTGACGACGCCCCAGGCGACCCCATCCATCACATCTCACTTGCCCAAGAGGCCGATCTTGTGGTGGTGGCACCCGCGACGGCGAACATCATTGCCAAGATGTCCGCAGGCATCGCCGATGACCTTATTTCGACCACGCTCTTGGCGACCGATGCGCCGATTCTTGTTGCACCTGCCATGAACAACGGCATGTGGAATGCCGCCGCAACGCAAGCGAACATCGCGACCCTCCACAAGAGGGGAGTGCGCACGGTCGGACCGGGATGCGGCTACTTGGCCTGCGGAGATAGCGCCAGCGGTCGCATGAGCGAACCCGCCGAAATCTATCGGGCGGCGGTCGATATCGCCGAACCGGGCAAGCTCCTCGCAGGCAAACACATCGTTATCACCGCCGGCCCCACGCATGAGCCGATCGACCCCGTTCGCTACATCGGGAATCGCTCGTCGGGAAAGATGGGGATAGCCCTTGCCGAGGCCGCCCTGGCACAAGGAGCCCAAGTGACACTTGTGCTCGGACCGACACCTCTGGTTGCTCCCGCAAAGGCAAACGTCGTGAACGTCGAGACCGCTCAAGAAATGCACGACGCAACACTGAATGCTTTTTGCAACGCCGACGCCGCAATCTGTGCAGCCGCGGTTGCCGACTACACGCCCATCGCGGTCGCCGATCACAAGCTCAAAAAAGCCGAGGAACCCCTCGACACAATTGAACTCAAAGAGACAAAAGACATCCTAGCAGAGCTTTCATGCATTAAAAACGACCGCATCGTTGTCGGATTTGCCGCCGAAACCGACAACCTGCTCGAGCATGCCGCTGCAAAACTCGAGCGCAAGGGCTGCAACGCAATCATCGCCAACGACGTGTCGCGTGCAGACTCCGGCTTTGGAACCGACACCGATAAAGCCTGGTGGCTCAGCAAAGACACGACAGAAGAGCTGCCGACGATGACAAAGCGCGCCCTCGCCGATGAAATCGTGGTTAGACTGGCGGCGCTCATTCATGGCTAGAGACAATTCCAAGATTTCCCAAAATTGTTCTTGCACCAAGAGGACTCATTGAGTTAGTATACTTTCTTGCGTTGAGACAACGCGGTTAACGGGACGTGGCGCAGCTTGGTAGCGCACTTGACTGGGGGTCAAGGGGTCGCTGGTTCGAATCCAGTCGTCCCGACCAGAGCTTTTGAGCAGGTCGGAAGGTGTTTCCGGCCTGCTTTTCTTTTGCGGGAAATCGCTGAATTTGGCTTACCGGTGGGCAAACGGGTATCATACGGACGGTTCAACGCAAAAACCCAAGGAGCACCGTGAGCATCAAGAAGAAGATCAAAAAGGAGCTGATCGGCACTTCCGATTACCCCTCGAACAAGATCTTCACCATCTCCAACTTCATCACCGCGATCAGGTTCATCCTCACTCTCGTGTTTCTGTATCTGTTCGTCACTGATTTCAATCGGTATGTTGCGCTCACGATCTATGCGATAGCTGCCTCAACCGACTGGCTCGACGGACAGATTGCCCGCATGACAAAGACGGTAAGCTGGCTCGGCAAGATCATGGACCCGATCGTCGACCGCGCCCTGCTCTTTACGGGCGTACTTGGACTCGTCGCCCGCGGTGAGCTCCCCATTTGGGTCTGCATCGTCATTATCGGTCGCGATGTCTATCTCGCTTGCGGCAACGCGATCGTCAGGCGCTACCATCGCCGACCCATCGATGTGGTCTACACGGGTAAAGCGGCTACCGCGCTACTGATGTCCGGCTTCTCGCTTATGCTCCTGGGCCTCCCCGTTGTAAACGGGCTTTCCATAACGACGAGCATGGTATTTCCGGGGCTTGATGGAACAAGTGTGCCCGTCGGCATATTCTTCGTATATCTCGGCGTCTGCTTCTCGCTCTTGACCGCCGTTATCTACACTGTCAAAGGATTCATTGCCGCCAAACACGCAATCGACCATCCCGAAGACGAAGATGTCGATTTTCTTAACCCCGATATCGAACCGGATGACCAATAACATCCGCCTGCGCTCAGCTTCGTAGGGTAGAATAGTCTAGATTAATCAAAACAATAGTTTCGTTTGCTCAAAGGGGCTGACATGGATAATCAGCAGATCAACAGTTCAGACGCCACGTGCGTTTTCCGTATGCCGTCAAGCGATGTCACGGCCCCCGATCTCATAAAGAACACGGTCATCTCCGCTCCCGTGCTCTCCATCGTCAAGGGTCCGCAGACGGGAATGACGTTTCAGACCGAGCCGGTCGAGACCACCATCGGTCGCGATCCCTCGAACAGCATCTTTTTGAACGACATGACGGTATCGAGGGCGCACGCCAAGATCAGGCATTCCGCTCAGGGCGCTGTCATCGAGGACCTCGGCTCCCTCAACGGCACCTGGGTCGACGGGGCTATCGTAAACTCCGCTCCGCTGCATGACGGCTCTTCGGTTCAGATCGGGACGTTCACGCTCATCTATCACGAGAGCAACCCGGAGCGTATCGAAACCGGTGAATAATTTGGCCGAGCGAAGCTATCTGAGCATCGGTCAGGTCGTAAATCTTTTACGTGGAGCCTATCCCGATCTATCCAACTCAAAAATCAGGTTTCTCGAAGATGAAGGGCTCATCACACCTCATCGTACGCCTAAGGGATACCGTCAGTATTCCAAGGACGATGTCGATCGTCTTGAGGTGATCCTCCATCTTCAGAAAACGCGTTACATGCCGCTCAACGCCATCAAAGAGCGTCTCGATAGCACCGAAGACCTGAGCTCGCTTGCTTTTGAGGTTGGACTTCTCTCGGATGTTCCGATGAAGGCCGAGCCCAAGGAGACCAAGCAGAAGCTGCATCCCATTGAGAGCGTTCCCGATATGCTCGGGGTCGATATCTCGTTCTTGCACTCGCTGGCCGATAACGATCTGATCCGCATCATCAAGAGCCCGCAGAATCGCGAACTGATCGATGGGCGCGACTTCCAGATCATCAGGTACTGCTCAGAACTTGCACGATTCAATATCGAACCGCGCAATCTCAAGCAATACGTATATGCAGCCAACCGCGAGTCGTCCATGTTCGAAAAGGTCCTGGTAAGCATGCTCGGAACCGATTCGAGTGATGATGACCGGGCCGCTAAGCTGGAACGCGCGTTCAAAAAGCTGCATGACCTCACCGACGGTGTGCAGTCGGAACTGCTTAAGAATCGAGTTTTCGAATCGCTGAATGCCGTTGTCGAGGATGCCGACATAGAGGCGATCGATGACGAGATCACCAAAAGCGAAACTGAGCGCCAGAAGAGCGCTCGAGCCGAATTAACCAAACCTGAGCCAGCAGTCAAACCGCTTGACGTGCCTAAAAGCGAGGTAAAAGAGCAGGCAGGCAAGGTCAGCAGGCAAAAAGCCTCGCGTACGCCAAAGCGCACGAAGGCATCGCAGAGCAAGAGCAACTAGAAGATCGATATCATTCGACACCACCCGAAAGGACCAAGATGAGTTGGGCGATTGTCTCAGATTCGAGTAACAATCTACGCGATTTTATACCGCAAGCTCACGATACGGTATATGCGTTTGCCCCGCTCAAGATCCATATCGGTACAAAAGAGATAAACGATACCGATAACCTGGATATCGATGACTATTTTGAAGCAGTGGAATCAAGTGATGACTCTTCTTCAACCGCATGCCCGAGCGTAGGGGAGTGGAAGCAGCTCTTTGAGCTCGCGGACAACATCATCGCCGTACCGATTTCCTCGAATCTGTCGGGAAGCCTTGCAGCCGCGGAAACAGCACGCAAACTCGTTAACGATTCCAGCGACCGCAACATCCACATCGTCGATTCGCATGCAGCGGGCGGAAAGCTCGAGCTCATCGTCATGCTAATAGATAGGTACCTAAGCAATAATCCCGATGCTTCTTTTGATGAAGTCTGCAGGTATGCTGACGCTGTAGAGGCAAATTCTCAGGTACTTTATTCGCTGAGCGATTACACCAATCTCACCAAGGCAGGACGCATGCCTAAGGTTGCAGGCCTTGTTGCAAACAAGCTGAACATCCGCATGCTCGGCACCGCAACACCCGAGGGAACCATGAAGATCGTGGGTCCCGCACGCGGCGAGAAGAAGATGTGTAAGAAGATTCTTGGCGTCATGGAGGCTGACGGGTTTTGCGGTGGAGAAGTCTTTATCGACCATGTGAAGAACGAGACGGGCGCTCGTTATCTCGCTGATGCCATCGAGAGCATGTGGCCTGGCTCCACCTGCTACATTCTGCCGTGTCGCGCGCTTTGCTCGTTCTATGCCGAAAATGACGGACTGATCATTGGCTACGGGTGGAACGAAGCTGCTGGGACAGTGCGCAACGCATAAGAACGTCTGCAATCGCTTGATTTAGAAGCCTTGCGTGGTCCCGAGGAAGCGTTCGAGTTGATTTCTTAGATGAAAGCTCAGCTTCAAAATCGCGAGCACCCGAGAGACCCGCTGCAACAGTCTGTGCCGCAGCGGGTCTTTTGCTTACGTTCTTACTTTACATAAGATATATTATCGTGTTTTTGAATTGAGATAACTCAAACGCAGAGATCATAAGCTTCTTAATAAATAACGACCTGTTAATCAAACTAACAGGTCGTTATCTGATGAAGATACTAATAATTAGTTGAGGTATTTATAGACGCTCGATGCGGCGATCGCACCATCGGCGCACGCGGTAACGACCTGCCGTAGCACGGTGTTGCGCATGTCGCCAGCCGCAAATAGACCTGCTGTCGACGTTTGCATACGCTCGTCGGTAACGACAGCCCCGGATGCGTCGATCTCCACTAGACCTTTAACAAGCTCCGTGTTTGGAATGGTTCCGGCGAATACAAAGACGCCAAAGGACCCGGCGGCGTGCTCAATTGTTTCCGTCGAGCCATCAGCCGTCGATAGCAGCTCTATAG
>CAVCLY010000081.1:0-7555 GCA_963603165.1 Faecalibacterium prausnitzii
TCTCGACCTTGTCGAACTCGTGCTGGCGGATGATGCCGCGCGTGTCGCGACCGGCAGAGCCCGCCTCCTCGCGGAAGCACGGGGTAAAGGCGGTGTAGCGACGCGGCAGGCTCTCGGCCTCGAGCACCTCGCCGGCGTGCAGGTTGGTGAGCACGACCTCGGCGGTGGGGATCAAGAAGTTGTCGCCCGACACGTGGTAGGCGTCGTCCTCGAACTTGGGCAGCTGGCCGGTGCCGAACATGGTCTGGCGCTTGACCACGATGGGCGGCCACCACTCCTTAAAGCCGCGGCTGGCGTGCGTATCGACGAAGTAGTTGATGAGCGCGCGCTCAAGACGGGCGCCGGCGCCGCCGAGAACGGTAAAGCGGCTGCCCGAGAGCTTGTTGCCGCGCTCAAAGTCGAGGATGTTGAGATCGGTTCCCAGGTCCCAGTGCGGCTTGGCCTCGAAGCCCTCGGCCTCAAAGTCGCGCGGGGTGCCCCAACGACGGCACTCGGGGTTCTCGTCCTCGTCCTTGCCGATGGGCGTGGCCTCGCAGGGGATGTTCGGCAGGCGCGACATGAAGTCGTACTGCTCCTGCTCGAGCTCGTTGCGGCGCTCGGAGAGACCCTCGATCTTCTCGTTGACGGCGCGCACGGCCTCCTTGGCGGCCTCGGCCTCGTCCTTCTTGCCCTCCTTCATGAGGGCACCGATCTTCTTTGATTCGGCGTTACGCGTGGCCTGGAGCTCCTCGACCTCGGTGATGACGGCGCGGCGCGCCTCATCGAGGGCAAAGAACTTCTCGCGGTCCCACGAGGTCTGGCGGTTGGCCATGGCGGCGTCGACCGCATCGGGGTTCTCGCGCACGAACTTTATATCGAGCATGTTGGTTGCCTCCAGCGATGTGCAATCTGTTTGCGATACAACTGAAGTGCAAGTATATACTTATGCAAGTTTTGACCTAAGCAGAAGAAGGCAAGTAGACAAGATGGACGCAGTGATCTCTTTTCTCTTCGGAACGCGCGCGGGCTTTGCCGTGCTGTTCGTCGGCGGCGTTCTGCTGTTCGTCGTCATCGCCTTTGTGATGGAGAAGCGCACGAGCAAGCTCTACGTTGACCGTGGCGACCCCGAAGAGGACGAGGAGTGGTTCTAGGGCGAGATGCCCGGCGCGGCCATACGCCGCAGTACCCTTCCCCTTCCCGCCGCGCAGCTCTTTGAGTTGAGCGACCATGCAATCCAGACAGCAAAAAGGACCCGTCACGGGTCCTTTTTCGTTGCGAGAGTTAATGGAGGCGGTGCGGTGGTGGCGGCACGTAACCGTACACTGAGCCCGGCCACGGCGCAAACGCCACGCGCAGAACGAGCCGCAGCTAAAGGCGAGGTTTGTCGCAGGTTGCCCACGGCGGGGCCGCCTGCATCGGCAGAAGCTAACTGAATAAACCCGACAAGGAATGAAGCAGAAAGGTGGAACTGCCTCCCAAACCTCACCTTTAGCTGCGGCTCGACCGCGCCGGCCGGAGCCTAGCCGAGCGTGGCGTCGATCGCGCCGATGAAGGCGGCGCGCATGCCGGCCTGCTCGAGCGCGGCGCAGCCCTTGATGGTGGCGCCACCCGGGGAGCAGACGGCATCCTTCATGGCAGCCGGGTGCTGGCCCGTGGCGAGCTGGAGCTTGGCGGTGCCGGCCATCATCGCGCTCACGATCTTGTAGGCGTCGGCGCGCGGGATGCCGTTCTTGACCGCGGCATCGGCCAGGGCCTCGATCGCCATGGCCACGAACGCCGGGGCGCAGCTCGCCGTGGTGCCGCCGACCCAGAGCAGGTTGCTCGCGAGCGTGACCGGCGAGCCCAGGCGCTCGAGCAGCCCAAGGACCGTCGCGCGCTCGCAATCGTCAAGCGTATCTGCGGCCTCCGTGGCGATAACGCCCTCGCCAATCGCAACGGGCGTGTTGGGCACGGTTGAGATATGGTGCGTGCCCGGCAGCGCGGCCTCCCACTTGGCGGAGTCCCAGCCCCAGGCAACCGAGAGCACGACCTTGCCCGCAAGTTCGCCCGCAACCGGCGCGAACACGGTCTCGATCAGGTACGGCTTGACCGCGGCGACCACCACGTCGGCGGCTGCCACGACCTCGGCTGCGCCCGCGCACGCGTTCATGCCGCGTGCCTCGCAGCGCTGAACGAGCGCATCGTAGTGCCCCGCGCACGCATAGAGGTTCCGCGCGGGCACGCCCGACGCGATCCAACCGTCGGCCATGGCGCTCGCCATGTTGCCAAAGCCCACAAAGCCGATCTTTATCTGGTCTGCGTCGAGCATGTTCCAACCTCTCCGAACGTTTCTGTCGAGCGCGCCCATGGTAGCGCGCGCATGTTGCTACTCGGTAACCTTGCCGGCCTTGTCGGCGGTGTCGGCCGTGAGCATCTGGCCGAGCATGTTCGAGGCCTTGGTAAAGTCGCTCGGCAGAACCACGGTGGAGGCCTTGCCGCTCTTGGCGAACTCGCCCATCATCTCGGCCCACTGCGTGAACATAAAGAGCTGGTTGGCCTCGTCGTTGCCCACGCCCGTCTCTTGGATGGTCTCGAGCGAGTCCTTGATGCCCGCGGCGATCGCCTTGCGCTGGTTGGCGATACCCTCGCCCGCCTTCTCCATGGCCTCGGCCTCGGCGGTGGCCTCGGTCACGCGCTTGATGCGGTCGGCCTCGGCGAGCTCCTGGGCGGCGGCGCGCTTGCGCTGAGCGGCGTTGATGTCGTTCATGGAGTTTTCGACCTCGGCAGGCAGCGCGATCTTGGTGATGAGCGTGCTCACGAGGGTAAAGCCGTAGGCGGCCATCTGCTCGGACACCGTGGCGTTGACGTCCTTGGCGATGTCGTCCTTTTTGGCAAAGACCTCGTCGAGCGTGTAGACCGGGATCGAGGAGCGCAGCGCGTCGGTGATGAAGTCGCGCATCTGGTCGACCGGCTGCTGCAGCATGTAGTAGCTCTTGTACACGCCCGAGTCGGCGGGGCCGTTGCCCATGTCGTAGCTCACGTGGTACTGGGCCGAAACATCAAGGCCGATGGTCACGTTGTCCTCGGTTTTGACGTCGATCGAAAAGCCGTTCTTCATGGTGCGCAGCGACACCGTGGCGGCCTTGCGGTCGATAAAGGGCACCTTGGCATGAAAACCCGCGCCCACGATCTTGTTGAACTTGCCCAGGCGCTCGATGATCACCGCATGCTGCTGCTTGACCACGTAGAACACCTGGCCGGTCAGTGCCGCGATGACGAACACGATGACCACGAGCCAAATGAAGCTCATAAAGAGTCCGATGATGGCCATACCCACTCCTTCTTCCGGGGATTCTCGTGCGTATAGGATACCTGTTTTGCCCAAGCTCGCGGGTCTGTGCCGATCTTTGCCGCACGCCGGCCAACCCGTCCTTGTGCGACGGGCGCGCAATGTGCGCCGGTATACTGGGAGAACGCACGACCGCCGAGGAGTACCCATGGGATTCTTGAACCGCGAGCACAGCAACATCGATCCGTTCAACGCGGGCGAGCCCGTCATGCCCTGGGACGACCCGCAAACGTCTCAAGGCGAGCAGGAGAATCCGATCTTTACCACGGAGTCGGCCGATACCTCGGGCGACTGCGGCTACCATGCCCCCACCAAGGAGCAGGACGGCTATGAACCCGTGATGCACGAGGCCGAGCACGACCAGGCCTTCGCAGCTGAACCCAAGCGAAAGCGTGCGGGCAAGAGCAAGAGGGTCAAAACCAAGCGCGTCGTGGTGACCACCAGCGCATCCAAGCCGGCCAAGGGCAAAGTCGGCCCCAAAAAGCTCATCCTCGGTCTTGTCATCGGCGCGGTCGCGCTCAGCGTGCTCTTGAGCGCTATCGGCGCTGCCGTAGATATCGTCGAAGACGTGGTCTCGGATATCTTCGACAGCGATTCGACCAGCTACTCATCCTCGTATTCCGCAAGCTCGAGTGCCACGTACGACGAGGAGGACGAGCAGGAGCTCACCGAGCAGGCGCAGGCCAAGCTCGACGCCGCGCTCGAGGACACCGCGAGCATGGACGCGCGCTACCGCAAGGTGCTCAACGAGCGCCTCAAGATCAGCCTTGGGCTCACCGCCGATGAGGCCGGCCTCGACACCGATGCGTTCTGCACGTGGATGCGCGAGCGGTCCACGATGGAGATCAGCAGCGTCTTTTGCTATGACGAAGGCACCGTCTACCTGGGCTCGAGCTACCCGGCGCTCTACAAGCTCAACGACGTCTTTGGCGACAAGGCCTTTAAGTACCTGAACAAGCAGGGCATCGACCCGTATTCGAGCACGGGCGAGCGCAAACTCACCGACGAGCAGAAAGAGCACGTGAACAAGCTCTTCCTCGAAGGACTCGAGAAGCTCACGCAGACGACGAGCGGCAGCGCGCGCGTTGAGGCCGACAAAGAGGGCGACGCATGGGAGATCGACGATGACGATTTTGCCGAAGCCCTCGACCAGCTCCTCGGTCATTACGACGACTAAAGCGGGCGCCCTAACAAAAAAGCTCCCATTGCTGGGAGCTTCTACATTCAATGGTGCGGGCGAAAGGACTTGAACCTTCATGGGGTTGCCCCCATACGGACCTGAACCGTACGCGTCTGCCAATTCCGCCACGCCCGCGTGCTGTTAAATATTACCGAAACGCCTGGGGCGATTCAAGAAATATTTTCTTAATTCTCGGCCACCAGGTGAATGGCGAAGCCGCCCACCTCGCGCTTAAAGTACACGAGTTTGGTGGAACCGTCGGGGTTGAGGGCGCGACTCTCCTCGTTGATCTCGAACCCGCGCGCAGCAAACCACTTCTCGGCAGCCGGCAGGTCGTTCACGCCAAAGCCGATGTGGCCATGCGTGCCGCGGCCGTTCTGCTTCATGGTCTCGACGAGCGTGTCAGAGAAGAACGAAACCGGGGTGTCGATAGCCGGCAAGCCCATGAGCTGCGCAAAGAGGTCGGCGATCTCGCGCGCCTCATCGGGGTTCTGGGCATTGATGCCAACGTGGGCAACGTGCAGGCCGAACAGCTCGACCGGATTCTCGTTCTCGGTGCTCATGCGGACTCCCCTTTCCTCGCGCGTAACAGGCATGCGGCGCATCGGAGCATTCTAAAGGTGGTAGGGGCGGTGGGACTCGAACCCACAATCCTCGCGGCCGAAGATTTTAAGTCTCCTGCGTATGCCAATTCCGCCACGCCCCCGTATGCGCAAAGAGTCTAGCACATGGCCTGCGCGAGCTCGGGCGTCCAACCGATCGTGGCGGGCTCGCCGTCGAGCACCTCGTTGATGGTTGCCGCCATGCCTGCGAGCAGGCTGTTCTCGCTCACAGTGAGCTCGGTGTAGCCACCCGTGCGCATGAGCGAGCGAATGATGAGCGCGCCGGCGAGGATCACGCGAGCGCGTTTGGGCTGGATGCCGGGAAGCCCCGCGATCTGCTCGGCACTCAGGCCGCGCATGCGCGCAATCGCGCCCTCGACCTCGGCAAGCGACAAGCTGTGCAGGTGAACGAACGCCGGGTCGTACTGCGCGAGCTCATGCACCATGGCCACGAGCGTGGTCACCGTGCCGCCCACGGCAACGAGCCGATCGGGGCGCTCGGGAGCGGCGTCAAACGTGGCTGCGGCATCGTTCCAATACACGCCGAACTGCTCGTCTGCCCACGTGGATGCGGCGGCAAGCTGATCGTCAGTCGCCGGGTCCGAGTGCAGGAACTTTTCCGTCACGCGGCGGCAGCCGATATCGAGCGACCGCGCGCTCTCGAGTTCGAGCGCGGAGGGTGCCGTGCGATAGCTTCCGCAAGCGAGCTCCGTGGAGCCGCCGCCCGAGTCGGCCACCAAGATCCGCTCACCCTCAAAATCGTGCGCCACGCCAAAGAACGTGAGCCGCGCCTCAACCAGACCCGCGATAACCTGCGGCTTAAGCCCGAGCGCACGCAGCTGCCCGAGCAGATCCTCGGCATTCTCGGCATCGCGCGCAGCGCTCGTGCAGGTGGTGCAGACGGCCTCGGCACCGAAGTCGCGCGCCTCGTCGACGAACTGCGCGCATGCGGCGACGACACGCTCGATTGCCGCCGCACAAAAGCGCCCGGTCGCATCGACCTCCTCGCCCAGATCGGTGATCTCGGTATGCTTGCGCGACGAGAGAATCACGCCGCCACTGACCTCGGCCAAAACCAAACGCGACGAGACCGTTCCCAGGTCGATCGCCGCGATCCTGTAGATGCTGCCCATATGCGGCCGCCTTTCCGCGCTCTAGTTGGAGGAGCTGCTCGTCTGCCCCTCGACGCCCGTAAAGCCGAACACGGTGTCGAGCGCGCGCGTATACCAGGGCACGTCCGTCACGACGGCGGCGAGCTCGCGCTCAATATCGTCCGACGACTCGATCTTCTCGCCCGAGGCGGTATCGGTCTCGGAAGTCCCGTCAATCACGTTGAGCTTTTTCTCGCCCGAGGTCACAAGGCCAAGGCGCTTGTTTGCCACGTCCTTAACGCCCTCCTCCGAGAGGAGCGCCTCGATGTCGGTCTTGAGGGTCTTGTTGTACTTTTTGCAGATGGCCACCTGCTGCGTGAGCACCTCGCCCGAACGGCGCGCCACGTAGAGATCGCGCACGGGAGCGTAGAGGCAGGCGAGCACGATGGCGACCACGGCGAGCACGACCCATTTGCGGAACGGGCCGGTGGTGTAGCGATAGATCGCCTGGACAATGGGACCGTCGCTCGCATAGCGCATGAACTGCGTCTTGCGCGCGGGGGCCTCGTCCGCCTCCGGCTCCTGGGAGCGCGCCCGCGTTCGAATCTGGATGCGTGGCTGCGAGCGGTCCTGAGTGCCGCCTTGAGTGCGAGCTCGGGTGCCGCCCTGCGCGCGCGAATCCGTCTGGCCGTACGAGGCTACCCGACGGGCGCCGCCGAGATTCGCCGCGGAGCCGCGACTATATGCAGAGTTTTGAGAATACGTTTCCATATGCGCCTTGGTGCGATTGAGGTTTGATTGCGCTTCTCTGTTATACCATGCGCCGCCCGCACCGACGCCGGACGCAAAAAAAACGGCACCGGAGTTTAAGGTTCCGGTGCCGCCTGCGCAACGGCGAGCGGGTATGGGGCACCCGCTCGCCTAGCTGTTATCTCGCCTGATTAGCGGATGTTGTAGAACGCAGCCTTGCCCGCGTACTTGGCGCTCTCGCCGAGCTCGTCCTCGATGCGAACGAGCTGGTTGTACTTGGCGATGCGGTCGGAGCGACAGGGAGCGCCCGACTTGATCTGGCCGGCATTGACGCCCACCACGAGGTCGGCGATGGTGGAGTCCTCGGTCTCGCCCGAACGGTGCGAGACGATGCAGGCATAGCCCGCCTCCTTGGCGGTCTCGATGGCCTCGAGCGACTCGGTGAGGGTGCCGATCTGGTTGACCTTGACGAGGATGGCGTTGGCGGCGCCGAGCTCGATGCCCTTCTTGAGGCGCTCGGTGTTGGTCACGAACAGGTCGTCACCGACGAGCTGCACCTTGTTGCCGATGCGGCGGGTGAGCTCGACCCAGCCGTCCCAGTCCTCCTCGGCCATGCCGTCCTCGA
>CAVCLY010000082.1:0-7540 GCA_963603165.1 Faecalibacterium prausnitzii
ACGCCGCCTCCACCTGGATCAGCCAGCCGATCACGGCCGTGCTCTACCACGCCGATGCCGGCAACGCCGCCTACCAGGAGTCCTTCTACGGCGCCATCGCCATCGCGGCCGTTGCCGTCGTGCTCACCGTCTACATGATGGTTTCCGACGCCAAAAAGAAGGCCTAGCGCTCCGCCGAGCCGATCAGCTCAACCCGGCGCGGCGCGCATTACCCTACCCTTCCGCACGCCGCGCATCTCATTCGCGCGGGCGGTCCGATGTCCCATGCGGGCCGCCCCCTCCCTTCGACAACAGCTTTCTGCATATGCAAAGGAGCAAACATGTCCGAGAACCAGAGCCCCGTCCGCATTGCCGTCATCGGCGCCGGCGCCATGGGCCGCAACCACATCCGTTTTGTTACCGAGGAGACCGAGGCCGAGCTCGTCGCCATCGCCGACGCCTTTGAGGGCGCCCGCGCCACAGCTGAGGCCGCCGGCGTGCCGTTCTTTACCGACCCCGCCGAGCTGATGGACGAGGTAAAGCCCGAGGCCGTGATCATCGCCACCCCCAACGACCTGCATCTTTCCGTGGCTCGCGAGGCCGTAAAGCGTGGCGTCGTCCCGCTCGTTGAGAAGCCCATCTCCAACGACCTCGCCGATGCCGAGGCGTTCGCCACCGAAGCCGAGGCCGCAGGCGTGCCCGCGCTCGTGGGTCAGCACCGCCGCCACAACCCGTTCGTGAACAAGGCCAAGCAGATCATCGACTCCGGCGAGCTCGGCAAGCTCACCGTCTCGAGCTTCCACTACATGATCTACAAGAACGACGAGTACTTTGACGTCGAGTGGCGCCGCAAGAAGGGCGCGGGCCCGATCCTTGTGAACCTCGTGCACGACGTCGACCTGCTCCGCTACCTGCTCGGTGAGCCCGTGGCGATTCAGGGCATGCAGTCGAGCGCCGCACGCGGCTTTGAGACCGAGGATTCCGCCGTGGTGAACGTCCGCTTTGCCGACGGTTCGCTGGCCTCCATGACCATCTCGGACGCAACCGCCTCGCCTTGGAACTGGGAGGCTACCGCGCGTGAGGACCCGCAGTACCGCCCGTTCGACGCCGACGCGTACTTTATCGGCGGCACCAAGGGCGCGCTCTCGCTGCCGCGTCTGCACCAGGTGAGCTACGGCGGCGCCTCGAGCTGGCACAAGCCGCTCCAGACCACGGTGCCCGCCGTCGACCCGGCGCTGCCGCACAAGATGCAGCTCAAGCACTTTATCAAGGTCGTCCGTCGTGAGGCCGAGCCCGTCGTGACCCCGGCCGACAACGTAAAGACCCTGCGCTGCCTGAACGCCGTCAAGCAGGCTGCCGAGACCGGCGAGCTCGTGGAGCTCTAGTCGAGCACCGGGGCGCACGGCCCCCAACCCCAATCTAGGACTTGGGCGCGCGGCCCCTGTCTCCAATCTGGGAACAAATCCTCTTTGGAGCTGGGCAGCCGCGCGCCCTTTCCCGTGTACTCGATTTTCAAGCGCGCCATACGGCCGCCTGTCACACTTAGACCGAGACACACCTCCCCTAAACGTGACAAACGGCCGTTTTTCTCTTTTCTTTCGAGACGCTCATCTGCATTACAGCTCGGTGCCGTTCGATGCGATGACCCGCTTGTACCATCCGAGGCTCTTCTTGGCGCGACGCTCGAGCGTGCCCGTGCCGTCGTCGTGCTTGTCCACGTACACGAGTCCGTAGCGCTTGCGCAGCTCACCTGTTGAAAAGCTCACCGGGTCGATGACGCCCCATACTAAGAAGCCCACGACGTCCACGCCGTCCTCCTCGATCGCGAGCCCCACCTGCTCTATGTGCGCGCGCAGGTAGGCGATGCGCTCATCGTCCTCGAGGCGTCCCTGCTCATCAGGCTCCTCAATGAGGCCGATACCGTTCTCGACGATGAACAGCGGCAGACCGTAGCGCTCGTCGAGGCACTTGAGAGCCCAGCGCAGGCCCATCGGATCGATCTGCCAACCCCACTCGGTAGCCTCGAGGTAGGGGTTCTTGACAGAATGGGAGCTGGAGCAGCTGGAGCTCTCGGAAACGTCGGTCTCGGCATCGGCCGCGACGACGTTGCTCAGGTAATAAGTGAGGCCGATGTAGTCGCTCTTGCCGTTCTCGAGAGCGGCAAGGTCGGCCGGCGTGATGTCGAGATTCCAACCGCGACGCTCGAAAAGGGCGCGCGCATAGTTGGGGTAGGCGCCGCGGCATTGCACATCGGTGTAGAAGAGCGTCGAATGCATGGAGTCCATGGCGAGCAGCGCGTCCTCCGGCTTGCACGTAGCGGGGTAGATCGCCTCGGCCGAGACGCAGCAGCCGACCTTGAGCTCGGGGTCGATCTCGTGGGCAGCCGCAATGGCGAGTGCGCCCGCGACGAACTCGTAGTGGCTCGCCTGGTAGAGCGCGCGCTCCGGGTCGTCCTGCTCCGAGAAGCGAACAGCCGAGTTCGTCCACGAGAAGAGGTCGTTGCCCGTGTTGAACTGGTTGTTGATCTCGTTCCAGGTGAGCCACCAGCGCACGGACTCGTGCCAGCGCTCAAAGCAGGTGCGTGCGAATTTGACGAAGAGCGCAATCGACTCGCGGTTGAGCATGCCGCCGTGGCGGGCGATCTCGAGCGGAATCTCAAAATGGCTGAGCGTCACGACGGGCTCCATGCCATGCGCACGGATGCCCGCGATGAGCTTGTCGTAGAAGGCGAGGCCCTCGGCGTTGGGCTCGTCCTCGTAGCCCGTGGGATAGATGCGGCTCCAGTCGATCGAGATGCGCAGCGCCTTGAGGCCGCCCTGCTCGAGCAGGGCGAGGTCGGACTCAAAGCGGTGATAGAAATCGATGGCCTCGTGGTTGGGATAGTACACGCCGGGCTCGACCGTCGCGGTGATGTGGCGCGCCGTATCGCGCGAACCGAGCGTGAGCACGTCGGCGCAGGAGGGGCCCTTGCCGCCCTCCTGCCAGCCGCCCTCGACCTGATGGGCCGCGAGTGCCCCTCCCCAGAGAAAATCATTCTTGAACATATGCCCTCCCGTTTTCTTGGCATGCTTGGATACATGCCGAAGAATAGAAAGGCCGGACGTCCGTTTTTGATTGACGGAACATTTTGGCGCACTGCGTCGAAAAGAGATGGGATGCGGCGCCCATGGGCCGACGCAATGCGCCAGCACCCGCATTCGGGCGGGACGAGTTAGCGCGCCCGGTCGAGCTCTGAGTAGTAAAGGGCGTCGTAGGCCTGGTTCAGCTTGAGCACCCGGTCGACGTCCTTGGAGAATGCCATGACGAACAGCGTGTCGAACAGATACTTGAGCGACGCGCCGAAGACGATATCGCCGAAGTCGCGGAACTCCGGATAGTGAAAGCCCCGAAGCACATAGTCGGCCTCATGCGCCAACGGGGAGGCATCGTCCGCCGTCACGGCGATGACGGTCACCCCGCGCTTGCGGACGATCTTGGCCACAGCGATGAGCGTTTTGTCGGTGCCGGAGCGGCTCACGATCATGGCCACGTGGTCGGCCGGTATCTGGATCGCGAGGAACACCATGCGGTCGAGGTCCTCGTAGACGTTGGCGAGGATCCCGGCGGTCATGAAGTTGTGCGAGGCGTAACAGCAGACGGAGGCGGGTGCATCACGCGCGAAGAAGTCGAGGCAGCTGCAGCCGTGGATATGCTCGGCGATTTGCTCGACCTCCACGGCGGAAAGTTGGCGCTTGGTCTGCTCGACGGCACGGGCCTCGAGCGAGGCGATCTTGTTCATGGCGGTAATGGCGTGCTCGCCGCTCGCGATCACGGTGCCCGCCAGATCGGCGCTCTTGAGCGCATCGACCACGCCGAGCTGAAAATCGCGATAGCTCTCAAAGCCGAGTTTGTGGACGAGACGGAGCACCGCCGAAGCCGACGTGAGCGTCCGGCGAGCCAGCTCGCGCGAGCTCTGGCGCGCGGCGTCCTCGGGGTGCTCGAGCACGTACTCGACGATCAGGCGCTCGTTCTTCGATAGGTTCGAAAAGTCGCGCAGGCGATTTATGCTGTCAGCGGCCACGGCGCTCCCTCCATAGATCTAGCTGCACCATCATAACCGTCGCGCTCCGATAGCAACTGTTTCCATATGAGCTCGGCGACGGCACTTTTGCCTATAATCGGGCGATACGCCGAGAACCGAACCTGGGAGCCGATATGTTCAGACCCATCCGCAGAAAAAAGCGCGCCATCTCCGACGAGGAGGCCAAGGCCCTGCTCGCGAGCGGCCGCCGTGCCACGCTCGCCGTCAACGGGGATGATGGCTACCCCTTTGCCCTACCCGTGAACTACCTGTATGACGAGGCTGCGGGCTGCATCTACTTCCACGGCGCCAAGAGCGGCCACAAGGTCGACGCGCTCAAGCGCTCCGACAAGGTGTGCTTTACCGTTTGGGGCAACGAGCATCACAAGGAAGGCGAGTGGGCTCCCTACGTGCAAAGCACCATCGTCTTTGGCCGCTGCCGTCTTATAGACGACCCCGAGGTGACCCGCGCCCGCGTGCGCGAACTCGCGCTCAAGTACTACCCCAGCGCCGAAGAGGTCGACGAGGTCATGGCCAAGGAAATCGCAGGCGTGCAGCTCTACGAGATCCGGATCGAGCACCTCACCGGCAAGCAGATCAAGGAAAAGTAGCTGCTTTCCGCGCGCCCGGAGCGCCGATCAAACCGTAGCTAATTTGCTTTATTAAAAATCATTCCTAATAAGCTTCCAATCGCATCGCATTTATGGATAATGGACTTGTCCCGATGCGCGCACCGGAGAGGGACCGAAAGGGCCGGCGGCGCGCATCACATCGCTTTCTATCGAAAGGACCGATCATGAAGTTCGTTTGCCCCGTATGCGGTTATGTGGAAGAGTTTGACGGCGACCAGCTCCCCGAGGATTTCAAGTGCCCCCAGTGCGGCGTTGCGGGTTCGCGCTTTAAGGCGCAGGAAGGCGAGCTGGAGTGGGCCGCCGAGCACGTGGTGGGTGCCGGCAAGATGGGCGACGTCTCCGAGGACATCATCGCCGATCTGCGCTCCAACTTTGAGGGCGAGTGCTCCGAGGTGGGCATGTACCTCGCCATGGCGCGCGTGGCGCACCGCGAGGGCTATCCCGAGGTCGGCCTCTACTACGAGAAGGCCGCCTATGAGGAGGCCGAGCATGCGGCCAAGTTCGCTGAGCTGCTCGGTGAGGTCGTGACCGATTCCACCAAGAAGAACCTCGAGCTGCGCGTCGACGCCGAGAACGGCGCCACCGCCGGCAAGACCGACCTCGCTAAGCGCGCCAAGGCCGCCGGCCTCGATGCCATCCACGACACCGTGCACGAGATGGCTCGCGACGAGGCACGCCACGGCAAGGCCTTCGCCGGTCTTCTCAAGCGCTACTTCGGCTAAACAGCGCCGGGCCTCATGCCCACAGACAGCCGATTTTTGGCGGGAGCTCGCATATGCGGGTTCCCGCCTTTTTGTTGAGCGCGCAGGGATTGCGGGCATGGACGATAATGGGAGCCGGAACAGTTAGGAGCAGACGTGACCGACCTTTTGACGCGCATCTTTCTCGGTGCCGGGTTCGACCCCAAGAACCCGCGCGAACGCACCCGTGCGGGGCTCTTTGCGAGCGTCGTCTGCATCGTCTGCAACATTGCGCTCTGCGCGTCAAAGGCCGCCGTGGGTCTTGCTGCCGGCTCGGTCTCGATCGTGGCCGACGCGGTGAACAACCTCTCAGATGCCTCGAGCAACGTGTTGAGCCTTGTGGGCTTTAAGCTCGCCGCCAAGCCGGCTGACGCCAACCACCCCTATGGTCACGGTCGCTATGAGTACCTGGCGGGACTCGGCGTGGCGCTCATCGTGTGCGCACTCGGTATCGACCTCATCAAAGAGTCGGTAGAAAAGCTGATCAGGCCCGAGAGCTCGGATTTCAGTCCGCTCATGGTCGCCGTGCTCGCGGTATCCATGGCCGTTAAGCTCTGGATGCTCGCGTTCAACCGCAAACTTGGACAGCGCATCGAATCGGAAACGCTCCTGGCCGCCGCGCAGGATTCCAAGAACGACGTGTTCACCACCGGCGCCGTGCTCGCCTGCGCCCTCATAGAGAGCCAGACCGGTATTGCACTCGACGGCTGGGCGGGCCTGGCCGTGGGGGCGTTCATTACCGTGAGTGGAGCCAAGCTGCTCCTCGACACCACGAGCCCGCTTCTCGGCCGCGCGCCCTCGGCCGAATACGTCGAGTCCATCCGCGAGCGCATCCTCTCCTACCCCGGCGTTCTCGGCACGCATGACCTTATGGTTCACGACTACGGTCCCGGACGCGGGTTCGTGAGCGCGCATGTGGAGATGAACGGCCATGCGGATGCGTTCGCAAACCACGAGACGATCGACACGATCGAGCGCGATTTCAAGCGCGAGGAGGGACTCGAACTCACGCTCCACTACGACCCGATCGATGTGAGCGCTGGCACGGACGATCCGCAGACCTGGCTCACGCGGCGCCTGCGCGGCCTCTACCCCGACATCAGCGTTCACGACCTGCGCGCTGAGGCGAGCTTTGTGAGCTTTGACCTGGTAAAACCCGAGCACTGCCCGTTGAGCGACGAGACGCTCGTGGGTGCCGCCATCGATCTTGCGCACGAGCGCTGGCCCGGTACGCCCTGCTCGGTCGTACTCGACCACGGCTATCTCAAGCGCAGCTAAATGGCTAGATCCTCGTAGCGGACGATCAGACGGCGCCGGCCATCGGGTGCCGCAGCGTTCTCGGGACACCACACATGATCGGAGAGCGGGGTCGCGGGAATCCCGTTCTCGGTCGCGCGCCGCGCGAGCTCGTTCTCGTCCAGATCGCTTTCGACCGAGAGCACGCAGTGCAAGCCGGCATCGGCCTCTTCCATGGCGATTAGGCCGCCCACGTTAAGCTCGCCAAGTGCCTCGCGCAGGGCATCGCGTACCGCGCGGGCCCGCTTGCGCACGCGCATCACGTGACGCTCGTACTCGCCCGACTCAAGCAGGCGCGCAAGCGCGATCTGATCGACCGAGCTCACCGTGCTCGAATAAAAACCGAGCTCCGTGCGGTAGCGCTCCATGAGCTCGGGCGGCAAGACCATATAGGCCAGACGCAACGCCGCCGAGAGGCTCTTTGAGAACGTGTTGGTGTAGATCACGCATCCGCTCGCATCGATGGCAGAGAGCGGCGGGATCGGCTTGCCGGCCAAGCGGAACTCGCAGTCGTAGTCGTCCTCGATGAGATAGCGCCCGGGCGCGGCGGCCGCCCATGCGAGCAAAGCATAGCGGCGGGCGATGCTCGTCACGCGTCCCGAGGGGAACTGATGCGAGGGCATGATGTGCAGCACGTCGGCCTTGCGCCCCTCGAGCTCGTCGAGCCGGGGGCCTTCCGCATCGAGCGGAATGTGACGTACGTTGCGGCCGCACGCCTGGTAGATGCGCGTGAGCCTGAGATACCCCGGGTCTTCGACCGCATAGGTCGCGTCGTGATCGAGGAGCTGCACCAAGAGCTGCACGAGCAGCTGAGATCCGGCGCCGACGACGAT
>CAVCLY010000083.1:0-6916 GCA_963603165.1 Faecalibacterium prausnitzii
GCCTTGGAGCCGTCGAGCATGTGGGTGCCGGGGCGCAGGTAGGCGCGCGGGCCGCAGTCCACGTCGTTCTCGATGCGAACGTCGATGGCGATGGTCTCGTCGATGGTGCAGTTGTTGCCCACGGTCGTGTCGGTGAGGCGCGAGTTGGGGCCGAGCTGGCAGCTCTCGCCCACGGTGCAGGCGCCGATGAGATGCGTCTGCGGCCAGACCACGGTGTCGCGGCCGATCGTGGCGTCGGGGCCGATCCAGGCCTGCGTGGGGTCGATGAAGGTCACGCCCTCGGCCATCCAGCGCTCGTTGATGCGGTCGCGCGCGATGGCGGTGAGCTCGGCGAGCTGGGCACGCGAGTTCACGCCGAGTCCGTCGCGGTAGTCGTCGGCGTGGAAGATGCCGACCTTCTTGCCGGCGTGCTTGAGGATCTGCAGCATGTCGGGGAGATAGTACTCGGACTGCGCGTTGTCGCAGGTGATGTCGCCGATGTGCGCGGCGAGCTCGGCGCCGTCGAAGGCGTAGCAGCCGCAGTTGCACTCGAGGAGCTCGGCGGCTTGCTCGGGCGTGCAGTCCTTCTGCTCGATGATGCGCTCGATCACGCCCTCGTCATCGAGCTGGATGCGCCCGTAGCCAAAGGGGTCGGGCGGCGTCATGGTGAGCACGGTCGCGGCGGTGCCGTCGGCCACGGACTGCGCAAAGTCGGCGACGGTCGCGGGCTGGATGAGCGGCAGGTCGCCGTTGAGCACCACGACGGGGCCCTCGCAGATGCCGGTGGCCTCGAGCGCGACCTTGACGGCGTGGCCGGTGCCCAGGCGCTCGGTCTGCTCAACGGTCTCAACCGTTGCGGCGGCGTCCTTGTAGGCGGCGTTGAGCAGCGCGCGGACCTCGTCGGCGTGGCTGCCCACCACGACCACGATGCGCGTGCATCCGGCGGCGATGGTGGCGTCGCATACCCACTGGATCATCGGTTTGCCGAGGATCTGGTGGCTGACCTTGGCGTGGTTGGATTTCATACGGGTGCCCTCGCCGGCGGCGAGGATGATGGCGGTTGCGTCCATTCAATCTCCCCTGTTGCAATCGGTTTGCCGCACGGTGCGGCGCAAACGTCGCAATTATACAATGGGGCGGATGAAGGGACGGTGCATGGGGGCACACGGGCCGCGGTTTGCGGCGTTCGACACATATCATCCGGCGGTTGCCGCGGCGTACGTGCTGGTCACGCTCGCGCTCACGATGTTCTCGGTGCAGCCGGTGCTGATCGCGCTCTCGCTCGCGGGGGCGCTTGTCTATGGCGCGTTCTCGCGCGGTGCGCTCGCATGCCTGCGCGCGCTCAGGTGGCAGCTGCCCACGATCGCGCTGATCGCGCTCGCGAACCCGCTGTTCTCGGCCTCGGGTGCAACAGTGCTGTTTTTTCTGGGGCCGCGCGCGGTCTATCTCGAGAGCATCGCGTACGGCTGCGCCATGGGCGGACTCTTTGTGGCGAGTGTGCTGTGGTTCGAGGCTGCGGCCGATATGCTCCCGCAAGACAAGGTCATGGCGCTTGCGGGCAACGCGGCGCCGACCGTCGCGCTCATGGTGTCGATGTGCATGCGGCTGATTCCCAAGTTCGTGAGGCGCGGGCGCATGATCGCCGAGGTGCAGGGCGTGCTCGGCGCGTGTGCGTGCGCGAACGCGGGTGGCAGGACGTCGGACCTGGCGCGTGCCGAGGCCGCGGGTGCGGCGCCCTCTTCGCAAGGCGATTTGCATGGAGAGGGTGCAGGTGAGCCCGTCCGTTCGCGAGGCGACCGGTATTCGGAAGGCGCGCCTGCGGGTGGCGCATCCCGTTCGCGCGGACAAGTGGGCGCGCTCGGCGAGAATTCGGCCGCTACGCGTGGCCCGCGCAGACGGGCGGCCGCGCGTGCGTCCAAACGTCGCCGGATCTCTGCACTCCTGCGGCAGACGCATGTGCTCATGGGCTGGAGCATGGAGGATTCGCTCGAGTACGCCGATGCCATGCGTGCGCGCGGCTGGTCGGCCGACATGCGCCGCATCGCCTACACGCGCTTTTGTTTTGGAGAAGCCGATGCCGTGGCGCTGGTGCTTTTGCTTTTGGGCGGTGCGTTCTGCCTGCTCCTGGCCTATGCGGCCACGAGTCAGTATGCGTTCTATCCGACCATGAGCCGCCTGGTCGCGTGGTGGGGCTACGTGCCCTACGCCGTCTGGATGCTCGTCCCCAGCGTTCTGCTGGCTTTTGAGAAGAGGATGTTCCGATGAACGATCGCGCGCCTGCGCTCGCCCTCGAGGTCGAGGGGCTGACGTTCTCGTACCCGGATGCCCCGGCACCGGTCTTGGACGATTGCTCGTGGGAGGTTCCCGCGGGCGCGTTTGCGCTGCTCGTGGGAGGCACGGGTTCGGGCAAGTCGACTCTGCTCTCGCTCTGCAAGCCGCAAATCGCGCCGGCGGGGGAGCGCGCGGGTGCGATCCGGGTGCTCGGCCAGCCGGTTGACGAACTTTCGGATGCGGAGTCGGCGCGCGCGATCGGGTATGTGTTCCAGAACCCCGAGAACCAGATCGTTTGCGACACTGTGTGGCACGAGATGGCCTTCGGTCTCGAGAACCTCGGCACGCCGCAAGACGAGATGCGACGCCGCGTGGCCGAGACCAGCTATTTCTTTGGTATCGAAGATTGGTTCCATGCCGAGACCGATGCGCTCTCGGGCGGAAAAAAGCAGCTGCTCGCGCTTGCCTCAACGCTTGCCATGCGCCCGCGCCTGCTCCTGCTCGACGAGCCGACGGCGCAGCTCGACCCTATTGCCGAGAAGAACTTTTTGCATGCGCTCTTTCGCGTGAATCGCGAGCTGGGATGCACGGTCGTGGTGGCAACGCACCGCCCGCAGCCGATGCTCGAGTACGCGACCTGCGCCTTTGAGCTGCGAGGCGGGCGCGCGACCGAGCTCGCCGACATGGCGGCGCTCGACGTGCGCCTCAGCCTGCTTGCGGGGGGCGCTTGCAGCGAGGCCGGTTGCGAGAAGGCCACCGATGATGCATCGCCTTTCGTGGAGGCGATGCCGGGAGCCAACGCTGACGAGGCTGCATGCACGTGCTTTGGCGACGCGCTTCAGCCGGTTGCCGGCGATGCGGGCGCATGCGCGCGCTCGAACGCTCCCGGGTATGGCGTTCGTGGTGTGGTCGGTGATTCTTCGACGGGGTTTAAGCGGCAGGTTTCGAGCGCTGCGGCGCGCGTGGGCTTCCGCCATGGTCCTAACGAGCGCAATGCCGAGCCCGCGGCGTCGCTTTCGAACAAAGACGGCGCGGCGGCATCGCTCGCAGGCGCATGGTTCAAGTACCCCGCGGGGGAGAGCTGGGTGCTGCGCGGGCTCGACGTGCGTGTCGGTTCCGGCTGCATTCACGCGATCGTGGGCGGCAACGGTTGCGGCAAGTCGACGCTCCTTGCCGTGCTCGCTCAGGCAAAAAAGCTCAAGCGCGGGCGCCTTCGTAAGAGCGTGCGCTCGACCGCCCTGCTTCCGCAGGACCCCAAGGCGCTGTTCGTTGCCGAGAGCGTGCGTGCCGAGCTCGAGGAGGCATCGACGCTTGCCGGCGCCTCTGCAGCGCGCGTTCAGTCGCTACTCGATGAGTTCGGCTTGTCGGGGCGCGCGGAGCTCCATCCCTATGATCTCTCGGGCGGTCAGCAGCAGCTCTTGGCGCTCGCCAAGATCCTTGTGCTCGATCCGGAGCTGCTCCTGCTCGATGAGCCCACCAAGGGCCTCGATTTGGCCTCGCGCCGCATGATGGCCGCGCGCCTGCGCGCGCTTGCCGCGGCCGGCAAGACGGTCGTGATGGCCACGCACGACCTCGACTTTGCCGAGCAGGTGGCCGATGCCGTATCGATGATGTTCGATGGCGAGATCGCCTGCACGCAGCCGGCGCGGCAGTTCTTTGCCGACAACATCTATTACCGGCCGTGAGCCTCGGAGGGAGCAACGTGTTCGCACGCGTGTGGCGACATATCGAACCCGCGGCGCTGCTCGCCGTGCCCGTGTGCATGGGGTTGGCGCTCTATGTGGGCGTGGCGCAGTCGGCGCTGCTCATGCTTGCGGTGGTTGCGCTGGTGATTGCGCTCTTCTTTGCAGGGTACGAGGCAGGGCGCCCGGCGCTCCGGCAGATCATGCCGACCCTGGTGTTTGCCGCGCTCGCCGCGGCGGGGCGCGTGCTCTTCGGCCCTATTCCCGACTTCAAGCCGGTCTCGGCCATCGCCATCATCGCGGGCGTGACGCTCGGGGCGCGCAACGGCTTTATGGTCGGCGCCCTTGCGGCTCTCACCAGCAACTTCTTTTTTGGGCAGGGTATGTGGACCCCCTGGCAGATGTATGCCTGGGGCATGGTCGGCTACGTGGGCGGTCTGCTCGGGAGTGCCGGCGCATTCGAGCGTGGCGACGGCAGTGTGCGCATGCCGGCGCTGCTTGTCTACGGCTTTGCCTCGGCCATGCTCTACGGCGTGATCATCAACGCCTACGACGTTATCGGGTTCGTGCATCCGCTTACCTGGGCGGGTATCGTCGCGCGCGTTGCGGCAGCCGTCCCGTTCGATGTTACACATGGCGTTGCGACGTGCGTGTTCTTGGCTGCGCTGTACGTGCCGTGGACGCGGATCGTGGGGCGCATCGTCAAAAAATATGATTTGCGCGGGCGGGCATGACGCACTTCCCGTTCGGGGTATACTGGAGTCAGAACAAGCGGATCCCGCGGAGTCGGTTAACTCAAGGCGCGGGCGATGCTGGTTTTCTAGGTTAGGGCCGAAGTTGCACCTTCGGCCCTTTTTTACACCGTTTTCGGCGTTTTGCCTTTCTGCCAGTCATTGGCCGCGCGCGCTTTCCGATCCGGATCCTGTCGAAAATCTCCAACAGGAACGTGCCCACCGTGGCCAGGGCCGCGAGGGCGCTTAGAACATCGAGCATAAGCAATACCTCCTTTGAGTAAGGCATCGCCTGCGCGCGAAATCCGCTTGTTCGGCATTATACCAAACATACGTTCGTATCTATGGTGCAAGAAGGTGTGCTTGGAGCATGTGCCGTCTTTGCCAATCAGGTTCTGTTGCGGGGGTTTCTGCGCTTGCCATATTTTCGGCACGCCCAGGAGGCGCTATCGCTCGGTAGCCCGTCGTCCTTCCAGCGCGTGTGCGATGTTCAGCAGAATCAGCCCCAGCAGGCTTGCCGTCACGCTGGCCGCGAGCACGGCGCACTTGGCCACGAGCTGTTCCTGCCCGGCGGAAAACGAGAGCCCGCTGATGAGGATGCACATGGTAAAGCCGACGCCGCCGAGCACGCCCACGCAGAGCATCTGGCCCCAGGTGGAGCCCTCGGGCAGCGGGCTGAATCCAATCTTTACCAGCAAGGCGGTCACGGCGAAGATGCCGAGCGGCTTGCCGAGCACGAGGCCAAAAAACACGCCCTGCGCCACCGGGTCGCCGAGGATGGCGGCCGGGTCCACGCCGACCACACGGAGCTGTGCGTTCGCAAAGGCAAAGAGCGGCAGGATGATGAAGTTCACCGGGGTCGAGATGCTCGTCTCGACGCGCTGCAGCGGCGGCGTAACGCGATGCATGACGCGCTCCACGCGCTTTGCCGTGTGCGTGAACTCGTGCTGGCCGAGCACGTGCATGTCGGAGTCGTAGGTATGGTCGAGTTCCTCGCCGCGTGCATTCAGCCAGTCCTGCACGTTCTCGAGCTTGATGTCCGATTTGACCGGCAAGAAGAACGCGAGGATCACGCCGGCGAGCGTGGCGTGCACGCCGGAGTTGAGCATGCAGAACCAGAGGACGAGGCCGATGGCTATGTACCAGCGCGCGCGGTAGACCTGCAGGCGGTTGAGGATCCAGAGGAGCACGCAGCAAAAGGCGCTCGCGCCGAGCCAGGCGATGTCGGGTGACTGGCCGTAAAAGAGCGCGATCACGATGATGCCGAGCAGGTCGTCGGCGATGGCGAGCGTTGAGAAGAACACCTTGGCGGCGGGGGCCACCTTGTCGCCCGCGAGCGACATGATGCCGAGGGCGAACGCGATGTCGGTGGCGATCGGCACGGCCCAGCCGCTCATGGCACCACCCCAGTTGAGCGCGGTGTAGATGAGCGCCGGTGCCGCCACGCCGCCACATGCGGCGAGGATGGGCATGAGCGCGCGGCGCGGGTCGGTGAGCACGCCGGCCGTGAGCTCGTACTTGAGCTCGATGCCCACGCTCAAAAAGAAGATCGCCATGAGGAAGTCGTTGATAAACCCCTCGAGGCTGATCTGCCCCACGAACGCCCCGATCTGGAGGGCGAGCGGCGCCTCGAGGAGCTCGCGCACCGGGTAGTAGGCGTCGGTGTTGGCAACCACCACGGCAGCGATGGCTGCGAGCACCATGACGGCGGCGGCGATGGTGCCGTTGCTAAAGAAGGCCTCCCAGGCCGGGCGGCGCTCGATGCGCTTTGCCACGGCGGGCACGGCCACGATGTGCGATGGGCTTGCGGGTTGGTTCATAGGGTCCTCCGTATGCGCGATGCCGCGGCGCGTGCCGGGCTGATGCAGTGCAACAGCTTATACCGAGCCTGCGCGCGCCGGTGCCGGGCAGCTCAATACACGTGCGGATAAATCCAATCGATTGCCTTGCGGTTACCGTCTTGTTACGGGGTGTTACCAGTCGATTTCTTGCACAGACAGACGGGTGGGGGTCTGGCATTTTGTTCAGAACCCGTTCGCGCCCGAGCGACGGGGCTCATGTAGGAACAGCTATCCAAAGGGGGATACATGTTCAGTTCGGCAGACGTGACCTGGACGCTCGTGGGAGCGTTCCTCGTCTACTTCATGCAGGCGGGCTTTGCTCTGTGCGAGGCCGGCCTCACCCGCGCCAAGAACACCGGCAACATCCTGATGAAGAACCTCATGGACTTCTGCATCGGCACGCCGTGCTACT
>CAVCLY010000084.1:0-6672 GCA_963603165.1 Faecalibacterium prausnitzii
CGGAGCTCGAGAAGATGATGGACTTGCAGCCGTGCTCGCGCATGACGTCCACGAGTGTCAGCGTGTTGCCGATGTTGTTGGAGTAGTACTCGATCGGCTTGGAGACCGACTCGCCCACGGCCTTGAAGCCGGCGAAGTGGATCACGCGGTCGATCTGGTTCTCGGTGAAGATGCGCTCGAGGGCCGCGCGGTCGTTGACGTCGGCACGGTGGAACGAGAGGTTCTTGGCGGCCTCGTCGCCCACGATGGTGCCGATGCGGCCGATGACCTTTTCGGAGGCGTTGGAGAGGTCGTCGACGATAACGACCTGGTAGCCACCCTGGAGCAGCTCGACGACGGTGTGCGATCCGATAAAGCCGGCGCCGCCGGTAACGAGGACGCAGGTGTCCTTGGGGTCTTTCTTCTCGCTCATGCGCAGTCCTTTCGGTTGGGTAGGCGCAAACAGACTAGTCACCAGTATACGTCGCAGGCGGGCGGGTCATGCGCAGGGCCTTTTGCAGGCGAGGTGTTGTGGGCTTCTGCTTGCAGGCGTGCATCGCATGCTTTCCGCTCGCGTATGGAGGTATCTCGCTCCCGAAAACACGTTCATGCGCAGCCGTTGCTCGCAGCTCCTCGGGACGGTTGCAGCCCTCGGGGCGGTCGCGGCTTCTCGGGGCGGAAAGGGCTCCCGTCGCGGACCTATTGCACCGGCGGTCCGAAAGCGCCTGGTGGTCTTGTCCCCGTCTCCGCGTCATGCTCCGCCATGAGATCCGTGCGCTTGAGAATGCGCCCTCACTCCTCGTGTGCAAGAAATGGGAGCGGTTCGTCGGTTCGGAGTGGACTCTATCTGGCGGCGGCTGCATTCTTATTCGGTTCATCCGGCAGATTCTGCCGTTCACCAGACGGCGCCGCAGCAAATATCGCCCGATTCAACTCTTTTGGTGGCCGGATATGGGCCGGGCGGCTGCAAACTCCCGAGAATGCACGATTGAATTAGGACTTGGCGAGTAGACAACGGTTTTGGACAGCGCTCAACTGGGAAAACGTTGCTCGATTCGGCCGGTCTACTCGGCAACTCGCCAATCAATCGTGCATTCTCGGGAGTTCGGTTTTGCGCAACCGTAAGTGGCCCTTTCGGGCGACGGGTTTCGCCCTCTGGTTTTACAGGTAGGGGAGCGTCCACCAGTCGCAGAAGACTTCGTTGCGAAGTCTGCGCGCGGCCCCTATCTGCGAGGAAGATTTTGGTAGACGCGTGCGGCCGAGCTCACGAGCGACGGCGCGGGAAAATGCGTCGAAGTTGTCCGGGTGCTTGAGTTGCTCGTACGTTAAAGGGAGCACGCGGATGCCCATGAGGCTGAGCGCCGCGGTGCGGTTCGAGTCCGAGATGAAGCTCTCGCCGTTGTCGTGGAACTGCCTGCTTTGGCATTCGATGTCTAGCCCGTCTGGCCAAAACAGGTCGCAGGAGCAGTGGCCTCTGCCCGCGAGGAGCCTCGCGTCCTTCGAGAGCTCGGCTTTTTCGTTGTGGCTAAAGTCGCTAAAGCCCTCTCCGCCGCGTCGTCTTGAAAAGCCGAGCATGACGCCCGCCTGCACTTCGAATGGTGAGGCCGCGTTGGGCTTTACGAGCTTGGCTGCCTCGCGCAACCGACCCGTTCCGAGCCGGGAGTCCGAGAGCTTTGCGACGCGCGACAGCTCATGAGGGTCGCTGAGGGGTGGGCGTTTCCAGAGCTCTCCGATCTTACCGTCTGGGGCGGGGCAGGGTTGCCAGCCGCCAAGCGAGAATAATCGTCCTTTTTCGAGAAGCTCCTGGAGTTTGGCTGCAATGGGCGCCGGGGCGCGATAGATCGCAAAGCTTCCGCAGAGCTCGGAGGCCAGAAGCACGACCTGCGCGAGCGATGCTTTTGAGGCGAGCTGCAGCAGTGCGAGCTCCGGCGACGCTATGCTGACGTCCTCGCTGAGCGGCCTGGTAAATCCGACGGGCAGCTCGCCAGTGCATACGGTCGGTTGCAACAGCTTGGATGTTCGGCGCTGCTTGGGATGGCGTACCGCGACTTTGATAGGCAACGTTGCGGATGGAGCGAGGAGGGGGCTAATGTTTCGGACCGCTTTGAGTTCGTTGCCGGCTTTTGAGGTCGGGGTTGAGCAGGCTCGGAGCAAAGGCATCTGCTCGATAAGGTTCAGGCGGAAGGCCGCGAGCTCCTCTGCGCCCATGAGCTTTTGCAGCATGGGATCGTCGCTCGGCGCTGCAGCCAGGAGCGTGACGATCGGCGGCGTGCGCCAAAACTGGTAGGCAGTATGTCCGCAAATGAGTGTGTCCATGGGCAAACGGTAGCACTGACCTCGGCTTTTATCTTGGAGAATCGGTCCACGAAGAATTTTCGACCGGTCGGCGATTCGTCGCTCGGACCTGCGCGTTGTCAACAGCGACGGGGCCGTTGCTAACCTTGCCGTTGGGCGCTAATGACGGAAAGACGGCGGTAAGGTTGGCAACAATGGATGCCGGTTAGGGCCGGGCCTGGCCGGAGCGGATAGAAACAGGGCCGGGCTTGGCCGGAGCGGATGAAGGCGGGGCCGGGCTTGGCCGGAGTGGATGAAGGCGGGGCCGGGCTTGGCCGGGGCGAAAACCCGGTTAGGGCCGATTTTGCCCGATGTGAAAAACAAACTCCCGAGAATGCACGATTGAATTAGGACTTGCCGAGTAGACAACGGTTTTTGGACAGCGCTCAACTGGGAAAACGTTGCTCGATTCGGCCGGTCTACTCGGCAACTCGCGAATCAATCGTGCATTCTCGGGAGTTCGGTCTGATCGGGGGCGCGGACTCTAAGTTGGACACTTCGGTGTCCGGAAGGGAGCCCTCATGTACAGCGAGGAGAGAAGGGGGCTCGCGGTCGACCTGTGGTTCGAGATGTACGGCACCATCTCGATGGACGACTTCGTGGCCGAGCTGGGATGGCCGTCCAGGACCGCGCTCATGAGGTGGGTGAGGGCCGATCCCAGGTACGACCCGGACAGGGCGCAGTAACGGTCGCTGCCGACGATCTCGAAGCTCGACCTCATACGCAGGATAGCCGGCGGCGCATTGGGCGTCTTGCATTTGGCTGATGATGGCGCTCGGCGGCCACTTGCTTCTATTAGGCGCTTTTGCGAAGACTCTTGAGAACCGCGTGAGGCTCCTGCTGTCTGCCCGGGAATTCGTGTCGATGCCGCTCCCGAGCGAGGGGGCGCCGCGGTGCTTTGGCGCGGGAGCGTGCCCTTGCTTCGGGCGGTTTCGTCGTAGCCGGCGGGCCGGTATCGCGGGTTCTCGACCGTGGCCCCTGCGTTCCGTGGAAGCGCAGGCCTGCCGGTTCTCACGTTTCTTGCAGCATATAGGTCGCGTGCGCGCGCTGTGCGTAGACCGGAGGGTTTATCGGTGTGTTTTGCGAGGGTGCGGGCGAATGCGCTATGCTAGGGGCCACGTTTCGGCGACATACAACACACTACAAACGGAGCACACATGTCACGAAAGAACGAATTGCGCGGGGGCACTGCTGCCTATAGCGAGCCGTCCCGCGAGACCCTTATGATCACACGCCGCAATATGTTCAAGGTCATGCTCGGGTTGGCCGGCGTCGCTGCCACCTTGGCCAACGCGAGCGAGGCGTTCGGCGCCGAGGCCACGCAAGAGACGCTCGACAAGCTCTCCGACGCGCAGGCCCAGTACGACGCGGTGCAGGCGCAGATCGATAGCATCGCCGCCGAGTACACCAAGCTCTCCGAGAAGCAGGACAAGCTGCTCAGCGAGATCGAGGACGTGCAGGCGCAGATCGAGGACCAGCAGAAGAAGCTCGAGAAAAAGCAGTCTGCGCTCTCCAGCCGCGTCTCGGGCAGCTACAAGGACGGCGGCAGCAGCGTGCTCACGCTCCTGCTCTCGTCCTCGTCGTTCGAGGAGCTGCTCAACAACACCTACTACATCGACAAGATCAACGCGTCCGATCGGGCCGACATCGAGGACATCCACACGATCAAGACGCAGCTCGACGAAAAGAAGTCATCGCTCGAGGAACTCAAGTCCCAGCAAGAAGAACAGATGAAGGAGATGCAGTCCAAGCAGGCCGAGGCGCAGAGCGTGCTCTCGAACCTTTCGGACGAGGTCAAGCAGCTCATGGAGCAGCGCGACGCCGAGATCCTGCAGTCGGCGCAAGAAGAGGAGGCCCAGCGCAAGGCCGCCGAGGCCGCTGCCGCCGCCGCGCGCTCCGCGAGCTCGGGCTCGGGCGGCCACTCGGGCGGGTCGGGCACCGGCACGACGCCGAGCGGCGACGCCGCCACGGGGTCGGCCGCGCGCGTGGTCGCGTCTTGCCGGAGCACGCCCTCGCCGGGTTCGGGCCTTTGCGCCGCTTGGGTCTCGAACGTGTTCACGAACGCCGGGTTCGGCTTTATCGGCGGCAACGCGTGCGACATGTACAACGCGTACTGCACGAGCTCCGACAAGAGCTCGATCAAGCCGGGCATGATCGTGGCCGTGTCGTCGCACGCCGGCACCTCGGCCGGGCGCATCTACGGGCACATCGGCATCTATATCGGCAACGGCACGATGATGGACAACATCGGCTACATCCGCACCATCTCGCTCGATAGCTGGATCAGCTCGTACAACTCGATCGTTACCCCGCGCTGGGGCTGGCTCGGCGGGATCGTGCTGTCGTAGCGGCCGATTTGCCGGTTAACGCTGCGCTTTTGCCTTGACACAAAAGCTCTCCCCCCACTACATTCAAAAGCGCTGCGCCTTTGTTTGGTAGCGCAGCGCAAGCGAAAGTGTTTGGGGGAGCGCCCATGTATTGCCACGCATGCGGATCGCAGATCGAGGACGGTTCGACATTTTGCCCGGAATGCGGAACCCGGCAGGCCGCCGCGGCCCAGCCGCAAGAGCAGGGGCAGGCGGGTGATGTTCAGCTGGCGGAATACGGTGCCACCGCCGTGGCGTATCAGGAGACACCCGCTCAAATAGTTCTGCCCGAGGGCCAGGGCCTGCTGGACGGTCTCTACACCGTGCGGAACTACCTGCAGGCGATCAGCGACAGGATGGATAGCTTCCTTAACAACGAGGGGCAGATCGCGCGCAACAACAGGATTCTGGCGCAAAAACCCGTGCAGCATGTGGAGCAGCTTAAGACGGTGAGCGTTCAGGATGACCCTGTAGAGCGGATATGGTTCGCTGTCGCGATGATGATGTCTTGCTGGAGTGTGACATGCATGCCCGTCTTGATAGTGCTTATGTTCTTGGCTTGTTTTGCCCATAGCAAAAAGAAGACCAAGGCTCTTATCGGCGTGGCCGTTGCGGGGGTCGCCTCGGCTGCATACCTTCTTATCAGCTACGCCAATGAGATTGCTGCGAAGACTCGTCTCTACAGCAAGTGGGGCCTCGTCGATCCCGAAATCGACCAGGTGAAGTTCGCCTTGGTTCCAGTCGTGACTTGCTGCCTTCTTCTTGGGGTGATCGTCGGGGTGATTTCGTTTTTGGCGGCTAAAAGAGCGACGAACAAATCTGCCGCGACGCAAAACAACGCCATCGATGTTCAGAACCAGCAAGCAATCGAGCACAACCGCAAGGCCGACGAGCAAAACGCGCTGCTCAAGACGCGCAAGCAGCAGTCCGCAGCCCAGAACCAGCAGCTGGCCGCAGCCAACCAGGTTTTGGCACAGGAGGCCGAGAGCCTCGCCTGTGAGATGCGCAACGTGGTGGGCAGCTGGTTCCCCTGGGGCAATGAGGGCGAGTACTACACGCAGGACGTTGTGGATGCGTTCATCACCATCGTGCAGAATCACGAGGCCGACACGGTCAAAGAGATGATGCAGGTGTACAAGCAGGACAAGTACCGCGTGAGCGTGCTGAGCAACCAAGACCAGATGCGCGGCCAGATCGACCGGGCGCTGCAGAACCAGCAGACCATGATCTCGAACCAGCAGGAAATGCACCGGCTGCAACGACAGGGTAACGCCATCGCCAAAGTCAACTGCATGGCGAACATGGCCACGGCGGCAAACACCAACGCCATTAAGAACAGCGCCGAGGCCATCAAAAACAATACCGACGCCATCAGGCAGGACGTCAACGCACTGAAGAACAAACCCAGTGCGGTTGTTTACAACGACAACAGGTCTTACAACCCCACCGTGAACGTTCGCTAACGGAGCTGGATCAAGAGCTCCGGAGCGTAAGAACCTGGCATCTAGGGCGCCGGCCGCAAGGTCGGCGCCCTTTTTCGTTTCGGGATCTGTGCGAGGGGCTGTCCGGCTTGCAGGGTGCCGGGAGCCGGGGTCGATCTGGCTGCATGAGGGCTGCACACGGGGCATTGCACGCCCTTCGATTTTTTCACTGGTTCAAAAACACTGTTTTGCGTGAGTGCTCGCTCGTATCTTAGGTGCTGCGGGGAAGGGGCGCGACGGCGCCGGACGACTCGGGCGCGGGAGCCTCCCGCGCAAAGGCGCCCGAACGGCCCATCTCCTCGCTCGGCGCAGTCAGCTCGCCTGCAACGAAAAGGCATCGATCAGAAGGAGATTCGCCATGGATACACACGAGAACGCCCCCACCATTCCGCCCCTCGCCTCGGCAGCGATCATCGTCGGCTTGAGTACGAGCCTCATCGCCCAGCCGCTCGCCCCTGCCATCGCGCTCGCCGCGACTGACGGCGACACCGATGGCGCAGACCTCAAGTCCG
>CAVCLY010000085.1:0-6650 GCA_963603165.1 Faecalibacterium prausnitzii
CCGGCCACGCCGCCGCGCTCGCGTGGATGAACGGACGCGAGGGCGTCGAGGTCTTTAACCTCGGCACTGGCAAGGGCACCTCGGTGCTCGAGATCATCACCGCCTTCGGACGCGCCTGCGGCAAGGACGTTCCCTACGTCATCGACCCGCGCCGCCCCGGCGACGTCACGGCCAACTACGCCGACTGCTCCAAGGCCAAGGAGCTCATGGGCTGGGAGGCCAAGTTCGACATCGACGACATGTGCCGCGACTCCTGGAACTGGCAGAGCCACAACCCCAACGGCTTCGAAGACGCCGAGTAGGCCCGTCCCGCGCTTTTGAGAGGATCTACGATCGCCGTGCAGAATCCATTTGCCGAGTTCCTGGCCCGCCACTACAACGAGATCGACCGCTATCTCGCCTCGCTTTTTGAGGGCCGCACCGACCGCCCCGACATCGAGCGCTATCTCTACGCGCCGATCGCCGGGTTCACCGAGAACGGCGGCAAACGGCACCGCCCGCTCATCTGCATGCTCGCCTGCGAGGCTGTGGGCGGCGACTTCTGGGCAGCAAAGACCCCGGCCGCGGCGATCGAGCTCTTTCAGTCGGCCGCGCTCGTGCACGACGACATCGCCGACAACGGACAGCTCAGGCGCGGCAAGCCGTGCCTGCACATCTCGGAGGGCGAGGGGCTTGCCATCAACTGCGGCGACCTCGCCCTCACCTGGGTGACGCGCGTCGTGCTCGATGACGACACCCTCACCGACACCACCAAGCTCCGCCTGCTCGGCGAGCTCACCGCCATGACCGAGCGCACCATCGAGGGGCAGGCGCTCGATCTCGGCTGGGTGCGCGACGGCCGCTTTGACATCTCCGTGGACGACTATCTCTGCATGGCCACACACAAGACCGCGTTCTACAGCGGCGCCGTGCCCCTGGCCTGCGGCGCCATCGTCGGCGGCGGCAGCGAGGAGCAGATCGAGGCCCTGCGTGCGTTCGGCATGAACACGGGGCTCGCCTTCCAGATCCAAGACGACCTGCTGAACCTCATCGGCGAGGCGGAATCGCGCAACAAGGACTTTAGGTGCGACATCACCGAGGGCAAGCGCACGCTCGTGGCGGTGCACGCGCTCGGGGCGCCCGAGACCCACGACGAGCTCGTGAGCCTGCTCTCGGCCGGCACGTCCGATACCGCCGACCTCGATCGCGCGGTGCAGATCTTTGAAGAGACGGACTCCATCGCCTATGCCCGCAACTACGCGCTCGAGCTTACGAACGCAGCCAAGGCGGCGCTGGCCACGGTCGAGCTCGACGCCCACTGCAAGGAGCTCCTGCTCGAGATGGCCGACTTCTTCGTGGACCGCCTTAACTAGAGGAGCCGGAGCAGCGTCGCACGCGGGCGCCCCGCTCAGTAGGCTTTTAGTTGAGGCTTCGCCAAGCGCCCGACGTGTTGTTAGACTTCTGATATCGCTAAGCGTCTTGCGCCCCGCACGCGGGGTTTTGCATATATCGAAAGGACCAGCATGGAACCGATCGTTCAGGGAATGAAGGGTGCCGCCGTCGAGGACGTGCAGATGCGCCTCACGCAGCTGGGATACACCATCGCCGAGGCCGAGCTGGCCGCCAAGGAATTCGGCCCCACCACCGCACAGGCCGTGGACACGTTCCGCCTGAACAACGGCCTGCCCACGGGCGACGTCGTCGACGTCTCGTGCTGGAGCACGCTCGTCGATGCCTCGTACAAGCTCGGCGACCGCACGCTCTACCTGCGACTCCCCAACTTCCACGGAGCCGACGTCAAGGCCCTGCAGCGCGCGCTCAACGTGCTCGGCTTTGCCTGCGGCGAGGACGACGGCTACTTTGGCCCGCACACCGAGGCCGCTCTCCAGCAGTTCCAGGAGAACGTCGGGCTCTTTGCCGACGGCATGGCGTTCCAAGACACCTATGCCTACATCAACCGTCTGCACCATGTGTGGGAGGGCAAGCCCTCCGTCATCGAGGCCGAGAGCCGCATCGGCTTTGCGCGCGCGGCGAACGTGCTCGAGCGCTACCGCGTGGCCGTGATCGGCGAGGACCCGGTGGCCCGCAACGTGGCCTCGCGCATGTGGAACATCGCCAGCGCCACCACCGACAACTCGGGCATGACGCTCTGCGACAGCGACATTCCGGCCGATGCCGACCTCGTGCTCGAGATCGCGAGCGACGAGCTGCCCGAGGGCGCCGCGCCGCGCCCGACGATCGCGCTCGCCGAGTGCAACAATCTCTCGCAGCGCCTGCACACGGCCATCGAGGCCGCCGCACACAAGCCCGCCCGTCTGCGCATCGAGCTCACCGGCATGACGCGCTACAACGGCACGTTCACCACGAGCGACGCCCAAACGCTCGCCGTGCGCCTGCTCGACGGCGTTTGCGATGCCCTCTCCGATTAGGTAAACTAATCAGGCTCTGCGCCGTTCGCGGCCGCAAGCCCTTCCAATTGGGACGTAGTTCAACGGTAGAACTCCGGTTTTTGGTGCCGGCTGTTGGGGGTTCGAATCCCTCCGTCCCAGCCCGTTGATAGATGCACTCAGATGCCATGTACATCTGGGTGCTTTTTACTGGATAGTCAAGGGATTCGAACCCGCCAGGGTGCGGAGCTGCGGAAACGCGCAAGCGTTTTCCAGCGGAGCACGCGAGGGAGCCGCCAGGCTCCCGAAGCGGAAGCGGATTCGCGGAGCGAATACGCGGACATCCCTCCGTCCCAGCCCGTTTTTGAAAACGCTCGGACTATGGTGTCCGGGCGTTTTTGTTATGCGCGCAGGGGATTCGAATCCCGCTCCCCTATCCGTTGAGAGCGCGGTCGAAGGCCCCGGAATCGGAATCGCGATAATCGCTCGAGGTCAGAATCTCCTGCGGAATGCGGCCGCCGGCACGCAGGACGTTCTTGAACTGCACGCGCGTGACCACGGGCAGGTCGCGAATGACCTCGGCGAGGTTCTGCGGCACGCCCTGGTTGCTCGAGGCCGGCTCGGTTTGACGCCCCTCCTTAACGCGCGCGCGATGCGCAGCGAGCATGGCCTTGTACATACCCGCATGCAGGCGCACCTCGGTCACGTTGGCGGCGCGCGCCTGCTCCACGATCTTGGCGCCCTCGCGGTCGATATCGCCCGCGTAGTAGACGAACTTGTAGTCGTAGCCGATCTCGTCCAGATAGTCATCGAGCGCATGCGACACCGCGGCCTTGCAGCCGCCGCCGAAGATCACGCCGCCCACGCGCACGCCGAAGAGCTTGGCGTTCTTGCGCCCGCGCAGCAGGCGGACGATCTCTTCGTAAGTGTCGAGGTTCTCGACCATGATGAACGGTCGGTTTGAGCCGATGTTGTAAAAGCCCGTAAAGTGCACCGAACGGCTCGGCGTGATGCGGAGCGCCATCATGTTGACGCCCTTCTCGTTAAGACGGCGGAACAGGCGCTCGCCGCGCTTGCCCTCGAACGCCTTCTCGTCGTTAAAGATCTCGTAGGCGCGTTGACGGCGCGAGGCATAGGGCACCTCGCGCTCGGCCGCGGCGTCGAGCCACGCCATGATGGTCGCCACGTCGTCGTTGAACTTGCGGGCCGGACCGCCGTTGGCACGGGCGTTCTGAGCGGCGGGCTTGCCCGAATCGACCTTGACGATGTCGGTGCGGATGCGCTCGACCTTGGCGAGCGCGCGCGGGCGCGGAATGGCGCGGGCGATCTTGAGGCCGGCGGCCTTGGCAACGGCGAACGCACCCTTGGACGCTCCCGTCGGCGTCACCTCTGACTCGGGCGCGGGAGCCGCCTCGTCCTTCGCCTTGTTGCTCGCGTTCTTGCCGTGGGCCTTCTTTTTTCCGCCCTGCTCGCCCGCGTGCTTCTTTTGAGTCTTGCCCTGCGAAGCGGCGGGCTTTTCCAGCTTGTTCTTTTTCTTTGCGTCAACAGACCCGCTGCGGGTCTGCTTGTTGGCCCCCGGAGCCTCTTTGCCGGAATCATGCTGCTCGGCATTCTGCTTGTGCTCAGCGGTCTTCTTATCGCCGGAAGCCTGGGCACCATGCTTTTTCTGCTGCTGCGAGCCTTTCTCCTCATGCGCATCTGCAGGCTTCTTCGGGGCGTTCCCCGCCTTGCGAGCCTCAGCAGATTTATTGTCCTGAGACTCCGCCTTGCTCTTCGGAGCATCCTCACCGTCGGCCCTGCGGCGATGCACGCGAGCACCGCGCCCGACCTTGGACACGAACTCCACGGGCTTTTTGCTCGGAACATCCTCGGCATGCGAAGCGCGCACATCGGACGCCGCATCGCCCGTACCCGCATCGGCCGGCTCAGGCGCATCCGTCGGCGAGCCTTCGACACGAGCCCCCATGCTCTGCCCCCGCTTTTTCGGCTTCTCCTCGGCCGCAGGCTCCGCTGCATCTTTCACAACGGCCTCCGTGCCAACCACGGGCCGCTCGGCAACAGGTTCAGTTCTTGCCGCAACGTCTGCGGCAAGCGCGGCCTCTGCAGTCTCAACCTCTGCAGTCTCATCCTCGGGAGGGGCAACAACCTCGGCATTGATCGTATAGATCGCGGGCTTGCCCTCCTTGCCGGTACCCTCGATACGCTCGATAAGGCCCGAAGCCAAGAACTCGTTGCGCACCTGCTTGGTGTTCACCTCGGCATCGATCTGCTTGAAGATCTGGGCAAGCGAGCTCGACTTGATCTTGAGCTCCTTGCGGCCCAAAAGCGAGATAGCCACCGGCTGGGCCTGGCGCGAGCTGAGCGAAGTGAGGGCCGCGATGCGTCGGGCGAGCGCATCGACGTTGGGCTGGTATTCAGAAAAGAGTTTGACGGCCACGGTCGTCCTTTCTCTGCATGCATAAACCCCTATATCCTAGCGCCTGAGCTGCATATACGCAAAAAACCGGATGCCGCGCAGAGCAGCATCCGGTTCCGAGTCGGCGGGCGGCAGATACCGCCCGTTTATATGTTGGAGAGACTACGCGGTAGCGGCGTCGGCATCGGCCGGAGCCTCAACGGCGGCGTGACCGTACTCGGCGCGACCCATCTCGGTCCACTCGGGCTCCTCGTCGGGCAGGGAGCCGGCCTCCTTGCCAAAGAACTCCTTGAGGCAGTTCACGGCAACGATCAGGCCGAGGACCATGAGCAGGATGGCGAACACGAGCTGCAGGCCCTTGGTCGCGGCCACGGACGTGGCGGCGGTGGTGGCGGTAGCCGGGATGGTGCCGAAGAAGCCGTAGGCGGCAACGGCGGCGTAGCAGCCGAGCGCGCTCTGGACAAGCGAGGTGAAGGTGCAGCAGAGCAGGAACGCCACGGGCACGTAGAGCATCCAACCCTTGCGGCCGGTGCACTTGCAGAACACGGCGAGGGTGATCATGGTCATACCGCCGAGCAGCTGGTTGGAGGCACCGAAGAGCGGCCAGATGTTGGAGTAGCCGCCAAAGGCGAGAGCGAGGCCCGGGAGGAGCGTCACGACGGTGGCGAACCAGGGGTTGCCGAGAACCTTCATGTAGCCGGTCTTGGCCTCGGTAGCCAGAGCATCGTTGCTCGAGGCGAAGAACTCGGAGAACGAGGTGCGGGCGATGCGGGCGACAGCGTCGAGCGAGGTGAGGGCCAGGGCCGAGACGTTCATGGTCATGAACACGGTGGCGACGGTCTGGTCGACGCCGAAGGCGGTCATGCCGCGAGCGATGCCGGCAGCGAAGATCTGGAACGGGGTCGAGGCCACGCCGCCCACGTTGAGGGCGCCGGTACCGGCGGTGTTCATGTCAGAGAACATGACGCCGGCGACGATGATGGCGAGGATGCCGACGAAGGATTCGACGACCATGGCGCCGTAACCGACCTTGACGGCGTCGGCCTCGTTGGAGACCTGCTTAGAAGAGGTGCCCGAGGACACGAGGCTGTGGAAGCCGGAGAGGGCGCCGCAGGCGACAGAGACGAACATGACCGGGAACATCATGCCCGAAGCGGTGGTGAAGCCGGTGAACATGGGAGCGGTGATGGTGGCCTGACCCGAGGCGTTGAGGGCGAAGATGCCAACGACGGCGCAGACGATCATGACGATCATCATGATGGAGGTCAGGTAGTCGCGCGGGGTCTTGAGCACGCTGAGGGGCATGGCGCCGGCAAAGACCAGATAGACCATGACGACGGCGAACCACTGGAACTTGTCGAGATAGATCGGGAACTGCATGCCCACGGCGAACATAAGGACCATGAGCACCACGCCGGTCACGAACTCGGCGACGCCGGAGAGGTTGAACTTCTTCTGAGCCCAGCCGAAGGCGATGGCCACAAAGGTGAAGAGGATCGAGATGGTGCCCGCGCAGCCTGCGGCATAGGACTTGGCGAAGTCAATGGCGGCGGTGGCGTTGCCGGCGGCATCCATGACGTTGGTCAGCTTAAAGGTTCCGCAGACCATGTCGGTGAAGGCGGCGATGACCGTGACGGTGAACAGCCAGCTGAAGAGCAGGAACAGGCGACGACCGGTCTTGCCGATGTACTTCTCGATGAGCTGGGCGAGCGACTTGCCGTTGTTCTTCATCGAGGCGTAGAGCGCGCCGAAGTCGTGCACGGCGCCGAAGAAGATGCCGCCGACGAGAACCCAGAGCACGACGGGGAGCCAACCGAAGGCCATGGCCACGATGGTGCCCGTGACGGGGCCGGCGCCGCAGATCGAGC
>CAVCLY010000086.1:0-6269 GCA_963603165.1 Faecalibacterium prausnitzii
ACCCTCCCCGGGATCCCCGCCTGTCCGTACCCCCGACAGGCGGGGTTTTCTGTGCTCGCGCGACTCTTTGCGCCCGCCGCACGGAGGCATGCGCGACTTTTCGCGGTTTAAATCGCGATCCGTCGAGTAGCCAGGCCGCTTGCGCCGACGTTTGCCCAGTTGAGCGAAAGCCAAACCTCGCCGGCTGCTCACCCAAACCAGTTTTAAACCCCGAAAAGTCGCGTGTCCTTCCGGCCACAGTCCCGAACCGCAGCCAACAAGGCTTGCCTTTGGCCGTTTTGCCCCTCAAACGGCACTAGGCGGCCCTCTTTCCTGAAAGCAGAATGAAGCAATCAGTATTCCCCGGGGAAAGGGAAGTGTCATGAGAGTCATTAAGCGCGTTTTTGCCGGCGTTGCCGCGGCGGCCGTCATCGCGGCGGCGGGACTTGGATTTCTTTACGCGAGCCGCATCCAGACCATGGCGTCCATCACAAAGCAGACCAGCTACGATGACGGATACGACCTTTACGCCATGGACGTGACCTACGATTACAGCCTGCAAAACGTTATCGACGCAGGCATAACCGACAACCAGAGCTTCATCGACGCTGTCCTGCATGAGTCCCTACCGTTGCTTCCCATTAGCATGAAGTCACCCGACTTTAGCTGCAGTGCGTTTACAGCCCAGGGCTCGGACGGAACCCTCATGGGCCGCAACTACGACTTCAAGCTCGATACGTCGGCGCTTCTCGTACGCTGCTCGCCCAAGGACGGCTACCGCTCCATCGGCTTTGCTGCCCTCAACAACGTGGGTGCCGACCAGGCAACCGCCAGCGTAAAGACGCGCCTTGCCTGTCTTACGGCCCCCTTCATCTGCTTAGATGGCGTCAACGAGAAAGGCGTTTCGATCGCTGTCCTTACGCTTGACTCCGAGCCCACCAACCAGCAGACGGACCGCCCGACTATCGCAACCACGCTGGCTATCCGCCTGGTCCTGGACCGCGCCGCGAGCACCGAGGAGGCCGTTAACCTGCTTGAAGGCTACGACATGTTTGCCAGCTCGGGGCGCGACTACCACTTCTATATCACCGATGCCTCGGGCGACGGCCGCGTTGTCGAGTACGACCCCAACGACGAATCGCGCCCGCTCAAGGCCACGCCCATGCGCACCATCACCAACTTCTACGCCCTCTATGTCGATCAGGTTCTGCCTAACCAAAAGAACGGAATCTACGGCCACGGCAAGGAGCGCTGGGAAGCCATCGAGTCTGTCCTGGACGCCAACGCAGACGATAACGCCAATGCTGCATGGGAAGCCCTGCGCGCCGCATCCCAGGATCCCAACCCAAACGACGTGACGAGCAACACCCAGTGGTCGGTCGTCTACAGCAACACCGGCCTTTCGGCCGACATCACCTTGCGCCGCCACTGGGGCGACGCTATTCACTTCGAGCTTTAGGAGCCCACCATGACCAACTTCTCTCGCCGAGGCTTTCTGCAGGCAGTGGGCGTAACGGCCGCGACGATCTTCCTTCCCCGCGTGCCCGGCGGCGTCCTTGTGAGCGGTCTGACGCCCCAGACGGCCGACGCTGCCGAGGTGACTGCGGCGCCCGGGACGGCCGCAACCTCGGACCTAAAGGGCTCCGCGACGTCGGACATCATCGTCGTGTCCAGGGCGGAGGTCGCCTTTATCGCCTATGACCTGTCCAAGACGGACGACGCCGGCAAGGCGGCCGCTCTCGCCGGCGTACACGTCACCGTGACATCGCGCTATAACGGAGCCCAGGTAGAGGGTACGACGGGCTCCGATGGCACGGTCATTCTCAACATCGAGAAGCTCAGTGAGGGCTACGACGGCACAACCGAGCTCACGGACTTTGAGTTCAACGGCTCGATCACGGCAACCAAGGACGGCTACCGCGAGTTCCGCACCGGCAGGCTGCGCATCGACGGCGCCTCGGGCGTCGCGGTGCCCACGCGCCCGCTCGACGAGAACCCCTATGCCCAGCTGTTGTCCTTCAACGGCTGCGACGCGCAGTACCTGCCCGCTGTTTTTGCCCGGACCCCAAAGAACAACGAGACACACACGCTGGCTTTCGAGGCCTACGTGCCCAGCGGGCTTCTCGCCGCAGAAGACGGGCCCGCCGACGCGTCGACCGGCAGGCTCGAGCTCTGGGCCCAGGCGGAAGACTCGGACACCCTTATCGACTCGGCGGCGGTCCAAGTCGAGAAGAACCTGGCCACAGGCACGCTAGAGGGCGATTACCTGCGCGTTTCTAAAGACAATGAGCACCTCATCCCGGCCGACGTGCCCCTGTACCTAAAGCTCGCCCTTGGCCAGAAGACCTGGCGCTTCTCGACCACCCTGCAAGCCGTCGACGGGAAGGTCGACGAGTTCGAGAGCGGCAAGGGCGAACTCAACATTTGCACAGAGGAGGGCATCGACAACGGCGCCTCTGTCCCCAAGGAGTTCCCGGCTCTGATGGGCTCCTCAAAGCTGAGCGCGTGGATACCCTCATCCATGCTGCGGTTCGAGTGCTCCCCCTATGGGACGTTTCTCATCAGCGTCCAGTCGCCTAACCTGGGGTTTGTTAGCGACAAGGGGACTCGTGACGGCAGCAGGTTTGGCCTGCAGACCAAAAAGGAGCTCACCGACAAGAGCAAAAAGGCCTTTTCGCAACTCAAGAAGAGCATCGACCGCTATCGAGATAAGATGAACTCGACGAACCCGGACGGCAGTTCCATCGTCAGGGGCCAAATGACGTCTGCCCTCCAGATAACGGGTTCGCTTCAGGTCGCGGTCTTGGGGCAGGCCCCCATGATCGCGGATGACTGGGCCTTGGACCTCCAGGGGCTCGCCGTGGGGCAGGTTAGCGTCACCATCAGCCAGGACTTCATTATCGTCGTCGTTCCCGTGTTCGTCGCCTTCGATTTCAGCGCTGCGATCAAGGTCGCGCTGGGCTTGGGCGGGCGGACCAAGAACGGGGCGGACCCGACAAATGGTATGACCTGGGACTACGAGAAGACCGGCTTCACGATCAATACGCCCGTGAGCGCCGGGCTCAGCGCGGGCCTGGGCTTTGCCGGGGCTTTCTCTGTTGGTGTCCGAGGTTGCGCCGAGATCTCGACGAACACCGTTTTGGGGCCCACGGAGGAAGCTGGCCAGAGCCACGCGCACTTCACGGCGAGCGCCGCGTCCGCCCTCGAGATTGTCGCTCAGGCTCTCCTGTTCAAGTGGAACCAAAAGGTGGTCGGTAAGTCGTGGCCTAATTTCTATGACAACTGGAAAGGCGGCCAAAAAGAGGAAGATGTCGAGGTTGCGCTGCCAGGCGGCTCACCTTTCTCGCTGGGTACGACCGACGGCCAGGACGTCTTCTTGGTCGAGGGAGACCTCGCCGACACGAACATGACCGAGGAGGAACTTCTCGCCATGGGAGTCCCTGTCACGCAAGACGAGCTTCTTGGCGTGACGAGCCTGTACGAGATCTTCGACTTCTCTGCGGGTGGGCCGAGCGAGAACAAGGAGCAGGTCATTGAGGTCGGCAACATGCAGCTGACCACGTATGTCGACCCGCGGGGCAACGAGCCGTGCGCCGGCTCCTTCATCGAGCGCTACGCGTACCAGGATGTGGTCGACCCGGTCGTGGCTACCTTCGGCGCGCAACCCGAGTTCGCCGCCGGCGTGGGCACGCGTTGGACGTCCACGCTTATCGAGGAGAACACCTTTAGCGACCCGCGTATCAAGGTCGTGCAGGTCGGGGGCGCAAGCTATGTATTCCGCATTGCGCCGGTGGACTATACCGTGGGCGGCCAGGAAATCGTGCAGAACCGCCTGGTCGTGCAGACCGTTAGCAAGCAGGGGAGTACCTACTCGCTTTCCAGGCGGAAGGTGATCGAGTTCGACCTTGTGGCAGACGGCGTTCGTCGCCGCGACCTTTGCGACTACGAGTTCGATGTCTGCTCCTGCGTTGGCGCTTCTAGCGAGTTCTCCGGTGCGTCCGACGTCGTCTTCCGCGTCCTCATGGTCTGCGGCGTGCGCGAGTCGGGCGTCGCGCCAGACACCGTGGGCGAGGCGCTGTCCACGACGCGCATCTGCACGCTGTCCTTGGACAAGGACTTCCGCGTGAAGAGCGCGGCGCTTACGAGGCCCGGCTACGACCAGAATGGCAAGCACGCCTACTCATGCCCCAAGATCATCTTGGCAAAGAACGGCGGCGACGGCCTTACGTGCTTCGCCGCGTTCATCCACAGAAGGGCGTCCTCGGACCGGGTCCTGGCCACGAGTGATGCGGAGAAGACCCTTAACATCGGCGTCCTTCTCCCTTATGAGATGCGCCTAAGCCTGTCGCAGGAAACCCAGCTGTCTCGCGGCGTCGTCGACATCGAGCTTTTGCTTGGGTCGGAAAAAATGGGTACGACTCTGTGGAACGCGTGCTCAGTTGGTTGCGTTGTGCACGACGCGCCGGACTCAAAAGCCGGCCCGGAGAAACTTCGCACGGACGTGTACACCTTTAGGAGAAAGAGAGGCGGCAACGGGCCAGAGAGCCTGGCTGGCATGACGCCCGCCCAGATTGCCCAGGCATTTGCCGACAATCCCGTCGAGGCCGAGCTTGCCCAAACCGTCGCGAATGCACCGTGGACGCCGGTCCTGCGCGCGTGGCCGGGGCACGAGGGGTGGCTCATCGTGCGAGATAATAAGCTGTGGCAGGCGACGTTTGACGAGGACGAAAGCCAACAGGCTGATTTCTCGCTTAAGGATGTGGGTCCCGCAGAGTTCGCCTTCAAGGATTTTTGCGTGTCGTCAAAGGGCGATTTCTTGTACATGGCCCAAAATACCGACGACATGGGGCTTGGACAAGACGCCGTCTCGCAAGAGGCGCACAGGGTCATGGCCTGCGTGTTTATGGCCGAAAGCGAGAGGTTCACGCCCGCGTTTGCCTTTGCCGAGCTCGAGAATGACAAGGCAATTCACGGTCTGACGGTCCTTGCCCAGGACGGGGCCGGGGTCCTTTTTGCCGCGACCGAGATCGTTGACTTTAGCAAGAGCAAAGCCAGCCTGTGGATGACCCAGATTCCCTACATCATAGTTGTCGATACAATCGCGTGCGAGCCCGTGGAGCCGGTGGCTTTCCTCGGGCGCTCGAATGCGTTCGACGTCACGATTAAGAACCGCGGCAATGTGGCGATTTCCAAGCTTGCCGTGCATTTGCGCACTGCCGGCAACTCGCCTATTGGCGAAGCGACGCTGACACCCTCGAGGGAAAGTGTCCGTCAAAGCATTTGGTGGCAGCCCGAAAATCAAGAGGACGGACAGGCCGCTGCGGCGAGTGATGCCGCCGATCCGGTCCTCGATCCCGTTGGTGCGGGAGTTCTTCTCCCTGGGCAGATCGGGATTTACCGGGTTGCCATCAAGCTGCCAGACGTTTGGCCCGTCGATGGCAGCGACGTTGACGCGGGGCAGGCACGCACCATCCTGGCGACCGCCAATGGCATTGAGTCGGTCACATGGCAGTTGCTGGATGAGGAGATTGAGCTGGCCTGCGTTGAGCAGCCGGCCGAGAGCGCGCCGCAATCCTCGGTCGAAATCGCGGGCGAGATGCAGGTCAACGAGGAGCTTAGCCGTGGCGATGTCGCGCTCTTGCCGGACGGCGGGGATGGCGACGGCGGCGGCGATGGCGGCAGCGACGGCGGCGGCGATGGCGGCAGCGACGGCGGCGGCGATGGCGGCAGCGATGGCGGCGACGGCAGCGGCGACGGCGGCGGCTCTGGAAAGGAAGATGGGTCCGAAAAAGGCGACGATTCCGGCAAGGGCGACGCGTCTGGTGGCCGCGTCGAGAACGGCTCTGGCAACAATGCAACGCCGCAAGCGCGAAAGAAGGTGGCCACGCCCGAAACCGGCGATGACCTTTCTGTAATGCCGCTGGTGTTTGGCGTGGCGGGTGCTGCGATTCTCGCTTACGAGAGACGTCGTGCGGCCAACGAAATCCCAGAAAACGATTCAAGAGATTAAAGTTCTCCGTCAATTGGCGCGGAAGGGGTTTTCCGCCCCCTCCGCGCCTTCCTGGCTCTGTATGCGCGACTTTTCGCGGTTTAAATCGCGACCCGTAGAGTAGCCAACTCGTTTTCGCCGACGTTTGCCCAGTTGAGCGAAGGCCAAACCTCGCCAGCTACTCGCCGCGCCCGGGTTTAAACCAAGAAATCTCGCACATGCTTCGCCGAACCCCTCACAAAGCCAGTTCAGGTACCGTTCAGATGGGTAAATGCGACGCTTATCCTGTTGGCCAACCGGC
>CAVCLY010000087.1:0-6230 GCA_963603165.1 Faecalibacterium prausnitzii
ACGAGCACCACGGTCGGGACCCACTCGCACTCTTGGAGCGAGTGGACCGTCGTCCCGGCGACCTGCATCGCCGACGGCAGCAGGACCCGCACCTGCACGGTCAACAACTCCTACACCGAGGCCGAGACCATCCCCGCCACCGGCCATAGATTCACCGCGGAGGAGCCCGAGGGGAAGTACCTGAAGTCCGTGGCCACCTGCACGGAGAAGGCCGTCTACTACAAGTCCTGCTCTGTGTGCGGTGAGAGCTCGAAGGGCACCGACGACGAGGCGACCTTCGAGTACGGCGGCCCCCTCGACCACGACTGGGGCGAGGCGACCTACACCTGGTCGAAGGACCACTCCAGCTGCACCGCGACCCGCACCTGCAAGAACGACGAAAACCATAAGGAGACCGAGACCGCGACCGCGACCGCCGAGGTCACGCAGGAGAAGTCCTGCACGGACGACGAGCTGACCACCTACACGGCGACCTTCAAGAACGCGGCGTTCGAGGAGCAGGTGCTCGAGGACATGAAGACCGCCGGCGCCACCGGCCACAGCTTCACGGCCGAGACAGCGGAGCCCGCCCACCTGAAGTCCGCGGCCACCTGCACGAAGAAGGCCGTTTACTACAAGTCCTGCTCCGTCTGCGGCGAGAGCTCCGAGGGCACCGACGACGAGGCGACCTTCGAGCACGGCGATCCCCTTGGCCACAAGGGCGGCACGGCGACCTGTGCGCACAAGGCCGTCTGCGAGACCTGTGGCGAGGAGTACGGCGAGCTTGACCCGACCAACCACGGGGAGCTGGCGCACGTCGCCGCCAAGGCGGCCACGGCCAAGGCCGAGGGCAACACGGAGTACTGGCACTGCGCCGAGTGCGACAAGTATTTCAGCGACGAGGCTGGTACCAAGGAGATTTCCAAGGCCGATACCGTGATTGCCAAGAAGTCCGAACCCAGAAAGGAAGAGAAGAAGGCCCTTCCCAAGACTGGCGATGACGCCACGACCCAACTCAGCCTTCTGCTTGCTGGGGGCTTCACTGCCCTGGGCGCTGTCTTCATTGTGAAGAAGCGAGCCGCGTAACCGCCAGGTTATCCAAAGAGGAACCTCTTGCTCACCGCACCGAGTCAACCCGCTCGGTGCGGTGAGTTTTTATGTGCCCGAGTCATCGAGAGACCTGCGTGTTGGAGGGCGCGATCGAAGTGGCTGCATGTCTGGGCAACGCGGCCAGGCTTCGTTGCGCAGCGTGCGGCGCTGACGGTCCGGAACGAGACGTTGACCGTTGCAATCTAGCGATCCGATGCGCAAACGGTGCGGAGCTCGCATAAAATGGGTGACTGTCGGTGTCATTCGTTTTTTCGGGGGAAGTCCATGGCGATCTTGCCTGTTGCGGCGCCCGCCTCATCCGTATCTGAGTCTCGTCGTCGGCTCCGTGCTGGCGCGGGTTCGCTTTGCCTCGTTCTCGCGGCCGTGCTGTGTGCGGCAACGCTGCCTGCACCTGCCGCAGCCTCGACGGCCGATGTCGAGCAAAAATGGACCGCGGCCGTCAACGATATGGTTTTCGAAGACGGCTACGATGCGTATTCCTACGAGGGAACGGCGGCGCCCGTTGCGCTTTCCGATTCCAACGTTTCGGCCGCAGGGCTTCCTCAAAGCTACAGCCTGGCTAAGCTCGGGTTCGTGACCAAGGCAAAGAAGCAAGCCCCGTGGGGCGACTGCTGGTGCTTTGCAACCGTTGCCGCCGCTGAGTCGAGCATTCTCTCCAAGGCTGCCCAAAACGGTGTCGATGTGGGCAGCCTCGACTTGTCTGAGCGCGCGCTCATCAACTTCGTCTATTCCAAGAACGGCGTTCCTGCGAGCGTGGCCGGCGCCGCGCAGGCGGGGGAGGGCACCTACGGCTCCGCTAACTCCGGGTGCTTTGACGCGGGCGGCAAGGTTTCGTATTGCATGACGCTCTTCAGCGCCGGCATCGGCCTTGTTCCCGAGGCACAGGCTCCCTACAAGAACAACGAGGCCGTTATCGTGTGCGAGGTCACGCCCGAGGGGGCAAACGAGGCACAGACGAGATACTGGACGCAGAGCGAGATCGATGCCTACGCGGCCGAGCACCCTGCCGACAAGATCGTGCGCAAGAGCTGGGCGGGTCCGGTCAGGGACGACGACGGTGCGGTCGTTAAGTACTACGACTGGAGCATCGACGATTCGCTTTGGGATGTTAAGAGCTATGCGTTGAACGATGCGAACGTGCTGCCCGCGGTGCGCGCGGAAGCTACCGAGAGCACGCCGGAGCTTACGGACGCGAACACCGTGGCCGCTATGAAGAAAGAGCTCATGGCGGGTCACGGCATTGCGACAGCGTATCACCTGGACGAGACCAGCTCCGACAGCAACAAGGTGAGCAAGTTCTTCGATCGCAACACCTGGTCGCACTACACCTGGTCGGACGACACGTCCAACCACTACGTGACGATCGTCGGCTGGGACGATGCGTACAGCAAGAGCAATTTCAAGAACAACGCGGGCAAGACTCCCGAGGGTGACGGCGCGTGGCTCGTCAAGCAGAGCTCCGGGTCCGAAGAGGACGAGTCCGATTTTCAGAACACGGGCGCGTGGGGGATCCTCGACGAGAGCGGCAGGCACACGGGCTACTTCTGGCTCTCGTACTACGACCGTTCCATCCGCAAGTGCTACAGCTTCGATTTCGACCTCGCGGATTACGGTGGAAGCGGCCTGAGCTACACCGACCAGTACGATTACCTGCCGCAAGAGGACGCCATCGTCACCTCGTCCAAAACGCCGGTGAGCTCGGCGAACGTCTTTACCGCCCAGGGCGATATGGCGCTCCGCACGCTCGCGTGCGCCACCTACAAGCAGAACACCACGGTGACCTACCAGGTCTATCTGCTCGATAGCGAGGCCGCCACGCCGACCGATCCCGAGCACGCAAAGCTCGTCTGCACGGCGGAGGGTGCTTACGCATATGGCGGCTACCATCGCGTGACGCTCGACGAGGGCGACTGGGTCGCCATGCGCAAGGGTCAGCGCTATGCGATCGTGACCACGCAGCGCTGCGACGATAACGGCCTGTGGTACCAGGGCGTGGCCATGAACAACGGCCGGCGCATCTCGGTGAGGGCCAGGCTCAACGCGGGCGAGAGCTGGACGGGCGCGACTGCCGGGGGCGCCTCTGCGACATCTGCCGCGACCTCGTGGACGGACTGGACGGCCGTGGCCGCGGGCGTCCACGGCACCGACTTCAGCGGGGAATGGGCGGTCGACAACGCCTCCATCAAGGGCATTTCCGAGATTCGCAGCTGGGCCTCGGTAGAGGAGCTCGCCAAACTCAGGCAGGCGATTGCCGAGGCGCGCGCAAAGCTCGATGCCGCCAAGACGAGCGCCGACGGGAGCAATGTCGCTGCCTCTGCCGTGTGGATAACGCAGGCGGAGCGCGAGGACCTCGAGGCCAAGATCGCTGCGGCCGAAAAGCTTCTCGCCCGCGCCGGAGACTTTGAGAGCGCGCTTGCGAACACCACGCCGAGCTCCGATGAGGTGGCCGCGTCCATCGCCTCGGTTGCCTTTGAGGCCGCACGGGGTTCCAAGGCGGAGCTCCCGGAGACCGACGCTTCTGCAAAGAAAGACGAGACGCAAACGCCCGAGGAAAAGCGGTCGAGCATACAGGCAAAATCGTCCATTCCCGCCACCGGCGATGCCGTGAGCATCCAGATGGCCGCCGCGTTCGTCGCGGGAACGCTCACGCTCATCGCCGCTGCTGTTATCAATCGATCCACCCGTCGTTCCTAAACGGAGGTATCTCATGTCAAAGACCACCGCTATTGCGAACCGCCCCGCTCGCTCCGCTCTCTGCCACACGGCCGCTGCGGCGCTCGTGGCCGGCCTTGCGCTCGGCATGCCCGCGACCGCGCATGCATCCGACCAGAGCGCCATCACGGACTGGTCGTCTGCCCTCGCAATCTCGATGGACGATAGCTACTCGGCCTACAACTCCGACGACACCGCTGCCACGGCGGCTTCCAAGAGCCTTCCTGCAAGTCTTGATCTGCGCACGCGCGGCGTGGTGACGCCCGTCAAGAATCAGGGCGATACGGATACCTGCTGGGCACATGGCGCCATCGCCGCTTCCGAAACGAGCATCCTCTCCGAGCTCGGTACCACCTACGATGCCACCAAGCTCGATCTCTCGGAACGCTATCTCGTTTGGTTTGTAAATTCGCAGGCTACGGAAGCCTATGCGGGTACGGCTCAGGCGGGGGAGGGTTTTGAGATCGAGGGAGACCTGCCGTCGTTTGTCTTCCGTAAAGGCGGGTTCGAGACTTACTGCAGCACGCTGTTCTCTGCGGGCGTGGGCCCGGTTAACGAGAGCGTTGCGCCCTTTGGGAGCAGTTCGGGCAAGATCGAATGCATTGTGCACGAAGGCGAGGGGGATAGTGCAATCGATAAGTACTACTACCTCACGCTCGACGAGATCGCGGCCAAGAAGAAGGAATGGGACGTTACGGGGGTCAAGTACGAGATCTCCAAGTCCTACGCCGTGACCGCTTCTGGTGAGCCTGACCTTGGTTGGGGCTTGAGCAGCGATCTCTATGGCCAGTCGGCCTACACGCTCGAGGAGTCGAGCCTTATGCCCGACGTGTCGATGCACGATGCAAATGGCAACTACACGGGTATCAACCAGCGAGCGCTTGGTGCCATCAAAGAGCAGCTCAATCTGGGGCACGGCGTTCAGGTAACGATTCAGGCCGCCTACGATAGTGCGGGCACGCCGTACTACAACGAGAACACGGGGTCGCTCTACACGAACTCAAAGACCGCTGGTGCCGCGCACACGGCCGAGATCGTTGGATATGACGACAACTACGATGTCTCCAACTTTAGGGAAGGCAACCGCCCGCCCGCCAATGGCGCTTTTTTGATCAAGGACAGCAACGGGGCGAGCACGAACGAATTCCCCAACTACGGCGAGCACGGCATCAAGGACGCGCAGGGCAACTACACGGGCTACTTTTGGGTTTCGTATTACGACCATAGCATCGTCGGTCCCGCCAGCTATGACTACGACGTGAACTCGTCGACGTCGGACGAGGAGTTCGAGTGCGACCAGTACAACTTCATGGCCGCGCAGACGACGCTCGTGCGTACCTCGAGCTCCAAGGTGAGTTCCGCCAACGTCTTCACGGCGGACAGCGACCGCGTGCTGCGCGCGCTCTCGTGCGAGACGGCCAAACTCGACACACAGGTGACCTATGAGGTCTACCTGCTGAACGAGGGCGCGACGACCCCGACGGACGGCACGCGTGTGCTCGCCAAGACCAAGACGTATACATACGGTGGCTACCATCGCTGCATGCTCGATGAGGGCGAGCGCATCTCGGTCAAGTCGGGTCAGCGCTATGCGGTGGTGGTGACCGAGCACGCCAAGATCGATGGCGCCGACATGTACTACCAGACGGCGGGCAAGAGCTCTTCGTATGTGAACCAGAATGCCAAACGCTATCTTCCCGGCGACTTCGTGGCCAAGGTCAACGAGGGCGAGAGCTATACGCTCGAGGCTGATGGCCAGTGGAGCGACTGGACGGCCGTGACCGCAGCGCTCTCCACCAAGCAGAACAACTGCTGCGTGGATAACCTGCCCATCAAGGCCTTCTATCAGGTGCAGAAGAGCTCGAGTGAAGAGGAGCCGAAGAAGCCCGAGCAGACAGGTGGGAACACCGGTGACGAGCAGGGAGCCGGCGGCGAGGTACCGACGTCTGCCGCAAAAAAGACGACGGTCACGAAGGGCGGTATCCCCAAGACCGGCGATGCGACGGCCTCTGTCGCGGCAGTACTTGCAGCCGCGGGCGCGGGCTTGATCGCGCTGCGCCGCAGGTTCGCGAGATAGCGTCGGTATGCCCCGAGCTGGGCGGTCGCGATCGCCTTGGCTTGAACAACGCGGTGCATAGCATGCGCGTCGGATCGTCTATGCAGGGGCGATCCGGCGCGTTTTGCGTGCGAGCGGATCTGCGCGCCGTTTTGGCCCTGCCGCGGGCTGTGAGGGAAGTCTCGGCAGGTTTCACTTTTTCGGAGCAAAGTGCCGGCCGCGCGGTATGATGTTGCAGCTTTGCGCGCGGGGGCTCCCGGCGCGAGCGAGCCGGGCCGCGCTGTCTACACGCCCCGGCCGTCTGTTAACGTCGCCCGGAACGACACGGGGCGGCACAGATCCAAAGGAGGAACCGTGGCCGAGACCACACGTC
>CAVCLY010000088.1:0-6186 GCA_963603165.1 Faecalibacterium prausnitzii
CCTTTTGACCTCGCGCCTAATGGGCACCGTCGACCTTGACATCATCAACGGCAAGACCGACATCAACTACGGCTCGCTCTACGAGGCTGTCGTGGCGCAAGAGCTCGTGGCACATGGTTTTGCGCCGCACTTCTATTCGTCAAAGAAGCGCGGCGAGGTCGACTTTGTCATCGAGAACTCGAACGGGCGCACGCGCGTAATCGAGGTCAAATCGGGTAAGGACTACCGTCGCCACAGCGCGCTCACGGCACTGCTCAATGCGGGCGAGACCGAGAATGCCGTCGTGCTGCACAACGGGAACGTCGAGATTGCCGACCGCAGAATCTATCTACCGGTCTATGCTGCGCACCTTGCGATACGGGCGTAAGCATCTAAGTGGAAAATCCCAGGTAGAAGTGCGCGAACCGGATTTTCCAACCGGTCACGGGGTCAAACAGCGGATTTTTCCAACCAGATTCAGGCTCAAAATAGGGATCTTTCCAACCAACATTGCCCCGTGGAAGCGCACCTCGATTGAAGGCGCACTGCAGGATTTGCTGCACTACGCAAAGCGGGTTCGAGAGAAATGCCCGCCTTGTGTCGCCGTGATATGCGTCGGGATTTATTCTAAAAAGTTGAAGCGCAAACGCGAGCGTAAATATTTGCGCCTTGTTTTTCGCTTGATTTTTGGAGAGAGGCTTAATTTGCGCTTTAAACGATTGGACGCAAATGCTCCGTCCGGCGACCGCCGTCCAATGCCACCAACCCGTTTACCTGCGCAGATGCAACTTATCAGGGATATAGGGCGGAGCGATGGGTTGCCGTGCCCGCCGCCGGAAGGCTGCAGGCGCGGGATGTCGAAAATCGCATGGGTCTCTCGGTCGCGCGCCGACGTGCGCCCGGCCTTCCAGATGCGCCGAAAATCACGCAGCTGTGTTACGTTCGCCGTTTTATGGGCCTCCCCTGCCGTTTGGCGGGGCGGATGCAGTAGCATTCGGGTGTCTGCGCGCGGGTTTAAGCCGCGAGCAGCCGCCTTGCAGTCGCAGACCTTTTGATTGGATACCTTCACCCGACACGGCCGAGCGGGCCCGTGTAGAAATGGAGCCTCGCATGAACAAACGTCTATGGGGAGGGTTGGCCCTCGCCCTCGCGGCCACGCTCTGCCTTGCGCCGAACGTGGCCATGGCCGACGAGGCTGCGCTCATCCCGATCGACGAGGCGCACTTTCCCGATCCGGCATTCAGGGAATATGTCGAGAACCACTGCGATGAGAACGAAGACGGCCAGCTCAGCGCGGAGGAGCTCGCGGCAGTCACGTACATCGACTGCGAAAACAAAAAGAGTGACTACCTCGATGAAGGAAAGCAGCTCGCATCCCTCGAGGGCATCGAGCACTTCACATCTCTAACTAAACTCGATTGCTCCGACAACCAAATAGAGGAGCTCGATCTCAGCAAGAACACCGAGCTGGTGAATATCAATTGCTCCGTCAACAAGATAAAGACGTTGGACCTTAGCAAGAACACCAAACTCGAGAGGCTGTATACCGACAGCAACGCGCTCACGTCGCTGAACGTGAGCGGCATCGCCATGCTCAAGCGTCTGGATTGCTACAATAACGAGCTCACCGATCTGGACGTAAGCGATAGCTCGGCCGAACTGGAGCTAAGGTGCTATCAAAATAAGCTGACCAACTTAAAGTTGCCTGCCACGATCCGCACACTAGACTGCAGCGAAAATCAGCTCACCGAGCTTGATGCAAGCAACAACACGGCCTACCTGGATTTAACGTGTTCTCAAAATAGGCTGACCAGCTTAAAACTATCCGCCACGATCTGTGGGCTGGATTGCAGCGAAAATCAGCTTACGTCGCTCGATCTTAGCAACCACGATGACCTGAATAGCCTAATTTGCTCGTCCAACAAGATCTCTCAGCTCAACGTTAGCGGGTGCGAGAACCTCAGAGAACTGAAGTGCAACGATAACCGTCTAGCGCAGCTCGATTTGAGCGGCTGTGAACGTCTTTCCGAGCTGAATTGCAGCAATAACCAGCTCACCTCGCTCGATTTGACCATGTGCTACAAAACCATAACGCTAGACTGCAGCGGAAACACCTACACGATCGATGTCGAATCGGGGCGCACACTCGATCTGAGCACGCTGCCGGGCAGTTTCGATACGGCGAAAGCGAGCGGCTGGTCCGGCGGCGATGTGAGCGGCCGCATCCTGACCGTGAGCGACGACGCGGCGTCCGTCACCTACACGTACGACTGCGGTTGCAGCCAGAGCGCCACCTTTACCCTCAATGCCGGATACGCCGTAAGCTTTGACACAGGCGAGGGCAGCAAGATCGATAGCCAGACGGTCAAGACCGGCGAGAAGGCCGCAAGGCCCGCTGACCCGACCTGGGCCGGACACGCCTTTGTTGGCTGGTACGCGGATTCCGCCCGTACGCAGGCATACGACTTTGAGAACACGACCGTGACCGGGCCCACGACGATCTATGCCAAGTGGGCCGAGGATACCGAGGCGCCCGTCATCAGCGGTGTTAAGGACGGCAGGACCTACTGCTCCGCTCAGAAGGTCACCGTCACCGACGAGCATCCCGGCACCGTGACGGTGAACGGCGCCACGGTCGAGCTCGGCGAGGACGGCTCCTTCACGCTCTCCCCCGCAGCCGGCGAGCAGAAGGTCGTAGCCACCGACAGGGCCGGCAACACCGCGACCGTCACCGTCACCGTCAACGACGGCCACACCTGGGGCGAGGGCTGGTCGCATGACACCACCCATCACTGGCGGGAGTGCTCCGTCTGCGGCGAGAAGGGCGATGTCGCCGCGCACGCGGGTGGCACGGCTACCTGTAGCACGAAGGCCGTCTGCGAGACCTGCGGCGCCGAATACGGCGATGCTAACCCGAGCAACCACGAGCACACGGAGACCCTGGCCGCCAAGGCAGCCACCTGCACCGAGGACGGCCTGACCGAGGGCTCCAAGTGCACGGACTGCGGCACGGTGCTCACCGCCCAGCAGACCGTCCCCGCCACCGGCCACAAGGGCGGCACCGCCACCTGCAGCAAGAAGGCGGTCTGCCAGACCTGCGGTGAGGAGTACGGCAAGCTCGACCCAAAGAACCACGAGCCCCTCGAGCACGTGGCGGCCAAAGCGGCCACGGCCGAGGTCGAGGGCAACACCGAGTACTGGCGCTGCACCGGCTGCGGCAAGCTCTTCTCCGACGCGGCCGCCACCGAGGAGATCGAGCGCGCCGACACCGTGATCCCCAAGCTCGACCCCAAGAAGGACGAGGGCGGCAAGACGGACGGCGGCAACGGCGGAAGCGGTGGCCAGAACGAAAACGACGGCGGCAACGGCAGCCAGAACGCGAACGGCGGCGGCTCGGACGCCTCGAACGGCAACTCAGGCGGAGCGGCCGGCGGCGCCTCAAACGGAGGCACCACGACCAAGACGACCGTGGCCACCGTCACCACCACGGGCAAGGCGGGTACCGGCCTCGCCAAAACCGGCGACCCCTCCGCGGCCGCCGCAGGCCTCACCCTCACCGCCGGCCTCATAGCCCTCGGCGCGGCGCTCATCCGCAGCAAGCGGCGCAGCGCCTAGCAAGCCGCAGGGCACCACGAGCCGGGCCCGTCCCTTAAAATACGGAGACGCAGCCACAACCCACCGCGTCAAGACGGCGACCGCACACCCGCGGTCGCCGTCTTGTTTTTACGCGCAGCGCCGCCGAGGCCGACCCCCCCCCTCTACAGGAAAGGCGTCATATAGAGCGGCACAAAGACGATGCCGTCCTCGACCTTGAGGTCATTAGGGTGCACCACGAAAGGCATGTGCAACCTCAAAGGAATCCCATGGGTGAAGCATGGTCCACCTGCGGCGATGTAACTTATCGAGGTTATTGGACGGCCGATTCAGCAACTTATCGCGATTATTGGACAAATTGACGGGAGATCTCGACCGCCTGTGCCCGTGTTGGTAGTCGCTACATGCCGATGATCGCACGGCTGTGTAACGTTCGCCGTTTTGCGTCTCTCGCCAGCGTGCCCATGTGCGGGGTACGGTAGCATTTGAATGCCTGCACGCACCGTGAGCTGCGCCTCCATTGCTGCCGCTCGTCGATGCGCTTACTTTTGCCGCAGGCGATTTTGAGAACAGCAGTTTTGACGCCGCGCGGACGCGGCGCATGGAAGGAGCGCATATGCGCAAACGTCTCTGGGGAGGATTGGTCGTAGCCCTATTGGCGGCCCTCTGCCTGATGCCTACCGGCGCCTGGGCTGACGGCGAGCAGGGCATCAAGATCGATCGAACCAACTTTCCGGACTATACCTTCCGCGAGGACTATGTCAGAACGTACGACGCGGACGGCGACGGCTACCTGAACGACGCCGAGGCCGCCGAGGTCACCAGAATTGAGTGCCCCAAGAAGGAGATCTCGAACCTCAAGGGGATCGAATACTTTACGGCTCTCAAGTACCTGTACTGCTCCGGCAACGAGCTCACCTCGCTCGACCTGAGTGCCAACACGGACCTTCGAGAACTCAGCTGCTCCTCAAACCAGCTCACCGACCTCAGCGTGAGCAAATGCGAGAAGCTCGAGTTGCTCTACTGCTCTTCGAACCAGCTCACCGACCTTGACGTGAGCCACCACGCAAAGCTCATATTGCTCTACTGCTACTCCAACGGCCTCACCTCGCTGGACGTGAGCAGCAACGGCGCGTTGCAAATACTGCGATGCGACAGCAACAAGCTGGAGTCGCTGAACATTGGCAGCAACGCGGCACTCGATGATCTTCTCTGCAATGACAACGCCCTCACCTCGCTCGACGTGAGTCACTGTCCTGCTTTGAGAAAGCTGAATTGCTCCAGCAACAAGCTGGGAACGCTGAACCTTGAGAGCAATACGGCGCTCGAGGATCTTACGTGCTACTCCAACAGCCTTGCTGCGCTGGACGTAAGCCATAACGTTGCGCTGAAAGATCTGGGTTGCTACAACAACAATCTGAGCACGCTGAACCTGAGGAACAATACGGCGCTCGAGAGTCTTAAATGTCACTACAACGCCCTCACCTCGCTGGACCTGAGCTGCAACGCCTCCCTGACAGAGCTGTTCTGCTCTTACAACCAGCTGGGGGCGCTGAATGTGAGCCGCAACTACGGGTTGAAGACGCTGTATTGCTCCTATAACAACCTGACCTCGCTGGACGTGAGCAACAACGCGGCGCTCGAGACCCTCAACTGCCAGAACAACAAGCTCACCTCGCTCAACCTAAACAACAACGGCGCCCTCAAGGACTTTGATTACAGCGGAAACTCGTACGCGATCTTGATCGACACCGGCCGCCAGTTTGCCCTGTCGGGGCTCCCTGGCGCGTTCGACGCCAGGCAAGCGAGTAACTGGAAAGGCGGGAGCGTCACCGACGGAGTTTTGACCGTAAATGAAGATGCAACCTCGGTTACCTACAGCTACTACTGCGGCAGCATGCGCGGCGCGAACTTTACGCTTAGCGTCAACTACGTCGTGCGCTTTAGCACCGGCGGCGGCAGCGCCGTCGACAGCCAGACGGTGGCGGCCGGCAGTAATGCGTCGCGGCCCGCGAGCGACCCTGTCTGGGCCGGGCACGTCTTCTGCGGCTGGTACGCGGATGCGGAGTGTGAGCGGGAGTTCAACTTTGGCACCGCCGTGACCGGGGCCACGACGGTATACGCCAAGTGGGTCGAGGACGCCGAGGCGCCCGTCATCAGCGGTGTTAAGAACGGCAGAACCTACTGCTCCGCGCAGACGGTCACCGTGGCCGATAAGAACCTCGACACCGTGACGGTGAACGGCACTGTGGTCGCGCTCGGCGAGGACGGCTCCTTCACGCTCTCCCCTGCCGCCGGCGAGCAGAAGGTCGTAGCCACCGACAGGGCCGGCAACTCCGTGAGCGTGACCGTCACGGTCAACGACGGCCACACCTGGGGCGAGGGCTGGTCGCATAACACCACCGAGCACTGGCGCGAGTGCTCGGTCTGCGGGGAGAAGGGCAAGCGAGGCGCCCACGCGGGCGGCACAGCGACCTGCTCCAGCAAGGCCAAGTGCGAGACCTGCGGCGAGGAGCACGGCGAGCTCGACCCCAAGAACCACGAGGCCCTCGAGCACGTGGCGGCCAAAGCGGCCACGGCCGAGGCCGAGGGCAACACCGAGTACTGGCGCTG
>CAVCLY010000089.1:0-5978 GCA_963603165.1 Faecalibacterium prausnitzii
CGGCGTCGATGATGGTCTGCGCGGCCATGAGCACGGCGTCCATGTTGATGCCGGCGCGCAGGGTCGCCACGTTCATGGACGAGCACACGCGGCTCGTGCCGGCGAGTGCCTCGGGGATCGACTGGATAAGACGGCGGTCGGCGTCGCCGATGCCCTTGGGCACGAGGGCCGAGAAGCCGCCGAGGTAGTCGATGCCGAGGGTCTCGGCTGCGCGGTCGAGCGCGTGCGCGAGCGGGGTGAGGTCCTCGTCTTTGCAGCAGGCGGCGATCTGTGCCACCGGGGTGACCGACACGCGCTTGTTGACGATGGGGATGCCGTACTCGCGCTCGAGGCTCTCGGCGGTCTCGACCAGGTGCTCGGCGGTGGAGGTCACGTGGTCGTAGACCTTGTCGCACATGCGCTCGAGGCTCTCGTCGGCGCAGCCCATGAGCGAGATGCCCATCGTGATCGTACGGATGTCGAGGTTCTGCTCCTCGACCATGCCGCGGGTTTCCGCGATTTCTTGAGGCGTGATCGCCATGGTCGCTCCTTTGCGCGCGATGGTTTTTAGCCCCCACATTCTACCGTGGTAAAGCACGTGCAGGGCAAAAACCTCGGTATCGTTACTATTTGCCGAAAACTTCCTCGGCGATGCGCGCACTCTCGGCGGCATCCTTGGCGTAGTAGTCGGCGCCGATCTGCTCGGCGTACTCGGGCGTGAGCACGGCGCCGCCCACGAGGATCTTGACGTCGGGCACCTCGGCATGCAGGAGCTTGATGGTCTCCTCCATGTTGGCCACGGTGGTGGTCATGAGCGCCGAGAGGCCCACAAGCTTGATGTTGCGGTCGCGCACGCAGTCGAGCACCTCCTGCGGGTCCACATCGCGCCCGAGGTCGAACACGGTGTAGCCGTAGTTGTCGAGGAGCATCTTGACGATGTTCTTGCCGATGTCGTGGATATCGCCCTTGACGGTGGCGATGCAGATCTGGCCCTTGTCCTCGATCTCGCAGGCGGGCATGAGCTCCTTGATGGTGTCAAAGCCCACGCGTGCCGCCTCGGCCGAGGCCATGAGCTGCGGCAAGAAGAACTTGCCCTGGTCAAAGAGCACGCCCACCTCGTCGAGCGCGGGGATGAAGTGCTTGTTGATGAGTTCCATGGCGTCGGTCGTCTGCAGGAGCTCGCGGGTGACGTCGGCGATCTCGCCCTTGCGGCCGCTGATGACGAGGCGCTTGATGGGGTCCTCGTCGCCCGCATCTGCCGCGGGGGCGTCGCTCGCGGCGGCGCTGTTCGAGGTGCCGGCGAGCGCCGGGTCGGCGGCGATGCGGTAGGGGTCGGTCCACTCGGCGTAGCGCTCGATGTAGTTCACGGAACCCTCGTCCTCGCCGTTGACCACGCGATAGGCGCGCACGGTGTCCATAAAGCGCTCGGAGCCCGGGTTCATGATGGGCGCGTCGAGGCCCGCGCCAAAGGCCGCGGCCAAGAACGTGGAGCCGAGGAGCGGGCGCGCCGGCAGGCCGAAGCTCACGTTCGAGACGCCGAGCGCGCATTTGACGCCCAGGCGCTCCTTGACCATGGTCATGGCGCGCAGGATCTCGACCACCTGCTTTTGGTTGGTCGACGCGGTCATGACCAGGCAGTCGATGAGTATGCGGTCGCGGCCGATGCCGTAGCGCTCGCACTCGTTGACGATGCGCTCGGCGATGGCAAAGCGCGCATCGGCCGTATCGGCGATGCCGTCCTCGTCGAGCGCGAGGCCGATCACGTTGGTGCCGTAGTGGGCCACGAGCGGCAAGATCTCGTCCATGATCTGGCGTTTGCCGTTCACGGAGTTGATGATGGGCTTGCCGGCGTAGCGGCGGGTTGCGGCCTCCACGGCCGCGGGATCGGTGGAGTCGATCTGGAGCGGCAGGAGCACCGAGCCCTGGAGCTGCTCGGTTGCCGCCTGGATCATCTTGACCTCGTCGATCTCGGGCAGGCCCACGTTGACGTCGAGGATGTCGGCGCCCTGCTCCTGCTGCGAGATGCCCTGGCTCACCACGTAGTCGAGGTTGCCCTCGCGCAGGGCCTGCTGCAGGCGCTTTTTGCCGGTGGGGTTGATGCGCTCGCCGATGACGGCGATCTTGTGCCCGCCGCAGGGAAGGTCGACCACCGACTGCGCGCTTGTGACCGTTGTAGTCGGCGCGTGGCGGCGCGGCGTCGGCGCGTGGTCCTTTATGAGCGCATGGAGCTCGCGCATGTGGTCGGGCGTGGTGCCGCAGCAGCCGCCCACGATGCCCACACCGTCCTCGATCATGCCGGCCACGGCCTGGCCGTACTCGGGTGCGTGCACGTCAAAGACCGTGCAGCCGCAGCCGTCCACATGGGGAAGGCCGGCGTTGGCCTGCACCATCACGGGCTTGTCGGTGACGGCGAGCATGCGTTTGGCGAGCTCGCGGAGCTCGGCCGGCCCCTGGCTGCAGTTGATGCCCACCACGTCGGCGCCGAGCGCATCGAGCGTGATGGCGGCGATCTCGGGGTTCGTGCCGAGGAAGGTGCGGCCGTCCTCCTCAAAGGTCATGGTGGCGAAGATCGGTAGGTCGGAGTTCTCCTTGACGGCGAGCACGGCGGCCTTGATCTCGGCGAGGTCGGTCATGGTCTCGATCACGAAAAGGTCCACACCTGCGGCCACGCCCGCCTCGACCTCCTCTTTAAAGAGCAGATAGGCCTCGTCGAACGAGAGCGTGCCGAGTGGGCGCAGCAGGGCGCCGATGGGGCCGATGTCGCCAGCCACGTAGCGGGCGCCGGCCGCGCGTGCGCACGCCACGGCTGCGGCGAACACGTCGTGCACGGAGGCCGCGCCGGCGAGCTTGTGGGCGTTGGCGCCAAAGGTGTTCGAGGTGATCACGTCGCACCCGGCCTCGACGTACTGGCGCTGGATGTCCGTGATGACCTCGGGCTCCTCAAAGTTGAGGAGCTCGGGCAGGGCACCGGTCTTCATGCCGGCCGCCTGGAGCATGGTGCCCATGCCGCCGTCGAAGAGCAGGTGTCCCGTGCCCTCGAGTGCCGCGCGCAGACGATCGTCCTTGATGCGCAGGGTGTCGAGCGTGCGCGGGGTGTAGGCGGCACCGTTAAGGCGCGCTTCGTTCACGGGCGCTACGAGCGCGGTTCCGTTCTCGTCGGTTGTTCTGAGGGCTGTGAACATATGAGGTCCTAACCTTGGGGTAGTGGGCCAAGTATAGAGGTGCTTTGTCGACGGGGGCCGACCTTACGGTTTCTCCCCATAGCAGGTCTGCCCGATGGCGCGGAACCGGCAGTGCTCGCGCTGTCGGCAGATTTTGCAGGTGGGGCGCGTGTCGGCGTCGTGCACTTCGTCGTCGAACAGGCCGATCACGGCTGTGACGCTCTTGGTGGGCATGAGCAGGTTGGTGGCGGTGGTGGTGAGGCCGAGCAGGCGCGTGGCGTTGAGCGTGGCGAGGATCTGCGGCTGCGCCGTGAACGGGCAGTCGCCGTAGCCGGGGCTAAAGCGCCAGTTGGCAACGAGGCCGAGCGCGGAGGCGTCCGCCTTGGCCTTTGCGTCCATCTGCTCCACCGCGGCCTCCACGTAAGCCGAGCACGCGGCGTCGTAGACCGCGCTTTCGAGGGGGCGCTGGCTTGCGAGCGTGCGCAGGCGGCGCTCGCAGTCCATACCGAGCGTGCAGGCGAGCACGGCGCAGAGGCGCGCGTCTTTAAGATGCCGGTAGATATCGCGGCCGCGCAGCTCGATCTGCGTGCCGACGAGCCGTATAGAGGGCATGCCCGCGGCGTCGGTGCCCGCAGCGTCGACGGCAAAAACCTGCCGAACCCCGTGCGGCTCTATCGTGAGCTCGAGCTCCTCGACGACGGCTTCGATGCGCGCGGAGAGCTCGGAGCCGATTTTTTGCCCGTTGTAGCCGAGATAGCGGAGCATCTCGCTGCGATCGAGCCGGGGGCGGCATGCGGGGTCCACACGGTAGAGGCTCGGCGTCGCGAGGGCGGGCGGCACGGCTGCGGTGTGCGGGGTGCTGTTTTGCTCTTGGCTGCCGATGCGGGCGCGCGACGGCGAAAAATCCCCCGCAGCGCTGGCGCTGCCGGGGGATGAGGGGCACTGGCCCTTTTGCTCGGTGCCGCGCGGGGCTTCCATTAGCGAAGGCGCTCCGCGATGGTCGCGGCGATGGAGGGGCGGTTCATGGTGTAGAGATGGAGTCCCTCGGCACCGTGCGCTTTGAGGTCCTCGAGCTGCGATGCGGCGTACTCCACGCCGGCCGCCTTGAGGCTCTCGGGGTCGTCCTCGTACTTGGCGAGGATCTTGATCACGGGCGAGGGGAGCGAGGCGCCGCACATAAAGACCATGCGGCTGATCTGCGACTTGCCCATGAACGGCATGATGCCCGCGGTGATAGGTACGGTGATGCCGGCACGGTCGGCCAGCTCGCGGAACCGGTAGAAGCACTCGTTGTCAAAGAAGAGCTGCGTCACGAAAAAGCTCGCGCCCGCATCTTGCTTCTGTTTGAGATGCTGCACGGAGAGCTCGAGGTTATCGCAGGTGATGTGGCCCTCGGGGTACGCCGCCGCACCCACGCAAAAGCCGGCCTCCACGAGCTCGGGGATGAGGTCCTTGGCGTAGGCGTAGTCGGAAGCGGGAACGCTGCCGTCCTCGGTCTTGGGTAGGTCGCCGCGCAGCGCCAGCACGTTCTCCACGCCGGCGGCGCGGTATTCGGCGATCTTTTCGGCAACGTCCGCGCGCGTGCGGCCCACGCAGGTGAGATGCGCCACGGCGGGGGTGCCGAGCTCGTCTGCGATCATGCCGGCGATGGGGGCGGTCGTGGCGCCGTTGCCCGAGCCGCCGGCCGAGCAGGTCACCGAGATAAAGCTCGGCTTGAGCTCGGCCAGACCACCCGCGACTTCGCGTGCGCGATCGAGCGTGAGCTCGCCCTTGGGCGGGAACATCTCAAACGAGAACGGGGTCTCGCCCAAGGTCTTCGCCTGCTTGAATATCTCGTCGACGCGCATGTGGTGTCCTTTCCGCAAAATATGGTGCAGGCCATTTTACTCCACATTTATAGAGGTCAGAGCGCAAAGCGCTGCTGTGGCGATGCGAATCGCCGATGATTGGCCAACCGTTTTTTATATGACGGGCCGTTGCTGCGGGAGATTTCGTTGCGCGGGGCCGGCGGCCATGGTCTCGGTGCCCGCGCGCACGGGCCGGCCGAGGCGGGTCTTGCTTCGTCGCAAGCGTTAGGCGTCGGCCCCACACACATGGGTCGGGCATGCGCAACCTTGTGCGATGCAGGCGCGACGCGCGGGGCTGGGTGCGGGCGTGCTATGCAAAGACGCGGCGCTTCTATGCGTTCTGAAGGTGCACGTTCGGCGGGGCCTTGCGGCGCTGTCGGCGCGACTCGAGGGCGCGCGAGTGCCGGTTTGGACAGGGCGATATGCAGAGATGAGTCCGAGCGTGCGGATTTATGCATATGAGTGCACGCTATGGCCGAATTTATGTAAAAAATGAACTACCATGCATGAGTAAAGTTTCGAGCCTGCAACATTCCGTTAATCGAGCCGAAACACGGCGCGTCTAATCTCTGACACGTTCGTTGGTAACCACATCGCGCGGCCTGCGCGGTGCCGATACGAAGGGAGTTCCGTATGGCCGATCTTACCGACCGCTTCGGGACCATGGTGTTCTCTGAGGAAGTCATGAAGGACAGCCTCCCCAAGGACATCTACAAGCGCCTTGCCGCGACTATCGAGGACGGCAAACCGCTGGACCTGGACGTGGCTAACGCCGTCGCTCATGCCATGAAGGAATGGGCCATCTCCAAGGGCGCCACGCACTACGCTCACTGGTTCCAGCCGCTTTCGGGCATCACCTCCGAGAAGCACGACAGCTTCCTCGAGCCCAACCACGACGGCACCGCCATCACCAAGTTCACCGGCAAGAACCTCATCCAGGGCGAGCCGGACGCCTCGAGCTTCCCCAACGGCGGCCTGCGCGCCACCTTCG
>CAVCLY010000090.1:0-5969 GCA_963603165.1 Faecalibacterium prausnitzii
GCCTCGTTGACGATCGTGTAGCGCACGTCGGGCGCGGACTCGGCGATGAACTCCGATACGACCTCCTCGGTCTCGCGGCTCGCCGTGCCGTTGCCGATGACGATCGTGTTCACGCGGTCCTTCTGCACGAGGCGCGCGAGCGTGCGCTTGGTGCCGGCCACGTCGCAGCGCGGCTTGGTGGGGTAGACGATGTCGTGGTCGAGGAGCTTGCCCGTCTCGTCGATCACGGCGAGCTTGCAGCCGTTGCGATAGCCCGGGTCGAGGGCGATGATGCGGGCGCCGCGTACCGGGCGCGCCGAGATGAGCCCTTCGAGGTTCTTGGCGAACACCTGGATGGCCTCGGTCTGCGCGCGCACGGTGAACTTGGCGCGCGCCTCGCGGGCGAGCGAGGGCGCCATGAGGCGTTTGTAGCCGTCTGCGATCGCGGAGTCGAGCACGGGTGCGAAGACGCCCTGACGGCGCGGCCAGCGGCCTCCCAGGCGCTCGAGAGCGGCCGTATCGTCCACGTCCACGCTCACGCGGAGCTTGCCCTCGCGCTCGCCGCGATCAATCGCGAGCACGCGATGGTTGGGGATCTTGCGGAGCGGCTCGTCAAAGTCGTAGTAGGGCTCGTACGGCGTCTTTTCGTCCGCATCGGTGGCGAGAACGCGGAGCGAGCCTGTGGCCTGCGTGAACGCGCGCAGGTCGGCCACGTTCTCGGGGTCTTCGGCCACGGTCTCGGCCACGATGTCGGCAGCGCCCGCGAGCGCGGCCTCGGCGGTGCCGAAGCCGGCCTCGTCGTTCACGTATTCGGCGGCCGCCTCAAGCGCCGTTCCCTTGGGCCTCACCTGCATGATGATCATGTTGGCGAGGGGCTCAAGGCCGGCGTTGCGGGCCTTTTGCGCGCGCGTGAGGCGCTTTTTGCGATAGGGCTTGTAGAGGTCCTCCACGCGCTGCAGCTGCTCGGCCGCGCGGATCTCGGCCTCGAGTTCGGGCGTAAGCTTGCCCTGCGAGCCGATGATGAGGATCACATCTTCTTTGCGTTGGTCGAGATTCCTGAGGTAGGCGAGCCGCTCCTCGAGCTTGCGCAGGGCGACGTCGTCCATGCCTCCCGTGGCCTCTTTGCGGTAGCGGGCGATAAAGGGCACGGTGTTGCCCTCGTCCATGAGGTCGATCGCGGCCTGGACGAATTGCGTTTTGAGTCCGAGCTCCTTTGCGAGAGCGGCGCAGATATCCAAGATTCCCTCCCGGGTCGAATTGTTCGGGCGAACCATTGTCCCATGAGCGGGCGCTTCGGGCGTGTGAATCGTTTGTGGGGGAGCGGGCGAGTCTCTCACCATACGTTGCAAAAAACCGCCGACTCGTACGGGCGAGCCGGCGGTCTTAGTACCGTATGGGTTCAAGCGATCGCTCACGCGACCTTACAGCTGGCGCAGGCCCTCCTCGAGACCGGTCTTGCTGTCGGTCTTCTCGTCGCGCTGCTTGATCACGCGGGCAGGGATGCCGGCCACGACGGCGCCGGCGGGAACGTCTTCAACGCACACGGCGCCTGCGGCCACGACGGCGCCCTTGCCCACGTGCACGCCCTCGAGCACCACGGCGTTGGCGCCGATCATGACGTCGTCCTCGACGATCACGGGCGTGGCGCTCGCGGGCTCCACCACGCCGGCGAGCACGGTGCCGGCGCCGATGTGGCAGTTCTTGCCCACGGTGGCGCGGCCGCCGAGCACGGCGCCCATGTCGATCATGGTGCCCTCGCCGATCACGGAGCCGATGTTGATGATGGCGCCCATCATGATGACGGCACGATCGCCGATCGACACGCGGTCGCGGATGATCGCGCCCGGCTCGATGCGGGCATCGATGCCCTTGAGGTCGAGCAGGGGTACGGCGGAGTTGCGGCAGTCGTTCTCGATGTCGAAGTGCTCGATCGCATCGGCATTCGCGTCGAGCACGGCCTTGAGTGCCTCCCAGTCGCCAAAGACCGTCTTGCCCTCGGCGCCGCCGTACACGCGCGCGTCGCCAAAGTCGACGGTGCAGCCGGGCTTCTCGCGCACGTAGAGCTTGACCGGCGTCTTCTTGGGAGCGGTGGCGATGAAGTCGATGATCTCCTGGGCGTTCATGTGAGTGTCGGATGACATGTCTTGATTTCTCCTTTAGTCGAACATGACCTGGTCGAAGGTATAGAAGCCGGGCTCGCGGCGCACGAGCTTCTGCGCAGCGGCGAGCGCGCCGTTCACAAAGATCTGGCGGCTCGTGGCGCGATGCGTGAGCGAGACCTCTTCATCGGTGCCGAAAAAGCTCACCGTGTGCACGCCGGCCACGGAGCCGCCGCGCAGGGAGTGCATGCCGATCTCGTGCTTGTCGCGCGCGCCGCACATGCCCTCGCGTCCATAGACGGGACGGTAATCGTCGGTGGGCTCGGCCGCGAGCACCTCGTCGAGGAGCATCTTGGCCGTACCCGAGGGCGCATCGGCCTTTTGGTTGTGGTGCGTCTCGCAGATCTCTACGTCAAAGCCCGGCAGTTCGCGCGTGGCCTGGGCCGTGAGGTGTCTGAGCGCCGCCACGCCGATGCTGTAGTTGCCACTCCACATCACGCGCGCGGTCTCGCCGAGGGCCGCGAGACGGGCGAGCTCGTCCTCGCCGTAGCCCGTGGTGCCGCCGACGAGTGCGGCGCCCGTGCGCTCAACGTAGGCGGCTACGGCATCGAGCGTGCAGACGTTTGAGAAGTCGATGATGGCGTCGGCCGCAGGGGCGCTCTCGAGCTCCGTGAGGTCAAAGCCGATCTGCGCCACCACCTCAAAGACAGGGTCGCCCGCGGCGTCGTGCATGGATTCTGCGGTCGAGCGGATGAGCGAGCCCATGCGGCCCGTTCCCATGATGGCGATCTTAAGCAACGAGACCGGCCTCCTTCAGAACGTCGGTGAGGTGAGCGCGCGTGTCGTCTGCCATGGGGCAGAGCGGCATGCGGTAGTTGGCCTCGATCATGCCCATCTGGGCGAGGGCCTCCTTGACGGGGATGGGGTTCACCTCCGAGAAGAGCGCCTTGATGAGCGGCTGCGCGGCCACCTGGATCTGGCGGGCGCGATCGACGTCGCCGTCGAGATAGGCGCGGCACATGTCGTGCACGAGGCGCGGCTGGATGTCGGCCCACACGCTGATGGTGCCCGAGGCGCCAAGGCTCATGAGCGGCACGGTGAGGGCGTCCTCACCCGAGTACATGCGGAAGTCGTCGTTCAGAAGATGCGCGATCTCGGCGGCAAAGGCCACGTTGCCCGAGGCCTCCTTGATGCCCATGATGTTGGGGTGCGCGGCCAGGCGCTCCACGTTGCGCGCGCTGATGGAGCAGCCGCAGCGTCCGGGGATGTTGTAGAGGATGCACGGGATGTCCACGGCATCGGCCACGGTCTTAAAGTGCTGGTAGATGCCCTCTTCGTTCGACTTGTTGTAGTAGGGCGTGATGACGAGCAGGCCGTCGGCGCCGAGCCCCTGGTAGGTGAGCGACTTGGTGAGCATGGTCTGCGTGGAGTTGGAGCCCGAGCCGGCGATGACGGGGATGCGGCCGGCCACCTGCTTGACCACGGCGGCGACGACGGAGTTGTCCTCGTCATCGGTCATGGTCGCGCTCTCGCCCGTGGTGCCGAGCGTGAGGATAGCGTCGGTGCCGTTCTGCAGATGGAAGTCGACCAGGCGCGAGAGCGCCTCGAAGTCAACGCTTCCGTCCTTCTTGAACGGCGTGACGAGTGCGACGATCGAGCCCTCGAGTCCGTGGATGTCCATGTTCCTCTCCTTACTTTTTGCGATCGAGATGCGCTTGTTCCACTCCTCGGCGATGTCGGCGGGCACGGCGTCGAGCGAGACGCCCTTGGCGTCGATCGAGCGCGCGCGGGCGAGGAGCTCGCGGCCGCGCGGAAGCACGTCGAAGGTGGCAAAGTAATCGCGCGGGGTCTCGGCGCGACGGATCGTCTCAAAGGTGCCGTTCTCGTGCAGCAGCACCTCGGCCGAGCGCAGGCGGCCGTTGTAGTTGTAGCCCATGGAGTAGCCGTGGGCGCCGGTGTCGTGGATCACGAGCAGGTCGCCGAGGTCGATGTGCGGCAGCTCGCGGTCGCGGGCGAACTTGTCGTTGTTCTCGCAGAGGTTGCCCGTGATGTCGTAGATGTCGGTGACGGGAGCGTGCGTTTTGTCGGGGCCGCCGGGCTGGCCGACCACGCTCACGTGGTGGTAGGCACCGTACATGGCCGGTCGGATGAGGTCGACGGCGCTCGCGTCCACGCCGATATAGTCCTCGTAGATCTTCTTCTCGTGGAGCGCGCGCGTGACCAAACAGCCGTAGGGACCCATCATGAAGCGGCCCATCTCGGTGTAGATGGCGAGGTCGCCCATGCCGGCTGGCACCGCGATCTCGTCGAACGCGGCCTTGACGCCGGCACCGATCGCATGGATGTCGTTTGCGGTCTGGCCCGGCTCGTAGGGGATTCCGACGCCACCCGAGAGATTGATGAACTTGATATGCACGCCGGTCTCGGTCGCGAGGTCGCGGGCGAGCTCGAAGAGGATGCGTGCGAGGGCGGGGTAGTAGTCGTTGGTGACGGTGTTGCTCGCGAGGAACGCGTGGATGCCGAACTCCTCGGCTCCGCGGGCCTTGAGCATGCGGAAGGCCTCGTAGAGCTGCTCGGTCGTCATGCCGTACTTGGAGTCGCCGGGGTTGTCCATGATGCCGTTGGCGAGCTGGAAGAGCCCACCGGGGTTAAAGCGGCAGCTCACGGTTTTGGGGATCGGTCCCGCTACGCGCTCGAAGAACTCGATGTGGCTGATGTCGTCAAAGTTCACGGTCGCACCGAGCGCGAGGGCCTTCTTGAAGTCCGCCGCCGGGGTGTCGTTCGACGAGAACATGATGTCCTCGCCCGTGATGCCGAGCGACTCGGCGATCATGAGCTCGGTGTAGCTCGAGCAGTCGCATCCGCAGCCGTACTCGTTGAGGATCGAGATGAGCGCGGGGTTGGGGTTGGCCTTGACGGCAAAGTACTCTTTGAACCCGGGGTTCCAAGCGAACGCCTCGCGTACCGCCTCGACGTTCTTGCGGATACCTGCCTCGTCGTAGAGATGGAAGGGCGTCGGGATCCGCGATGCGATGCTCTCGAGCTTGGCCTTGCTCGCAAAGGGGCGCTTTGCGGCGTAGGCCTCGCTGGGTGTTAGGGTCATGCGATACATCCTCACTATCCGGTGCGCGATCTGGCGCATCGCTCACGCGGCACATGGCTCGCGTCGGGCGTTGCCGGATAGCGCTCCTGCTTGCTGCAGACAGTCCTGCGGGTATTCCCCGCAGGCCCACCCCGGCTGCCGTGCCCGGTGCCGGAGTTCGGCGGGTTTCGCCTCGGTTCGGGGTCGCTGCCTGCCGGCTCGCCCGCACCTCATCGTGCCCGCGCCTCTATCGTTTAAGGAACGGTACCACTCTTCACTTTAGCCAACAAGAGTGAATCGAGCGTATTGCCGAGTGCCCACAAAACGGGCGCGGTATAATCGCAGGCCAATGTAGAGCTGAAAGGACGTCTTATGGCAGCACCGGTATCAGGCGATCGCGATCTCGACCTGCTCAAGCGCTTTCGGCGCGACCTGCATCGCATGCCCGAACTCGACTTTGAGCTCCCGCTGACGATTCGCTATATCGAGGGCGCGCTCGAGGGACTTTGCTGCGAGGTGACGCATCCCTGCAGGAGCTGTGTCGCGGCCTACTTTGCGGCGGGCGAGGGCGCGCGCGGGTGCGTGGCGATCCGCGCCGACATGGATGCGTTGCCGATTTCGGAGGCCACGGGTGCGGCGTTCGCGAGCGAGAGCGCCGGGCGTATGCATGCCTGCGGCCACGACGCGCACATGGCGATGGCGCTCACCATGGCGGTCGAGATCGACCGCGTGATCCGCGAGGAGCCGGGCAGGCTCGCGCAAAACGTGCTCTTTGTGTTCCAGCCGGCCGAGGAGACCACGGGCGGTGC
>CAVCLY010000091.1:0-5877 GCA_963603165.1 Faecalibacterium prausnitzii
AGCACTCCGGTGGCGAGGCGTTCAAGATCGCCGAGACCATGCGTCCCGAGTGGCCGATCAAGGTCCACGGCGTCGTGCGCGCCCGCTCCGAGGAGACCGTGAACCCCAAGCTCGCCACCGGCGAGATCGAGGTACTCACCGATTCCGCCGAGGTGCTCAACACCTCTGTGACGCCGCCCTTCCAGATCGAGGACGGCATCGAGACTGCCGAGGACACGCGCCTGCGCTACCGCTATCTCGACCTGCGCCGTCCCGAGATGATGGCCAACCTGCGCCTTCGCTCCGACTTCACCTTCGCTATCCGCGAGGCGCTCCACAACCGTGAGTTCATGGAGGTCGAGACCCCGGCGCTCTTTAAGTCCACGCCCGAGGGCGCGCGCGACTTCATCGTCCCCTCGCGCCTACAGCCGGGCAACTTCTATGCACTGCCCCAGTCGCCGCAGCTCATGAAGCAGCTGCTCATGGTGGGCGGCGTCGAGCGCTACTACCAGGTTGCCAAGTGCTTCCGCGACGAGGACCTGCGCGCCGACCGTCAGCCCGAGTTCACCCAGGTCGATATCGAGATGTCGTTCGTCGACCAGGACGATGTCATGGATGCCCTCGAGGAGGTGCTCGCCGACGCGTTCGGCCGCATGGGTGTCGAGATGCCCACGCCGCTGCGTCGTATCGAGTACTGGGACGCCATGGACACCTACGGCTCCGACAAGCCCGACACCCGCTTTGGCATGCATCTCGTGGACCTCACCGACGTGTTCGCCAACTCCAAGTTCAAGGTGTTCGCGAGCGCGGCCAACGAGGAGGGCTCCGTCGTCAAGGCCATCAACGCCAAGGGCGCCGGCACCTGGGCGCGCGCCAAGATCGACAAGCTCGCCGGCGTGGCTGCGACCTTCGGCGCCAAGGGTCTTGCCTGGATCGCCTTCCGCGAGGACGGCTCCATCAACAGCCCGATCGTCAAGTTCTTCTCCGATGAGGAGATGGCCGCACTCCGCGAGCGCATGGATGTGGAGCCCGGCGACCTCGTGATGTTCGCCGCCGGCCCGCGCCTGGCCTCCGACGAGATCCTCGGCGGCATGCGCAGCCACATGGCCGACGCGCTTGAGCTTCCGCGCGAGGGCCACGACTTCCTCTGGGTCGTGAACTTCCCGCTCTTCCACTGGGACGAGGACCGCAAGGCCTACGCCGCTGAGCACCAGCCCTTCACCCTGCCGACCGAGAGCGACATCGCCAAGATCGAGGCCGACCCCCTGGCAGCGGGCAGCTTTACCTACGACTTTGTCATGGACGGCTTTGAGGCCGGCGGCGGTGGCATGCGCATCCACAATGCCGAGATGCAGATGGCTATGCTCAAGCTTCTCGGCTTTACCGAGGAGCGCGCCGAGGCCCAGTTCGGCTTTATGCTCGAGGCGCTCAAGTTCGGAGCTCCTCCCATGGGCGGCTTTGCGCTCGGTCTCGACCGTGTGTGCATGCTGCTCGCGGGATCCGACTCCATCCGCGACGTCATGGCGTTCCCCAAGACGGCGAGCGGCTCCGACCTCATGTCGGCAGCACCCAGCGCGGTCTCCGGCGCTCAACTCAAGGAGGTCTCGCTGCGCCTTATGTAGCGATATGGCGAGCTGCGGGAGTTCGCGCTCCCGCACCTTCCAATACGGCATCACTGCACGTATAATAAGATTCGAAAACGGCGGAACCCGTATGTCTTAACAGTGGGCGGGCGATGCAGGTTTTGGTTTGAGGGACCGGCTGCCACCGGTCCCTTTTTTACTCCCGAGTCGCGGTCGAGTCTTCTTCAACCGGGTCGGGAGCTTCACCTCCTCCGTGCACAGTCCGCGTGCGACGTCGTATTTCGTATCGATCGGTCAGTTCCAAAAGAAACGTTCCGAGAGCGGCCAAGGCCGAGATAAACGCGAGTACAACTGTCATAGGCAATACCTCCAAATAGAAGAGCATCGCCCGCACGACGGATTCCGCCGGCCTCAGTATACCAAACGTATGTTCGTATTTCCTATGGAGTTGTACTTAGGGCCGCAAGCGCTAGGCGCTCGCCTCGGTGCACCGTGCGATCGTGCGCATGACCTCGTCGAGGTCGATCGGCTTGGGCAGATGCGCGTTCATACCGGCCTCGAGGCAGCGCTGCGCGTCTTCGGCAAAGGCGTTGGCGGTCATGGCGATGATGGGCACGCTGAGCGCATCTGCGCGGCCCGACTGGCGGATGGCGCCCGTAGCCTCAAGGCCGGTCATGTTGGGCATCATGATGTCCATGAGGATCACATCAAAGCTTTGCGGCTCGGCATCGAGGAATGTCTGCACGGCCTCGGCGCCGTCGCGTGCGATCGTGACGCGGGCGCCGCGGTCCTCAAGAAGCGTCTGCACGATCTCGGCATTGAGCTCGTTGTCCTCGGCGACCAGCACCCGTATGCCCTGGATATTGTCGGGTTCATCGTCCTTCTCGATGCCCTTGATCGGTGCCGCCACATCAAAGGGGATGGTGACGACGAACGTCGTTCCCTCGCCCTTGACGCTCGAGACCTCGATGGTTCCGCCCATGCGGTCGACGATCCTCTTGACGATCGACATGCCGAGTCCCGTGCCGTTGTAGCCCGTGCGCGCGCCGGCACCCTCGGCTTCCTGCGTGAACGGTTCGAAGATGTGCTCGAGGTACTCGGGCGACATGCCGATTCCCGTATCGCTGATGGTCCAGCGGTAGCAGGCGCGCTCGGGTGTGTTTTGCAGGCATTCCACCGAGGTGGTGATGGTGCCGTGGTCCTTGTTGTACTTGACGCAGTTGCCGTAGATGTTCAAAAAGACCTGACGCAGGTGGAGCGGGCTCGTGTAGACATAGCGCACGGGTATCTCGAGTTTGCCCATGACGAGCGTCTGTCCCTCTTCGGCAACTTTGGTCTGGATGATGGAGCTGATGGTCGTCGAGACCTCGCGAAGGTCGCAGGGCTCGTGCACGAGCTCGATGTTCTCGTCCTCGAGCTTGCTCATCTCGAGCACGTCGTTGATGAGCTCGAGCAGGTGGTCGGCGGCAATGCGCATCTTGTCCTGGTTCTCGCACACGAGCTCGATATCGTCGGCGTGGGCCTTGTTGATCTCGAGCAGGCCGATGATGCCGTTGAGCGGCGTGCGGATATCGTGGCTCATACGGCTCAAAAAGTTCGTTTTGGCGGCGTTGGCGCGGTCGGCCTCGCGCTTGGCCAAGACCAGCGACTCGTTACGGGCGCGCTCTTTGGCCTCGGTCTCGAGCGTGCGGCGCAAGACGCCCGTCTGAAAGAGATAGAAGTAGAACATGGTGCTGTAGACCATGGCGGTGCGCCCGACGTTGTTCACGTTAAGGAAGGTCTCGATGCCCATCGATACGGCCATGTAGAGGACGATGAAGACGGTAAGGCTGAAGTCGAAGTAGGGGCGCATGGGGCGCTGGCGCATGACCACGACGAGGATGATCATGTACACGCAGACGATGAGGATGGGCAGCACGCCGAGTGGTCCGCGGACGAAGATGTTCTCGTCGGTAAAGGAGTAGACGACATCGGTGAAGAAAACCGAGTTCGCAGCGAGAAGGTCGATGACGAGCGGGCCGAAGAGCAAGGCATTCTGCAGGCGCGTGCGCTGCCTGGGTGCGAGCATGAAGATGAAGAGCATGAGGATGAGCGGGCGCACCACGTAGCCGAATACGCTGCAGAGCTCGCGTTCGACCGTGCAGTAGGGGAGGGTGGAGAGAGCGCTCTCTATGTTTGCGATGGCAAGCTCGGCCACCTCGAGCGCGAGGATCCCAAAGAAGACCCGGCGCGATGCATCGTCGAGTGTCTTGTTGCGCACGTTCAGCAAAAACAGAAAGCACAGTCCAAAGACCGGTGCGAGATTGCTCAGGGGTTCGTCGGCCATGCCCATCCTTCCCTTGGATACAGGGCAAAAGTATAAATCGTGGTGCTCTCTGCTGCCAGACGGGCGGGTGCATATCTGGATGACGAGAACCGCCCTCGCGGGGGGGGCTGGAATCCTTCTCGGGCGATGCGGGGCGTATCTCGGGGCAGCGGTATGCGCATCTTCGCCATAACGGACGCAAGGGGCGATTCTGTGCGATAACGCCCGTTTGCCGAGCAAAAATTGCCGTCTGCGGATAGGCCTCTTGAACAACGCGATGGTAAGCCCCGCGAAACTTTTGGGTAATCCGGCGTTAACTCTTCCATAAAAGTTAACCACGTGCTAGTTTACTCAAGTGAACATAGATACGGCTAACTTCTGCCCGCGGGGGCTCTCCGTGCGGCAGTTTACGTGTGCTTCGGCGCATTGAACGCTGTTCTACGTTGCGTCACTGTTGGCCGGTGCCCTGAGCGGCGCCGACGCGCAAAGGAGTTTGCTATGTCCGAGGGACCGCAGATGCCCGCCATGCCGCTTTCGATGGTCAGGGCAGGCGAGACCGGCACGGTTACCCGCGTCAAAGGCGACGAGGCCATGAAGCACCATCTCAAGGACCTTGGCTTTGTCGAGGGCAACGAGGTGCACGTCGTGAGCTCGAGCGGGGCCAACATCATCGTCACCATCCTCGGCGCGCGCTTTGGGCTCGATTCCAAGGTCGCGCAGCACGTGATGGTCAGCGCCTAGCTCAGGCGCGGATAAGCGTCGCAACCCGCAGCGAGGCGCTTGGCGGCCGAGTCCACGCCGGCGGCCAAGCTTCTCGCGTGCGTTTGTGAAAAGGAATAGGGCACGCGAACATGCGAAAGGGGGACAAATGAAGACGCTGGGAGACGTTAAGGTGGGCGAGAGCTCCACGATCGTCAAGCTGCACGGTGAGGGCGCGCTCCGCCGCCACCTCATGGACATGGGCCTCATCAAGGGCACCACGTTCAAGGTGGTCAAGGTCGCACCGCTCGGCGATCCGGTCGAGATCAACGTGCGCGGCTACGAGCTTTCCATCCGCAAGGAGGAGGCTGCCGTCGTGGAGGTCCAGTAACCCCGGTTGCTGTGCATCTCTGCAGGTAAAGTTAGGTATTTCTAACTTAGAGACATCTAACTTGGAGCCATGAGGCTCCGGGCGACGTCTGGCAAAGAGGCGGGACGCGCCCTCAATAAGATCCGGCCCGGGCGGTATTCGCAGCCCGGACTACTTTGGAAGAAGGATTGAATGGCGGATTCTCAGATCCATGTCGCGCTTGCGGGCAACCCCAACTGCGGCAAGACCACCCTGTTCAACCTGATCACCGGTGCCAACGGTTACGTGGGTAACTGGCCCGGCGTCACGGTTGAGAAGAAGGAGGCCAAGCTCCTGAGTGACAAGAGCGTCACCATCACGGACCTCCCCGGTATCTACTCGCTCTCGCCCTACAGCCCCGAGGAGGTCTGCTCGCGCGACTACCTCATGAGCGGCGAGCCCGATGTGGTCGTCCAGGTTGTGGACGCCACCAACCTCGAGCGCAACCTCTACCTGGCGCTCCAGGTCATCGAGACCGGTCTGCCCGTCGTGGTGGCCCTCAACATGGCCGACCTCGTCGAGAAGAACGGCGACAAGATCGACACCGACAAGCTCTCCAAAAAGCTCGGTTGCCCGGTCATGCTCATCTCGGCTCTTAAGAACAAGGGCGTGACCGAGCTCTTCGAGCAGGTCAAGAAGTCCGCTGCCACCAAGGGCAACACCGGTGAGCACAAGTTCGACTCCTCGATCGAGGACGTTCTCGTGCATATCGAGAACCAGCTTCCCGCGAGCGTTCCCGTCGAGAAGAAGCGCTACTACGCCGTCAAGCTCTTTGAGCGCGACGCCGACGCCACCAAGCTCGTGAACCTCACCGCCGACGCCTCCGCGCGCGTGGAGGAGCTCGTGGCCCAGTGCGAGAAGGACTGCGACGACGACGCCGAGTCCATCATCACCGGCGAGCG
>CAVCLY010000092.1:0-5850 GCA_963603165.1 Faecalibacterium prausnitzii
CCTGCACCGCTTCCCGGCCTACCTGCAGCAGCTCACCATGGAGTCCAACGGCAAGCACGTGCGCTGGGATGGCTCGGCCGTAACCACCGACACCGGCGAGATCTTCTGGGGCGAGCCGGGCACCAACGGCCAGCACGCCTTCTACCAGCTGATCCATCAGGGCACCTCGATGGTTCCCGCCGACTTCATCGCCTTTGCCAACACGCCGAACCCCGCCAAGGACGGCGACCAGGACGTGCACGAGCTCTTCCTCGGCAACTTCCTCGCCCAGACCAAGGCCCTCGCTTTCGGCAAGACGGCCGACGAGGTCCGTGCCGAGGGCACGCCCGAGGAGATCGTGCCGGCACGCTGCTTTGAGGGCAACCGTCCGACGACCTCGATTTTCGGTGACACGCTGACCCCGTACTCGCTCGGCGAGCTCATCGCCCTCTACGAGCACATCACCTTTACCGAGGGCACCGTGTGGGGCATCGACTCCTTTGACCAGTGGGGCGTGGAGCTCGGCAAGCAGCTCGCCAAGCAGATCACCCCGGCGATCCACGACGACGCCGCGCTCGCGGAGCAGGACGCCTCCACGCGCGCGCTCATCGAGTTCTACCGCGCGCACCGCAAGTAGGTTGCGACGCTGCGACCGCTTGGGTCTATAAGGCTTCATATGAGGCGACCGGGTCTGCTCCGGTCGCCTTTTTTGTTGCGTGCGCCTTGGGCGCCAGATGACCGGTGTTCGGCGCCGGGTGGGCTCGGCCGTTGCCGCAAATCACCGTGTGCCGTTTGGATGAACCCGGGCTTTGAGGGTGCTCGTCAAATCCGGCGCCCGTGCGCGCCGGCTGCTCGCGCTTGGCTATAATGCTCGAAGAAAACGGGGACGCCGAACAGGGAGGCTCACATGCCCATCAAGGCCATCGCGATGGATATCGACGGAACGCTCACCAACGACGAGAAGGTCATCACGCCGCGCACGCGCGAGCGCCTGCTCGAGGCACAGGAGAGCGGCATCAAGCTTCTTTTGGCTTCGGGCCGTCCGGCGCAGGGTCTCAAGAGCCTGGCGCGCCAGCTCGAGCTCGACACGCACGACGGCCTGCTCGTGTGCTTCAACGGTGCCTGCGTGATCGACGCTCAGACCGACGAGGTGCTCTATGACCAGCCCATGCCGGCCGACGACCTCTGCCGCCTCATCGAGCACCTTCATTCCTTTGATGTGATCCCCTGGATCACCCAGGGCGAGTTCCTCTACACCGAGGACGTCTTTAAGTGCATGATCGAGCTGCGCGACGGCACCAAGAAGAACATCGTCAAGTACGAGCGCGATATGTGCGAGATGCGCATCCGTGAGGTCGCCGATCTTCGCGAGGTGGCGCGCACCATGCCGGTCGACAAACTCCTCACGGCGGGCGACCCGGTCTATCTCGAGGCTCACTACGAGGAGATGTACGCGCCCTTTAAGGACACGCTCAACGGCATGTTCACGGCCGATTGGTACTTTGAGTACACCGCGCCCGGCATCGATAAGGCGCATGCGCTCGAGGGCGCGCTGCCCAAGATCGGCATCGAGGCCGCCGACGTGGTGGCCTTCGGCGACGGCCAGAACGACCGCTCCATGCTCGACTGGGCCGGTACGGGCGTTGCCATGGCGAACGCCGTTGAGGAGACCAAGGCCGTCTCTCAGATGGTGACGCTCAGTAACAACGAGGACGGCATCGCCGTGGCGCTCGACAAACTGCTCGGCTAGAGAATAAATGCACGTGTACGGGGGCGCTGCGGCGCCCCTCTTGTTCTCGAGAGAAATCAAGGATAGCGATGAGTGAGACCGCACCGACCTTTCCCTTCGACGCCGTGATCTTCGACATGGACGGCGTGATCGTCGACTCCGAGTACTTCTATATGGGTGAGCTCGAGGCCTATGCGACCGACATGGGCTTCGATGTTCCTCGCAGCGAGTTCGCCGCGCAGGTGGGCAAGTCGCATCAGGCTTTTCGGCGCCTGCTCCGCGATTGGTGGCGCGATGCCGGTCACGAGCTCACGCTGGATGCGGCCGAGCGGACCTATACCGACTGGGCCGCGGGGCGTTCCTGCGACTATCGTTCGCTGCTCTTCGAGGGCGCGGTCGAGACCATCCGCGAGCTGCCGCGCCGCCGTGCGCGCGTGGCCCTCGCCTCGAGCTCGCCGATGGCGAACATCGAGCGCGTACTTGACGCATGCGGCCTTGCCGACGCCTTCGAGATCAAGGTCTCGGGCGAGCAGTTCCGCGAGAGCAAACCCGAGCCCGACATCTACCTGCACGCAATCGGTCTCTTGGGGCTTTCTGCCGAGCGCTGCTGCTGCGTGGAGGATTCCGTTCCGGGCATCACCGCGGGCAAGCGCGCCGGGCTCCACGTGATCGCCCGCCGCGAGGAGCGCTTCGGCTTTTCGCAGGGCGCGGCCGATACGATCATCGATACGCTCCCTGAGCTCCTCGAGCTCGAGTAGGCTCTTCCGCTTTACCACGATTTTATTGACGCACTGCTGCCTGTCGCGGACGGCTTTTGCCCCGGACGCCGTTCATCGCAAGCGGCGGCTTTTTCATGCGCTAAAACGCATGCGGTGGGCGCATAATGGTGAAGATGTTTCGCCATGCGAGAGGGGAGCCCCTATGGTCAATAATTTCTGCAAGACGCCGCTCTGGGAGTGCAACGCCGAGCTCGTCGAGGTCGCCCAGGGCAAGCGTCCGGCCGACCTTGTTATCCGCCACGCCAATCTCGTGAGCGTGACCACGCACGAGATCCTCGAGGACACCGATATCGCCATCGCCTGCGGGCGCGTGGCCTATCTCGGCATCGGCGAGCACACCGCCGAGCACTGCATCGGTGAGGCTACCGAGGTCGTCGACGCCACTGGCAAGTACGTGGCGCCCGGCTACATCGATTCGCATATCCATGTTGAGTCCGCCATGATCGGCTGCGCCGAGTACGCGCGCGTCGTGGTGCCGCGCGGCACCACCGCGATCTTCGCCGACCCGCACGAGTGCTGCAACGTTGCCGGCATGAAGGGCGTGCGCGCCATGTTCGACGACGCCAAGCGCGCCCCGCTCAAGAACATGCTCACCACGCCCTCGTGCGTGCCGGCCGTCACGGGCTTTGACGACTGCGGCGCCTACGTCGATGCCGCGCAGGTGGCCGAGACCATGAACTGGGACGACGTCGTGGGCCTCGGCGAGATGATGAACTTCCCCGGCATCCTCGGCGGCGAGGAGAACGCGATCGGCGAGGTCTCCGAGACCCTCAAGGCCGGCAAGTGCGTGACCGGCCACTACTCCGTCTCGGAGCAGGACCGCGGCCTCAACGCCTACATCGCCTCCGGCGTGCGCGCGTGCCACGAGTGCATCACGCCCGAAGACGTCATCGCCAAGCTGCGTATGGGCATGTACGTTCAGGCCCGCTACGGCTCGGCGTGGCTGTCGCTCCCCGGCTACCTGCCGCAGGTGCTCGAGGCCGGCGTCGATACGCGCCTGATCGCCCTTTGCACCGACGATAACCATCCCAATACGCTCGTCTCCGAGGGCGGCATGGACCGCGCGCTCCGCGCCTGCGTGCATGAGTGCGGCTGCGACCCGGTGACGGCGCTGCAGTTCGCCACCATCAACGCAGCACAGATGCTCGGTATCGATTCGGACATGGGCTCCGTCACCCCGGGCAAGTGCGCCGATCTCGTGGTCCTGCCCGATCTCGACAGCTTCGTGCCCGAGCGCGTCTACATCGACGGCGACCTCGTGGCCGAGGACGGCCGCGCGCTCTTCGACCATGAGCTCTACGAGTGGCCCGACTTTATGACCGACACCATGCATGTCGGCCGCAACTTCACGGCTGCCGACTTCGAGATCCCGGTCGACCGTCCCGACGGCACTTGTCGCGTGCGCGCCATCGGCGGCGTGGGTGGCTCCACCATCACCGAGGACATCGTCATCGATGTACCCGTGGTCGACGGCAAGCTCCAGGCAAACCCCGAGATCGACGCGCTCAAGATGGCCGTGTTCGACCGCCATCACGGTGCCGAGGGCACGCACTCCTATGGCTTCTGCACGGGCTTTGGCGTGCATGGCGCGCTCGCCCAGACCGTGAGCCACGACTCGCATAACCTGCTCGTGGTCGGCGACAACGACGAGGACATGGCGCTTGCTGCCCACACGCTCGTCGAGTGCGGCGGCGGCGAGGTGGCCGTGCAGGACGGCAAGGTGCTCGCTCTTGTCGAGCTGCCGGTCTGCGGCCTCATGAGCGACAAGCACGTTGACGAGGTGGCCGAGAAGGTCGCGCAGATCGAGAAGGCCTGGTCCGACATGGGCTGCAAGATGCCCTCGCCGTTCATGACCATGGGTATCCTCTCGCTGCCCTGCGTTCCGGTGCTGCGCCTCACCAACCGCGGCTACGTGAACTGCGTGACCTTTGAGTTCGAGGACCTGGTCGTCGACGAGGGCTAGAGTCGCATTTGTCGTAACAACCGTTAGAAAGGACGGTTTTATATGCAGTACGAGATCAAGGGCAATCCGTTTGGCGTGGCGGTCTGCACGCTTAAGAACGGCGAGTCGATGAAGACCGAGTCGGGGTCCATGGTGTGGATGAGCCCCAACATGCAGATGTCCACCAATGCGGGCGGCGGCGTCGGCAAGGCGTTCGGTAGGCTCTTCTCGGGCGAGAAGATGTTCCAGAATGTCTATACCGCGCAGTCCGGTGCCGGCACCATCGCCTTTGGCGCGACGTTCCCCGGCGAGGTCCGCGCGATCGAGATCACGCCGAACCACCCCATCGTGGTGCAGAAGTCGGGTTTCCTTGCGGCCGAGATGGGTGTTGATCTTTCGGTGCACTTCAACCACCGCGCCTCGGGCGGCCTTTTTGGCGGCGAGGGCTTTATCATGCAGAAGCTCTCGGGCAACGGCATCGCGTTCGTCGAGCTCGACGGTTCGGTCGTCGAGTACGAGCTGGGCGCTGGCGAGCAGATGGTGCTCGATACCGGCAACCTCGCCATGTGCGATGCCACGGTCGAGATCGAGGCCAAGACCATCAAGGGCGTCAAGAACGTGCTCTTCGGTGGCGAGGGCCTCTTCAACACCGTTGTGACGGGCCCCGGTCGCATCTGGCTGCAGACCATGCCCGTGTCGAGCTTTGCCCAGGCGCTTCAGCCCTTCTTCACGACCCTGAGCTCCGACTAGAGCTCGGCTTTAGGATCTGAGCTTTAAGCTCCGATACGACGACGCCTCCCCGGCGAACGGTCATCCGTTGCCGGGGAGGCGTTTTGCTTGCGGGCGTTCGGAATCTTGCGGTCGAATGCCTGTCTGTTCAATGAGCTGAGGCGGGCTCAGGCGGGGGTGGGGGAGGCAGGTGCTCCGAGATCGGCCGCGGGCCGTCGGCCTCGAGCACGGCAAGTCCCGCGCGTGGTGTTCCCGTTCTGGCGGCTTGCGCCACGGGGCGTTTCTCCGTTCGTTGCCAAGGTGGGCGGAGCTCTAGGCCAGGTCGCTTCCGCAGTGGCAACACTTCGTCGCGCCCTCGTGCACCTCTTCGAGGCAGTAGGGGCAGGTGGGGGCGGGCGCGGGTTCCTCGTCGTTCGCGCCGAGCTTGATTGCTTTGCCGGCGATCTCGTGCATCTTGTTCACGACCTTGATGAGCGCGAACACGATGGCCGCTACGATGAGGAAGTTGATGCAGGCGCCGATGAACTTGCCGAAGTCGATCTCGGTGCCGGGGACCACCAGGCTCGAGACCTTGTCGGTGCCGCCGCCCGAGAGCAGCTTGATGAGCGGGTTGATGATGTGCTCGGTGAGCGCCGTCACGATCGAGGTGAACGCGCCGCCGATGATGACGCCGACGGCCATGTCCATCACGT
>CAVCLY010000093.1:0-5761 GCA_963603165.1 Faecalibacterium prausnitzii
CGCCGCCGGGATCGGTGATGTGGGCGTGGCCGTCGATCATGCCGGGGCTCACGACAAGCCCGGTTGCGTCGATGGTTTCGGTGCCCTCGAGATCGGCGCCGATCGCGGCGATTTTGCCGTCTGTGACGGCGATGTCGGTGACGGTCTCGCCATCCTCGAGGATGACGGTACCGCCCTTGATAACGAGGTCGTACATTGTTCCTCCCTTGTGTGGGGTTCCCTTGCGGGCGTCAACGGAATATGACCTTCAGGGCGGCCGCGTTCGCGCGTCGGCGCGGCCGCACCAAATGAAGTCGCAGATAGTTGTCGGATAAGGCGATGGGGTCTAGTCCTCGTCTGCGGCGACACCGGCGTCGCTCGGTGCGAGCTTTCGGATCGCGAGATAGATCACGAGGGCGCAGAAGAATCCGACGAACCACGAGACGTTCGAGATGCTCGAGAGCGCGGGGATGAACTGCCCGGAGAGCGAAACGACAAGACCGGCGATGGTCGCGACGTAGGCGGGGACGTTCAGGCCCTGGTAGGGATTGGTCTTCTCTTGATTGCCCATGTCCATGTAGAGGGCATCGAGATCGATGGTGCGCTTGGCCACAAAGTAGTAGTGGGCCATCATCACGCCGGCCACGGGTCCGAGCACGGCCCCGATAGTGTTGAGGAAGAGATAGATCGAGGCGGAGTTCTCCATGAGCTTCCAGGGCATGATGCAGAAGCTGATGATGCTCGCGATGACCACGCCGCCGCGGTAGCTGAGCTTTTTGGGGAACAGAGCTGCCAGCTGATAGCCGGCCGGGATGATGTTGCCCGTGGCATTGGTCGAGATGGTGGTGAGCAAAAAGACCGCGTTGGCTCCGATGACGGCGGGCACGGTATCCCACTTGTCGATGACCGAGGTGATGTCCCAGAGCTGGGTGTCAAAGTGGATGGACGCGCCGATGAGGATGACCACGCTGCAGAAGGCGAACACCACGTAGGCGACGAGCAACGAGAGCATCTGGCCGGCGCGCTGGGTTTTGGTCGAGGTGGCGTTCTGGGTAAAGTCGGCCACGCTCGCGCCCGGTGCCGCCCAAACGGCGATCACGGAGTTGAAGATCATAAAGTAGACGAACACGGGGTTCACGTTGCCGGTGGTGCCCGCATTGTAGGCGAGGATGTTGCCCAGGCCGCCGGCCGCTCCGATGGCCCACACGGTCATGCCGATCACGACCACGTAGATGAGCGGCGAGAGTACGGCGGTGAACTTGTTGAGGATACCGCCGCCGCCGAGACCGATGGCGAGGTTCAAGATCCAGAAGACGGTGAACGAGATGAGCGCGGGAACGCCGATGCCGAGGATCTGGGCGCCGCCTCCGATTTCGAGAAAGCCGGGGAAGAGCTTGCCCAAGATGATGGTGAGGGCGAGCGATCCGGTGTAGGTCTGCAGGCCGAACCAGGCGATGGCGGCCACGCAGCCGCGGAGGAATCCGGGAAGCTTGGCGCCGAGGTTTCCGTAGGTGCTGCGCAGATGCATGGCGAACGGGATGCCGTACTTGGATCCCGCCTCGCCGTTCAAGACCATAAAGGCGGCAACGAGCACGGCGCTGATCACGAGGGCGAACATGACGTTGATGGGGGAGAGCCCCAGGAACAGGAAGCCGCCGACGGCCGCGTAGTTGGGGATGTTGTGGACGGAGCCCATCCACAGGGTGAAGTAGTTCTTGACCCCCATGTTGCGCTTTTCGGGCGTTTTGGGGAGCATGTCATCGTTGTAGCCGCGCGCGCGGAAGCGCTCGACTTCTTCTTCGCTAACGATGTAGTCGGTGCAGGTGAGGTCAGGCATGGTGCCTCCCGTCTATGCGTGTGCGTCTCGCTAGTAGGCGAGCTGGTAGAGGGCGGCGCCGAGCATGTCGATGCCGGCTTTGAGGTCCTCGGGTTCGGTGTACTCGGCCGGGTTGTGGCTCACGCCCTCGACGCTCGGCACAAAGATCATGCCGGTGGGGACATGCGGGGCGATGACCTGGGAGTCGTGGCCGGCGCCGGAATGCATCATGCGGTAGCTCGCGCCGGAATCCTTGGCGATGCCCTCAATGCGAGCGACGAGCTCGGGGTCCATGGGGACGGGGTCCTCGTCCATCCAGCGGTCGATCTCGATCTCTACGCCGTGCTCGGCGGCGATGCCGGCCATGTCGGCCTCGATTTCCTCAGTAAAGCGGACGAGGGTCTCTTTGCTGGTGTGGCGGCAGTCCATGGTGAACATAGCGTCGCCCGGCACGACGTTGACCGTGTTAGGCGTGACCTCGATGTGCCCGAAGGTCAGCACCAGCGGATCGCCCTCGGTCTTGGCCTTGGCGATGGCTTGCGAGACGATCTGGGCAAAGACCTGCACAACATCGTGTCGATAGCACATGCGCGTGGTGCCGGCGTGGTTGGCCTGGCCGTGCAGGCGGATGTTGTAGCGGCGCTGGCCGGTGATGGCGGTGACGACGCCTACCTGCTCGTTCTCCATCTCGAGGGTGTTGCCCTGCTCGATATGGAGCTCGAGGAAGGCGCGGACGTTGTCGAGCGGGCTCGTGGCGCTGGTGCGGCAGCTGAATCCGCACTGCTTCATGGCCTCGGTAAACGGAACGCCGTCGTTATCGACGATGTTCTCGATCTCGCTCGCGGGCACGGCACCGACCAGGTTCTTGCTGCCCCAAAAGACAAAGGGAAAACGGCTGCCCTCCTCTTCGGCCATCGAGATGATACGGAGGGACTTTTTGGGTTTGCCGTGTGTCTCGAGCAGGTCTTTGACGGCGAGGTAGCCGCCAAAGATTCCGAGGGCGCCGTCGAGTTTGCCACCCTGGATGACCGTGTCGACGTGGCTGCCGCAGGCGATGACATCGCCCGTGCCATCGGTACCCTCGAGGGTACCGACGAGATTGCCCACCTCGTCGAACTCGGCGACCATGCCAAGATCCTCGAACTTCTGTTTGAGGGCGAGCTGGGCATCGAGCCATTCGGTTGTAAAGAGCAGGCGGGACATGCCTCCGCGCTCGTCGGGCCCGAATGAGCCGAGCCAGTCGCGAACGGATTCGATGTCGTTCACGCTAGTAGTCATCTAAGTCACTCCTCTGTGCTTAAGGCCGGCGACAGGCGCGCTGCATGTGGCCAGGCCGTTCGATGGCTATCAGATTACTGAGGTTGTCGGACGGCAACAATGACACGTTTGGATAAGTCAAACCGTAAATCATTGGAAATATTGGCTAATGAGGCGCGTTTAAGCGCGTGGTTTACTGTCTGCAGACGCTCGCTGCCGCTGCGCGTGCCGCGGCGGCCCAATCCAGACGTTCAAGAAGGACGGCGATGCAGATGCTTTACACCGTAGTCAAGCAAAACTCGTATCAGGACTCCATCAACTTGATGCTGCTGACCAACAAAATTAACGCCATGCCCGGCGTGGTCCAGAGCCAGATCATGATGGGCACCGACGCCAACAAGGACATCTATGACGCGGCGGGCCTGCTTACGCCCGAGGCCGCCGCTGCCAATCCCAGCGACATGGTGATCGTGGTCGAGGCCGACGACGAGGCCGTCGTCGATAGCGTTCTCGCCGAGACCGAGGCCTTCCTCGACGACCTCTCGGTCAAGAAGTCCGGCGATGCCGGCAGCACCGTGGCCACCTCCTGGGAGGAGGCCGTGGCGGCGCTTCCCGACGCCAACCTGGCCCTCTTCTCCATCCCCGGCGAGTACGCCGCCCCCGAGCTCGAGCGCGCCCTTGACCTGGGCCTCAACGTCTTCTCCTTCACCGACAACGTCGCCCTCGAGGACGAGGTGCGCCTGAAGCAGAAGGCCCACGAGAAGGGTCTGCTGTTCATGGGCCCCGACTGCGGCACCGGCGTGATCAGCTCCGTGCCCGTGGCCTTCACCAACGTCATCAACCCCGGCAACATCGGCATCGTCGGCGCCTCCGGCACCGGCATCCAGGAGGTCACCTGCGCTATCGACCGCCTCGGCGGCGGCTGCGTCCACGCCATCGGCACCGGCGGCCGTGACCTCAATGCCAAGGTCGGCGCCGTTACCGTGAAGGACGCCATCGTGGCGCTCGAGAACCACGACGCCACCGACGTCATCTGCGTCATCTCCAAGCCGCCCGCGCCTGAGGTCCGCGACGAGGTCGTCGACCTTCTCGAGAAGTGCGAGAAGCCCGTCGTCGCCATCTTCATCGGCGAGAAGCCCGAGGCTCACCTGGGCCACGTCCACCTCGCTCACACCCTCGAGGAGTGCGCCCAGATCGCCGTCGACCTGGCTGCCGGCCGCGAGGTCAAGAAGAACTACTGCGAGCCGCTCGACCTCGTCGTCGACCAGCCGCTTGCCGCTGACAAGACGGTCGTGGGCCTCTACTCTGGCGGCACGCTGGCCGGCGAGGCCGCAATGATGATCACCGAGGCGCTCGAGCTCGGCCACATCATCAAGGAGGACGGCTACATGCTGCGCCACGGCGGCTACGACGTCATCGACCTGGGTGACGACGTCTACACCCAGGGCCGCCCGCACCCCATGATCGACCCCGAGGTCCGCGTTCGCATGATGCGCGAGTACGCCGCCAAGGAAACTACCGGCGTCATCGTCTTCGACTGCGTGCTCGGCTACGGCTGCCACCCCGATATGGCCACCGAGCTTGCCCCCGTCATCTCCGAGTGCATGGAGGCGGCGCGCGCCGAAGGTCGCGAGCTGCACTTTGTCGGCACCGTCGTTGGCACGAGCCACGACCCGCAGGACTACGACCGCTCCGTGAAGATCCTCGCCGACGCCGGCGCCGTCGTGGAGCCGAGCAACGCCCGCGCCGTCCGTGCCGCGCTGGCCATGAAGGGCGTCGATTTCGCCGAGGCCGACCGTGAGACCGTCGCCTACACCGTCCACGACGACTCGCCGCTGCCCGAGCCCTCCGAGGCCGTCATGGAGCTGCTCACCACCAAGCCCCGCATCATCAACGTCGGCGTCGAGAGCTTCGTGGACCCGCTGCTCGCTCACGGCGCCAAGGCTGTTCAGTACAGCTGGAAGCCCATGGCCGGCGGCAACAAGCGCATGATTCACCTGCTCACCGAACTCGCCCGCCACGACGAGATCGACGAGCAGAACGACCGGATCATCGAGCGCTTCCGCGCGAGCCAGCCGTTCCTCGTCGACGTGCGCCCGGCCCACGAGCTCATCCCCGAGATCAACGGCAAGGTCATCCTGCACGCCGGCCCGCCCATCGAGTACAGCCACATGACCGACCCGATGCAGGGCTCCTGCGTGGGTGCCGTGCTCTTTGAGGAGTGGGCCGACAACGAGGCCGACGCCCGCGCCCTGCTCGAGAGCGGCGAGGTCAAGTTCATCCCGTGCCATCACGTCCACGCCGTGGGCCCCATGGGCGGCATCACCTCCATGCACATGCCGCTCGTGGTGGTCGAGAACCGCGTGGACGGCACGGTGGGCTACTGCACCATGAACGAGGGCATCGGCAAGGTGCTGCGCTTTGGCGCCTACTCCGAGGAGGTCGTGAACCGTCTGCGCTGGATGCGCGACGTCCTGGGCCCGGTGCTCTCCGCCGCGCTCAAGCTTAAAGAGGGCGGCATCAACCTCAACGTCCTGGTGGCCAAGGCCATCACCATGGGCGACGAGTTCCACCAGCGAAACATCGCCGCGTCTCTGTGCCTCCTCAAGGAGGTGGCGCCGCTCATCACCCGCATGGAGTGGGACGCTGCCGAAAAGGAGCAGGTCATCCAGTTCCTGGCCGACACCGACCAGTTCTTCTTGAACATCA
>CAVCLY010000094.1:0-5518 GCA_963603165.1 Faecalibacterium prausnitzii
CATCCGACCCCACCGACTGAAGCGGACGCTCTTGAGCGAATCGAGAACACCCGCCATGAGGGGCTGCCCGCATGCGCGCCGGATCGCGGGGCAGCTTGGTCGCAACACGCGTTCCGTGCAGCAGATCCCTTGCAGGTGAGTTCCCAGAAAAAAGGAGAAGGCCCACGGGCCTTCTCCTTTTTGCGTTGCGTTTGGCTTACGCTGTTATCGGGGCGCGCTGCTGTTGGGGCGTGCTGCTGTTGGGGCGCGCCGGGCGGTCCCTCGCGTGTTAGGCGAACTCGCCGATGCGGCGGACCTCGGGTTCGAGCTCAACATCGAACTGACGCTTGACCTCGGCCTGCACGTGCTCGATCACCGCGTTCACGTCGGCTGCGGTGGCATCTCCCGTGTTCACCACAAAGCCGCAGTGCTTCTCAGATACCTGTGCACCGCCCACGGTGTAGCCGCGAAGCCCCGCGTCCATGATGAGTTTGCCGGCAAAGTGGCCCTCGGGGCGCTTAAAGGTCGAGCCGGCGCTCGGCAGCTCGAGGGGCTGCTTGTCCTCGCGCTTTTGCCGGTAGGTGTCCATGTCGGCGCGGATCATGGCCTCGTTGCCCGGAGCGAGCCCGAACGTGGCCGAGAGCACGATCCAGCCCTCGTCCTGAATGCGGCTCTTGCGGTAGCCCATGGCGAGCTCACTCGTGTCGAACTCGAGAATGCGCCCGCTGCCGCGCAGACCGTCGTCGCTCTTGCGGGCGGGAACGTACACGCGCACCGACTCGAGCACCTGGCTGCAGGTGGCGTCGTAGGCCCCGGCGTTCATAAAGCAGGCGCCGCCCACCGAGGCGGGGATGCCCCAGAGCGGCTCCATGCCGGTGAGTCCGGCGTCGGCCGCGGCGAGCGCCACGTCGCGCAGCAGGGCGCCGGCCTCGGCCGTGACGCGCGTGCCCTCGACCTTGATGTCGCTCAGGTTCTCGCGCAGCAGCAGCACAACGCCGCGGATGCCCTTATCGCCCACCAGCAGGTCGGAGCCGTTGCCCACGACGGTCAGCGGAATGTCGCAGCGATAGCAGATGTCGAGCGCGCGCACGGCGGCATCGACTGAGCGCGGGGCCACCACGACGTCGGCCGCACCGCCGATCTTGAACGTGGTGTGCTCGCGCATGGGCTCGCTCATGAGCACGGAGTCCTCGTCGGTGGCACCGGCGAGCGCGCAGAGAAAGTCCTCGTTGAAAAAGTCGTATTCGTGCATGGTTGACCGCCTTGCATATGCTGTTTGATGTGCCACCCGAATATACCCTATGGGTGCAGGCGCATGCAGCGGGGCTGCGCTCGGCAGACGCTGAATAAGGCCGCCGCGCGCCCTGCTGCGGTAGCGCTTTGCGGCACGGTTTGCGCCGTTGGCGGATATGGTAACGGGCTTGACCATGTTTTGGTAAACGCCGCGCCTATAATTCTTGCCGTATGCGCGAACGCGGGAGGTTAAGCATGCCCAACAAGGTGACGCTCAAAGAGATCGCCCGCGAGGTGGGGCTTTCGCCCTCGTCGGTTTCGCTCGTGCTCAACAACCGGCCGTGCCGCATCTCGGAGGAGAACCGCCGGCGTATCAAGGAGGTTGCCGCGCGCGAGCACTACGTGCCCAACCAGATCGCCCGCAGCCTGGTCATGCGCGAGTCGCGCACGCTCGGCATCATCGTCCCCAACATCGAGAGTCGCTTTTTCGCGGCGCTCGCGAGCAACCTCGAGAGCTGCTGTCGCGAGCAAGGCTACGGCCTCTTTATCACCAACTCGGGCGGCCTGCCCGAGAGCGACCTCGATCTTTTGCACCAGCTCGTGACCCGCGGGGTCGACGGCGTGTTCATGGTCGTGGGCGACGAGATCTCGGACGACCGGTCGCTGCGCGAGGAGCTCGGGCGCATTGCCGTGCCCGTGGTGATGGTCGACCGCGCGATCGAGGGGCTCGCCTGCGACAAGGTGATGTTCGACCACGAGCTCGGCGGCTACATGGCCACCAAGCACCTGCTCGAACAGGGCCACCGGCGCATAGCCTGCATGGTCAACGCCCGCCGCTCCGTTACCGGCCGCAAACGACTCGTGGGCTACGAGCGCGCGCTGCGCGAGGCCGGCGTGCCGATCGACGCACGGCTCGAGTTCGAGAGCGAGTACTACATCCAGAGCGCCTACGAGGCGGCCGAGGGTGTGCTCGCCACCAACGCCACCGCGATCTTTGCGAGTTCCGACAACATCGCGCTCGGGCTGCTCAAGCGCCTGCACGAGATGGGCAAGCGCGTTCCTGCCGACTACTCCATGGTGAGCTACGACAACAGCGCGGCCGACGTGCTCTTTGAGCCGGCGCTCACCGCCATCGAGCAGGACCCGGCCGAGCTCGCCAGCCACGCGCTCGCGCTCATGCTCAAGAACCTGAGCGTGGGCAAAACCAAGCCGGTGGAGGAGACGCTCAAACCCAAGCTGATCATCAAGGACAGCGTGGCCCGACGCTAGCCGCGCAACTGGCTGCTCGATTTTGTCCAAGCGGGCAGGTGCGGGCAAGGGCCGGGCGGACGGACTGCTGTGGGCCAGGTGGTTTGGCGGGGTCGAATACCAGGCGGACGGACGTCCGAGCGCAAAGCGGAGTGCGAAGTGGGTGCGAGGGCGTCCGAGCGCAAAGTGGGGCGCAAAAGGGTGTCCGGCAGCCGCTCCTAGTCTGGACTTAGAACCGAACTCGCGAGAATGCACGATTGAATCGCGGTTTGCCGAGTAGCGGACAAAATCTGCGAGCCGCCAACTGGGCAAATGCTGCCAATTCAGAGCCGGCTACTCGCCGAGTCCAAAATCAATCGTGCATTCTCGGGAGTTTCGTACGGCGGGGCGGTTTTGTACGGCATTTTTGCGCCCCGTTTTGCTCCCCATGTTGCCGCAACGTTGCTTGAGCCGCGCTTGCCCCGTGCTCCCCTTGCCCGCCTCCGCCGAGCGCGATTAGACTGAACCCCGGGAATTCTTACAACGAGACAGAGGCACAGGATGGATTTTCTTAGCGTGGCGTTGGTTATGGTCAAGGTGTCGCTCCCCATTTTGCTGGGGTGGGGCATCGCCAAGATCGGCTTTATGAAGCCCGATTTTGAGAGCGAGCTCTCGCGCCTGCTGCTGCAGGTTGCCATGCCGTGCCTCACGCTTTCGTCTGCCCTGGGCGACGTGGAGCTGCCGAGTCCCGCCGAGACCTTCACGATCATGTTCATCGCCGCGCTGCTCTACGCGGCGGCGATCGTCGTTGCCTTTGTGCTCGTGGGCGCCCTGAAGGCGGAGCGCGACGTTCGGGGCGTCTACCGATTCGTCGTGATCTTCGGCAACGCCGGGTTCATCGGGTTCCCTGTGATCGAGTCGATCCTGGGCAAGCAGGCGCTCTTCTATGCGGCGGTGGGCCTGATCCCCGCCAACCTCGTGATGTTCACCGTGGGCGTGATGCTCTTTGCGGGGACCGACGACGGCGCGCGCGCCCTCAAGTCGAACCTGCTGAGCTGCATAAAGTCGCCCACGCTCATTGCGAGCGTGGCCGTCCTTGCGATCTCGCTCACCGGGCTCAACGACTGGGGCGTGCTCGGCGATTCCATCTCGATCGTGGGCAACATGAACACCCCGTGCGCGTTGCTGCTCGTGGGCTCCTCCATCGCCAAGTACGACGCGCGCCAGATGATCACCAACTGGCGCGCCTACGTGGCCTGCGCGGGGCGCCTGGTGCTCGTTCCGCTCGCGGGCCTGGTGCTCGTCCGCCTGCTCTTGCCCGGCGTGAACCCGCTGTTCATCACCACGCTCGTGCTCGAGATGGCCATGCCCGTGGGCAGCCTCGGCACGCTCTACTGCATCCGCTACAACAAAGACGCGCTCCCCATGATGCAGGGCACCTTTTTGTCAATCGTCTTCTCGGTTATCACGATTCCGCTCATCACGGTGCTCTGCACCATGTGATCGGCGTGGTGGAACGAACATCATCCCCGCGAGCACTCTAGTATGCTAAAGTATGCGGAGCCGACCGACCGTAGGGTCGGTCGATTTGTCTAAAACGCATGCGAACGTGCACGAACGGAGAGGGGCGTAACTGAGATGACGGCCACACCGTGGGGATTCCGCGACATCCTGCCCGAGGAGGCTCAGGCGCGCGAGGAGATCGCGCTGACGGTGAAGGGCTGCCTGAGGGGGCACCATTACCTGCCCGTTGAGACGCCGCTTTTGGAGGACAAGGGCTCGCTCGAGGAGGGCGGCCGCGTTGCCGACACTCCGTTCAAGCTCTTTGACGACGACGGGCGCCTGCTCGTGGTGAGGCCCGACAACACGCTCCCGATTGTGAGGCTGGTGGCCACGCGCATGAAGGCGGCCGACCTGCCGCTCCGCCTGCGCTACGAGGCCCCGGTCGTGCGTGAGTGCCAGCGCGGTACCGGCGGCTCGCGCCAGTTCACGCAGCTCGGCTTTGAGCTGATCGGCGAGGGCGGCACCGCGGCCGACGTTGAGCTCGTGGCGCTCGTGCTCGAGGCGGTCCGCGCGCTCGAGCTGCCCCGGATCAAGATCATCTGCGGCAGCGTGCGCCCGTTCAAGGAGCTGCTCGAGCGCTGCGGCGATCGCGCGCTCGCGGCCGACGCGCTCGCGTTCGTGCACGCCAACGACCTGGTGGGACTCGATGCCCGCGTGGCCGAGAGCGCCGAGGACGCGGCGATCAAGCGGGCCATCTGCGAGCTTCCGCGCCTGGCGGGCGGCGTTGAGGTGCTCGACCGCGTGGACGAGCTGCTCGCTGCGGCGGGCGTTGCCGGCTCCGTGACCACGGAGCTCCGCGAGCTCCTCAGCGGCCTTGCGGCGGAAGACGCGCAGGCGCTCTCGTTCGACTTTTCCATCATGAACTCGTTCGACTACTACACGGGCCTTGTGCTCAAGGCCTATGCCGGCAACCTGCCCGACCCGGTGGGCTCGGGTGGCCGCTACGACTCGATCTTCACCGGCGCGTTCGGCGCCGATGCCGAGGTTCCGGCGGCGGGCTTTGCCTTCTCGCTCGAGCGCCTGGAGGCCGCGCGCACGGCGGTCGAGGCCATTGCCGACGGCGACCATGCCGTGGGCGTCTCGGCCGAGGGGCCGCTGCGCATCGCCGTTCCCAAGGGTTCGCTCAAGGCCGACACGCTCGAGGTCCTCGCGGCCGCGGGCATCGACGCCTCGGAACTCCGCGACCCGGGCCGCCATCTGATCGTGCGCGGCCGCGACACGCGCGAGGGCGCCGAGAACATCGGCGAGATCGAGTTCATCATCGTGCGCCCGAGCGACGCCCCGGCCTTTGTGGGCTGCGGCGGCGCCGACTGCGGCATCTGCGGGCGCGACTCGCTCATCGAGGCCGACCTCAACCTGCTGCAGCTCGTTGACCTGGGCTATGGCGCCTGCACGTTTATCGAGGCCGAGCCGGCGTGGCGCGCGGGCGAGGCCGAGCGCAACTACGCGCGGCGCGGCAGCCTGCGCGTGGCCACCAAGTACCCGCGCATCGCGAGCGCCTGGTACGCGAGCCGCG
>CAVCLY010000095.1:0-5411 GCA_963603165.1 Faecalibacterium prausnitzii
AAGATGAACGTGGCGCGCCGCACCTGCGGATACATCGGCACGCAGTTCTGGAACCAGGGCCGCACCGAGGAGATCCGCGATCGCGTGCTGCATCTGTAGGTCCCCATGAACTACGCCACGATCAAGTACTCGGATATCGCCAACGGCGAGGGCGTGCGCACGTCGCTCTTTGTGAGCGGGTGCCGCCGGGGGTGCAAGAACTGCTTCAACGAGGTCGCGTGGAACTTTGCGGCGGGGGAGCCCTTTACCCGCGAGGTCGAGGACGAGATCATCGAGAGCTTGGAGCCGGCGTTTTGCGACGGCCTCTCGATTCTCGGCGGCGAGCCGATGGAGCCCGAGAACCAAGCGGGGCTCGTGGAGTTCGTCGAGCGCGTGCGCGAGCGCTTTCCTCGCGGCGGCGGCAAGACCATCTGGTGCTACACCGGGGACACGCTCGATGAGCTCATGCCGGGCGGGCGCCACCATACCGAAGCCACCGAGCGTCTGCTCGCATGCATCGACATTCTGGTCGACGGACCCTTTGTGCAGGACCTTTACGACATAACCCTGCGTTTTCGCGGATCGTCGAATCAACGCTTGATCGATCTGGGCGCCACGCGCGATCGTGCTGCGGCCCTGGACCGGCCTCTCGCCGCATGCGTGGAGCTGTGGCATGATGAGAGCGTTTACAGCACGCACGCGATGGATTAGGGGCAACGGCATGGTCGATCAAGAAAAGGTCAAGAGGGCCGCGCGCCTGCTGCTCGAGGGCATCGGTGAGGACCCGGATCGTGAAGGGCTCCTCGAAACGCCCGACCGCGTGGCGCGCATGTGGGCGGAGCTCGCGGGCGGTATGGAATCGGACGCCTCGGAGCATCTCTCCAAGACGTTCGGCGTCTCCTCGAACGACCTGGTAATCGAACGCGACATCACGTTCCACTCCCTCTGCGAGCACCATCTGCTGCCCTTTTACGGCACGGTGGCCATCGGCTACGTACCGAACGGCCGCGTTGCCGGTCTCTCAAAGCTCGCGCGAACGGTCGAGGTCTTCGCGCGTCGCCTTCAGCTGCAGGAGCAGCTCACCGCGCAGATCGCCGACGCGATGATGGAGCGCCTGGCACCGCAGGGCGCTATCGTGCTCATCGAGGCGGAGCATATGTGCATGACGATGCGCGGCGTGCAAAAACCCGGCACCAAGACCGTCACGCTCGCGCGCCGGGGTTGTTTTGAGGCGGACCCCGCGCTCGAGGAGCGCTTTTTCCGCATGCTGGGGCGCTAGCCGTGGACCTTGCCTCCGGGCTGCCGCCGAGGGAACCGTCGCCGATGCCGCGCGTCGACGCCATCTGGGCGAGCGCGCTCTATCAAGAAAATCTGAAACGGCTGGTCGAGCTCGAGCGCGATCGCGCATATTGCCGCCATGGTCTTGAGCATCTGCTCGACGTGGCGCGCATCATGTGGATCCGCTGCCTGGAGGAAGGGCTCGGTCTCGACCGCGAGATCGTGTATGCTGCCGCGCTTCTCCACGATATCGGCAAAGCGGAGCAATACGTTCGGGGTATACCTCATGATGCTGCCGGGGAGCGGATCGCGCGTGCGGTGCTCGAGGGCCTGCCGCGCGAGGCGGGCTTTTCCCGTCGCGAGATCGATGAGATTTGCGCGGCGATCGCGGGGCACCGTCGGGCGCGAACGGGGGCGGCCACGCTCGAGCGCCTGCTCTTTGAGGCCGACAAGGCGTCGCGTGCGTGCTTTGCTTGCGCCGCCGCCGACACCTGCAACTGGTCCGACAGCAAAAAGAACCTGTCTATTCGCCTGTAACTGAGGAGTGATCGGTATGGCAAAGAAACGTCGTCTGCCTGAGAGGGCCACGGCTGTAGAGGGGGCGGAGCTCGCCAAGCGCGCGGCCGGCTCGCTCGTGCGGCGCACGTCGATCGTGCGTCCGCAGCGCGTGGACCTCACACGCGCCGACAAGATTCAGATCGAGGGTCTCGAGGTCTTTGCGAACCACGGGGTCTACCCCGAGGAGAACGCGCTCGGCCAGAAGTTCGTCGTATCTCTCACGCTTTTTGCGGACCTGCATCGCGCGGGCACGCGTGACGACCTGGAGGTGTCGATCGACTACGGCCGCGTGTGCCATCGGGCCGATGAGTTCCTGCGCGAGAACACCTTTAAGCTGATCGAGGCCGCGGCCGAGGGCCTGGCCACCGAGCTTCTCGATACCTATCCGACGCTTCTCGGTGTGCGCGTCAAGCTCGAGAAGCCCTGGGCGCCGATCGGGCTTCCGCTCAAGAGCGTCGGCGTCGAGATCGAGCGCACGCGCTAACGGCGGGGCGCGCTCGGGGGAGCGGCATTCGCGCACCTCGGCTCGGTCTCTCCGCCAAGATCGCGGGCCGAATCCGTGAAATCGTGCGTTTATGCAGATAAGGGGAAACGCCCGAAGCCGACAAGGCTCTCGGGCGTTTCCCTCTTTTGCGGCGGTCTGCTTACTCCTTCATGCTGAAGGCGGTCGAGGTACCGTATTTGTCGTCGAACTCGGTGCGGTCGATGGTCTTGCTCGCGAGTTTGTTGGCGCTCGTCGTCTCAACGCTCGTGGTGTAGCTACCCTCGACGGTCACGGTGATGTCGCTCGCCCCCTCAACGACCGTTTTGCCGTCGGCGACGATCGTCACGGTCTTGCCGTTTGCATCGACGATGTTGCCGCCATCGTCCACGTTCAGGTTCGAGACCGTGCAGCTCTCGGTGACGACCCAGGTAGAGGTTTTGTCCACATTGACGGTGATCGGTGCGTCGCTCGTGGAGCCGTTCGCGTTCTCGGTGATGGATGCGGTGCCCGTCCAGGTGGTCTTTTTGGTGAGGAACACGTTCACGGTCGAGATGGTGTCGGCCGCGATATCGCCCTCGAGCGTTTGGTTGATGCCGGTAAAGGTTACGGTCGCGCCGTTCGACCCGGCTTGTCCCCAGTTGTTGGAGTCGTTGCCGGCCGCTGTGAGGAGCGCCGCCTTGCTGCTATCGAAGTCGAGCTCGGTGTTCTTGAGCACGATATCCGCGTTCGTGTTGGTGAGATAGAACATCGATCCCGACTCGATGGCCGAGGAGAGCGTGGAGTCCACGGCCTGGAACGTCGCGGCGTCACCGGTGGTCGATTCGGCATCTCCCGAGGTCGACTGGTAGATGATGATGCCGTCGGCTATGGGGTCCGAGGCGGTCTTGCCGGTCTGCGTGCTCGTGAGCGTCGAGTTCTTGATGAGGATGGTGTTGAGGCCCTCCATGCCGGCGATCTGCGAGCCGCTCGCCGTGCCGGTAAGCCCCTCGACCTCGATGTCGCCGGTGGAGTAGAGGATGGGCGAGCCGGAGCCCTGCGTGGACACGCTCGAATCGGTGACGGAGATGTTTCCGCCGCCGCGGTCGGTGGCGATGCCGCCTGAGTGGTTGCCGGCCGTGGTTATATCGACCTTGTCGGCGATGATGGTGCCGCCATAGGTAGCGTCGAGGCCGCGCGAGTTGTCGGATGTCGTGTCGATCGAGGTATTCGATACGTATGCAGAGGCGTTGTCGGTGGCAAAGACGCCGTTCGAACCCGCGCTCGTGGCGGCAAGGCTCGAGTCGCTCACATACGCGGTAGACCCTTCGCCCACGGCGGTGAGGATGGAGTTCACGCCGTAGAAGTTGCAGCGGTCGCCATCGGTGTCGTCACCCGATTTTTGCAACAGGGCGTTCTCGAGGGTGAGCGTGCCGCCGTTCTGGGCTAGTGCGGCGTTCTGGTCGGAGTCGGTGGCCGTGTAGGTCTCGCCCTCGGAGCTCTCGTCCTCGCCATCGGCCGTGAGGGCGGCGGTGTAGCTGCCGGAGTAGTCGAAGCTCATGGTGTCGGCGCCGCCCGCACCGCCCTGCTGCATCCCCGTCGTGCTCTGTGTGGTGGCCGACGGGCTGCTGCCGGTGCCGTGAACATAGGCGAATGCCGCTCCCGCGCCGCCGCCCGCGATGAGCGAGAGCCCGGCGACGATGGCGACGGTGCCGTGGGTGATCTTGATGGCGCGCGGCCTGCTCGCGTTCGTCTCGTTGCGCTTCATGGTGATCCCTTCGCTTAGGGGGTGCATCTTGTCTACACCTTGGTTATACCGTCGCGACATAACGCCAAGACGTGCGCCGGGGCAATCTAAATTAGCGCTAAGCTGGGGTTTAAGTAGATTTAAGGCCGTCTGCAGCCGGTCTTTTGAGGCGTTGCGTGGCGGCGCGGTTGTCTGGACAGTAGGTGTCGAGCAGCATATGGAAGCGCGCGTTATGGCTCGGCTCCATAAGATGCACGAGCTCGTGGGCGACCACCATCTGTAGGCACTCGGGCGGCCAGGCAGCGAGCTGCAGGGCGATGCGGATCGTTTTGCGCTTGGGCGTGCACGAGCCCCAACGTGTCGTCATGGAGCGCACGGTCCAGCGCTCGGCATGGAGCCCCATGGCGGCCTCGAGTTCGCGCACGATCGCGGGCAGCGCGTCCTCGACCGTTTGCTTATGGAACGCCTGGATGCGCCCGATGAGCTCCTCGTCCGAAAGATCGTCGGTACCAGTCCCGAGAACCTCGGAGCAGGGGAGCGCCTTGCCCCAAAGGGCGATGCTCTCGGGTCGCGTTGCCCCCTGAGCGCCCGCATCGCCGCTCGGGCTCGCCGCAGCCTTGGCGCGTGCGCGCTCGACATGCGAGGCGAGCCACGACGCATGCCGTGCGAGAAAGTCATCGATACGCGCATCGCTCGCGCGCAGGGGCGCGCTCAGGCGCACCGATCCGTCGGGGCGCACGCGCAAGTTGATGTTCTTCACACGCTTGCGCACGACATGCACGGGAATCTCGTCGCCCGCGGGCGTGCGTACGATGAGCGTGAACGCGTTCGGCATCTGGGCAGGATCCTCTCGGGTTGTCGGCATCGGGGGCACGGTTTCTTTGCGAGCGTCATTGTACCGTTCGCGTGAGGGGTGCATTTGTGTCCGCGCGCTCCGGCTATAATGACCTCTGTTTGAGTGCGCGCGTGCCTTGCGGCCGCGCGTTCGTTTTGCAGCTGAAAGGTACCCCCATGGTGAACGTCGCTATTCTCTTCGGTGGCATCTCCACCGAGCACGATATCTCGCTCAAGTCGGCCGATAACGTTATCTCGGCACTCGATTCCGCCAAGTACAATCCCGTCCTCATCGGCATCGACCGCAACGGCGCCTGGTTCCACTACACGGGCGATGTGGCCGACGTGGTCACGGGTGCCTGGGAGGAGCATGACGTCAACCCGGTCGTTCTGATCCCGGGCTCGGCCAAGGAGGCTCGCGGCGGCCTGCTCGAGCTCGTCGACGGCGAGTTCGCCGAGCTCGAGGTCGATGTGGCGCTCCCGGCGCTCCATGGCCAGGGTGGCGAGGACGGCACCGTGCAGGGGGCGCTCGAGGTCTGCGGTATTCCCTATGTG
>CAVCLY010000096.1:0-5324 GCA_963603165.1 Faecalibacterium prausnitzii
CTCCAAAGCGCTCCGTCCGCCCGTTTCGAGTTCTCTCTTCTGCTCCCCCATAGACGTCGCGTCCTAGTCGCGCGTGAGCTTGCGGTGGATGCGGTGCGGCTGCGCGGCGTCCTCGCCCAGGCGCGCCACGCGGTTCTCCTGGTAGGCCTCGAAGTTGCCCTCGAACCAGTACCAGTTGCCGGGATTCTCGTCGGTGCCCTCCCACGCGAGGATATGCGTGGCTACGCGGTCGAGGAACATACGGTCGTGGCTGATGACCACCGAGCAACCCGGGAACTCGAGCAGCGCCGACTCGAGCGACGAGAGCGTCTCGACGTCGAGGTCGTTCGTGGGCTCGTCGAGCAGCAGCAGGTTGCCGCCCTGCTTGAGGGTGAGCGCGAGGTTCAGACGGTTGCGCTCGCCGCCCGAGAGTACGCCGGCGCGCTTCTGCTGGTCCTGGCCCTTAAAGCCAAAGCTCGCCACGTAGGCACGGCTCGGCACCTCGGTCTCGCCCACCATCATGTGGTCGAGTCCGTCGGAGACGACCTCCCAGAGGTTTTTATCGGGGTCTATGCCGGAGCGGTTCTGGTCGACGTAACTGATCTTGACGGTCTCGCCGATCTCGAGCTCGCCCGAGGTCAGCGGCTCTAGCCCCACGATGGTCTTGAACAGCGTGGTCTTACCGACGCCGTTGGGGCCGATCACGCCCACGATGCCGTTGCGCGGCAGGGTGAACGACAGATCGTCGATGAGCACGCGTCCGTCGAACTCCTTGTGCAGATGGTGTGCCTCGAGAACCTTGTTGCCCAGGCGCGGGCCCACGGGAATGCGGATATCGGTCCAGTCGAGCTTCTGGCTCGCGCGAGCCTCGGCTTCCATCTCCTCGTAGCGGGCCAGACGTGCCTTGTTCTTTGCCTGACGCGCCTTGGGCGAACTGCGCACCCACTCGAGCTCTGCCTCCATGCGCTTGGCGAGCTTGGCATCGCGGTTGCCCTGCGCCTCGATGCGCGCGGCCTTGGTCTCGAGATAGGTGGAGTAGTTGCCCTTGTAGGGGTAGAGATGACCGCGGTCGACCTCGCAGATCCACTCGGCAACGTTGTCGAGGAAGTAGCGGTCGTGCGTGACGGCGAGCACGGCACCCTGGTAGTTGTGGAGGAAGTGCTCGAGCCAAAGGATCGACTCTGCGTCGAGATGGTTGGTGGGCTCGTCGAGGAGCAGCAGGTCGGGCGCCTCGAGCAAAAGCTTGCAGAGGGCCACGCGACGGCGCTCGCCGCCCGAGAGCACGTTCACCGGCATATCGGAATCAGGAAGCTGCAGCGCGTCCATGGCCTGACCGAGCTTGGAATCGATATCCCAGCCATCCACCGCATCGATCTCGTCTTGCAGACGGCCCATCTCCGCCATGAGGGCATCCATGTCGCAGTCGGGGTCGCACATCTCCTCGCCGATCTTGTTGAATCGGTCGACCTTGGCAATCACGTCGCCAAAGGCCATGCGCACGTTCTCGATGACGGTTTTATCGTCGTCGAGCGGCGGCTCCTGCTGGAGGATACCCACGGTATAGCCCGGGGTCAGACGCGCCTCGCCGTTGGAGACCTCCTCAATGCCGGCCATGATCTTGAGCAGGGTCGACTTGCCCATGCCGTTGGGGCCCACGACGCCGATCTTGGCGCCGGGATAAAAGCTCAGGGTCACGTCGTCGAGGATGACCTTCTCGCCGTGCGCTTTGCGTGCCTGGTACATCTGGTAAATGAACTCCGCCATATCTCTCCATGAGGTCGGGGTCTTGCAAACAAACGCAGCTATTTTCGCATGTCGGCACGACGGCGCACGGGCTTTGACGGAAAGACCACGGCTTAGCGCTGCTTCTCGGCAAGCACGCCGGATCGCGCGCCCGCCGAGATACTCGCCGGCACGGCAGCGCGACAGCGCGAACGCTCCCCCATCGATCTCTCCGTATGCAAATAACGGCCGCCCACCTCTCGCAAAACGCGATTGCCGGACGGCCGCTCTTATCGATTTTCAGATAGCTCTACGTAGAACTACAGATCCTGGGCCTTCTTGGCCGTGCGGATGAGGAATTCCTGGTTGGTATCGGTGTTCTTGAGGCCCTTGATAAACGAGGCCGCCGCGCGCTCCGTGTTGTTCATGTTCGCGAGAATGCGGCGGATGCCCCATACGAACGGGCGCATGGACTCGTCGACGAGCAGATCCTCGTTGCGCGTGCCCGACGCCACCGGGTCGATGGCCGGGAAGATGCGACGATCGGCGAGATCACGGTCGAGCTTGAGCTCCATGTTGCCCGTGCCCTTGAACTCCTCGAAGATGACCTCGTCCATCTTGGAGCCGGTCTCGACGAGCGCGGAGGCGAGGATGGTGAGCGAGCCGCCGTTCTCGATGTTGCGCGCGGCGCCCAGGAACTTTTTGGGCGGATAGAGCGCGGCGGAATCCACGCCGCCCGAGAGAATGCGGCCCGAGGCGGGGGCGGCCAGGTTGTAGGCGCGCGCAAGGCGGGTGATGGAGTCGAGCACCACCACGACGTCGCCGCCCATCTCGACGATGCGCTTGGCGCGCTCGATCACGAGCTCGGACACGCGCGTGTGGTTGTCGGCCGGCATGTCGAAGGTCGAGGCCACGACGTCGCCCTTGATGGAGCGCTCCATGTCGGTGACCTCCTCGGGGCGCTCGTCCACGAGCAGGCAGATCAGATGCACCTCGGGGTTGTTGACCGAGATCGACTGGCAGATCTTCTTGAGGATGGTGGTCTTGCCGGCCTTGGGCGGCGAGACGATGAGGCCGCGCTGGCCCTTGCCGATCGGGCTCACGATGTCGATGGCGCGCCCGGTGATGGAATCCTTGCCGTGTTCCATCTTGAGAGGCTCGTTGGGATAGATCGGCGTGAGCTCGTTGAACTTGGGGCGGCGGCGAATCTCCTCGGGGTCGAGGCCGTTGACCGTCTTGATCTTGGCGAGGCCCGGGAACTTGTCGTTGGCGCGCGAGGGACGCAGGGTGCCCGCAACCAGGTCGCCGGCGCGCAGGCGGGCTCCGCGCACGAGATTGGCAGGCACGAAGGCGTCGTCGCGGCTCGGCATATAACCGTGCGCGCGAATATAGCCGTGGCCGTCGTTGGCGAGGTCGAGAATGCCCTCGATCTCGCGGAAGCCCTCAAGGCGTGCTGCGGTGAGATAGATCTCCTCGATGAGGTCGGCCTTCTTCTTGCCGGTCACGTCAAGGTCGAGCTCCTTGCCCTTCTCGCGGAGCTCGGCGACCTTCATGCCCGAGAGCTCATCACGCGTGAGCGTGGGCTCGCTCGGAACGTTAAAGCGGTTGTTGCGGTTCTTGCGGTCGCGCTTGTTGTTGCGGCCGCCGCGATCGTTGCGCTCGCCGCCGTTGTTGCCGTTGTTGTTGCGGTCATTGTTGTTGCGACGATCGCGCTGGCGGCGGCGGTTGCCGCTCTCATCGCCCGTATCCTGCTCGGCGCCCTTTGCGGCCCGCTTGTCGTCGACGGCCTTGTCGCCTTCGCCGGCAACGGCTTTCTCGGCCTCGGCACGGCGACGGCGCCCGGGGCGCACGTCCTGCTTGGGTGCCTCGACGGCGCCCGCATCGGAGTCGCCGGAAGCCTGCTCACCGGTCTCGCCTGCAGGCGCCTTCTCGGCAGCGGCATCGTCAGCGGCCTTGACGGCACGACGGCGGCGCGGGCGCGGAGCCTCCTCGGCAGGAGCATCAGAAGCGGCCGCAGGAACCTCGATGAGCGCATCGGGCGCGTCAGTCACCGGTGTCTCTGCAGCAGCATCCGCCTTCTTGGCACGGGGCTTGCGGGTCGCACGCTTCTTGGGTGCGGACGCGGCCTCTTCTGCCGCAGCTCCGCCCTCGGCAACCGTCTCGGCCGCAGCTTCGGCTCGGGCGCGCTCGCGACGGGCAACAGCGGCCTGGCTGATCTGCGCGAGGGCGCGGGCCTGCGCGATCTCGTCAGACACGGGGGCTTCGGCGGGCTCGGCTTGAGCCTCCTCGACCTTCTTGGCGCGGGGCTTACGGGTCGCGCGCTTCTTGGGAGCGGCCGCGGTGTCAGCCGAGGCATCCCCGGTCGCCGACGCATCCTCGGCAGCGACCTTGCGGCGGCGCGCGCGTGTTGCGGGCTTCTTAGCCGGCTTTTCCTCGGCCGGAGCCTCGCCTGCAGTCGGAGTATCGAAATTCAATTCATCTTGCTGTTCTTCAGCCACTGTGCTCTCGTCTTTCTGTTTTGGCCTCGGGCTACACGCCTACGGGCGTCAACCTCACCTGAGGCATTGTGCACAATATATCCCGGATACCAACCGGGCTGATTAAGCTGTTAAGGGATTGCGCCTTTGCGCAGGGCTACTGTACCACAGATGCCCAGAACGGCAACCAAAAATAAGAATGCTCTGAGGTTAAGACCGAACCGTGCCATCGCAGGGTCATCCGCGGATCGCGTCGATTGCCCCCGACCACCTCGATCAGCGCCCGCGCGCTGCAAAACGACATGGGCTGGCAGCACCGGCGCGCGGGATGGGTGATAAGGCTTGAGGCGCCCGGCATCGTGCAGAGCATGTCGCTAAAGGGCAGACGCCTCGACAACCGCGCGACCGAGCAGGTCTTCGGGCACCTAAAGGACGAATTCCTCAGAGACCGCAAATGACCCGACTTCGACTCGTTCAAGGTGGGCCTAGATTCTCACGTCCTCCATTGAACACGAAACGAGGCCAGGTTAAACCAAAAGGACTGGCCCCGGAGGAGTCCGGAACCAGCCCCTTGCGGCGTAGTTCTTATTTAGTATTTAGCCCGTCCAAGTTTTGGGGCGCAGCTCAGATGCCGAACGGGGTTTAGCAAAAGCGATTTTGAGCCAAACGCATGCGTCGCGACAAACGTGGCGTCGAAGCTCTTAACTACATCTGCTGCGGAGCCGAAACGCCGATGAGCGAGAGCACGAGCGCGAGCGTGGAGCGCACGGCATCGCAGGCAGCCAAGCGCGCACGGGAGAGCTCGGCATCGACGGGACGTCCCTCACTCGGAAGCACCTGGCAGGCGGCATAGAAGCCGTGGAAGTCGCCGGCGAGCTCCTCGGCAAAATGCGTGAGACGGAACGGCGCGCGGTCACGGGCGCACCCGGCGATGAGGTCCGAAAGCTCGCTCAGCTTGCGCGAGAGCGCGAGTTCGGTGGGGTCGGTGAGCAGCGCATAGTCAACGTTCTCGCCGATCGCGCGGGCGGCCACGGCCTCCATACCGAGCTCGGCGGCTTCCTCGGCCGACACGCCGGCGGCGCGGCGCAGGATCGAGCAGATGCGCGCATGGGCGTACTGCACGTAGTACACGGGGTTGTCCTGGGT
>CAVCLY010000097.1:0-4423 GCA_963603165.1 Faecalibacterium prausnitzii
TGGTGGCCGGCTTGGAGATGTCGTAGCCGTAGATCTCGGCCATCTTCTTCATGCCCTGGAGAGCACGGATCTGGTCGGAGAGCTCCTCGCGCTGACGGATGACGTTGTCGGTCATGGTGCGGTCGCCGCAGTTCTCAAGGTCGGCCTTCTTGCCGGCGATGAGGCGGTCGATGCCGTAGAGGGCCACGCGGCGGTAGTCGCCGACGATGCGGCCGCGGCCGTAGGTGTCGGGCAGGCCGGTAATGACGTGGGAGTGGCGCACGGCGCGCATCTCGGGGGTGTAGGCATCGAAGACGGCCTGGTTATGGGTCTTGCGATACTCGTTGAAGATCTGGTCGTACTTGTCGTTGACGTGGAAGCCGTAGTTCTCGGCGGCCTTCTGCGCCATCTTGATGCCACCATAGGGCATGAAGGCGCGCTTGAGCGGCTTGTCGGTCTGCAGACCCACGACCTTCTCGAGGTCCTTGGTGTCCTCGCCGATGTAGCCCGGGCCATAGGCGGTCAGGCCCGAGACGACCTCGGTCTCGCACTCGAGAACGCCGCCGTTGGCGCGCTCGGCGGCCTGGAGCTCCTGGACCTTGTCCCAGAGCTTGTTGGTGGCCTCGGTCGGCTCAGCGAGGAAGGACTCGTCGCCGTCGTAGGGGGTGTAGTTCTTCTGGATGAAGTCGCGGACGTTGATGTCGTCCACCCAGTGCCCCTCGTTGAATCCGTTCCACTCTTCGCGCATCTTCATGAATGCTCCCTTCTGTACGCGCGTATCTCCTGTATCGCGCGTGGTTTACCTAATGTTAGCGGTGCGGGCGGACCTATTCGGCCTCCCCGCGCAAGATTCTCTCGGCGCGGCTCACGCGATCCGCCGTGGGCGGCTCAACCCCTTCCAGACGGTAGGGGATGCCGAGTTCCTCCCATTTAAAGACCCCGAGCGTGTGGTAGGGGAGTACCTCGACGCGCTTGACCGCATCTCCCAGGGTCTCGATAAAGGCGCGGGTGCGTTTAAGGTAGTCGTCGTTATCGGTGATGCCGGGCACGAGCACGTGGCGAATCCAGAGCGGATGGTTGCGCTCGGCCAGCAGGGTGAGGCAGTCGAGGATGTTCTCGTTCGTGCGTCCGCAGAGCTTTTCGTGCTCGACGGCGTCGATGTGCTTGATATCGGCCATGACCAGGTCGCACACATCCATGACCTGCAGGAACTTTGAGAAGTACGGCTCGTTGCGCGTGAATGTGGCGAGCGAGGTGTCGAGGCAGGTGTTGATGCCGCGCTCCTTGGCCTTGGTGAAGAGCTCGAGCAAAAAGTCGATCTGGAGCAGTGCCTCGCCGCCCGAGACGGTGATTCCGCCCTCGGGTCCCCAGTAGCGGCGGTAGCGCTCGGCGGTGTCGAGGATCTGGTCGGCCTCCATGAGCTTAGCGCCCTCGGCGGCCCAGGTATCGGGGTTGTGGCAGTAGGCGCAGCGCAGGGGGCAGCCTTTGAGAAAGACGATGTAGCGTACGCCGGGGCCGTCGGCCGAGCCGAACGATTCCGTCGAATGAACCCTACCCTGCAACTAAGCCTCCCTGTCGTTACCGAGTGTCGCCGATCTTGTCGACCGTATCGATTGTAGATACGGCGAATCTTCCTTCCTTGATTGGAGTCAAGTTAGCGGATTTTTCTGAACCGACCGCTGCGAACGGTTGGTTTTTGCCGGCGAACGGTTGCTTAAGAGGGCGCTATCCGAGATGCGCAAAAGGTGTTCGCCGAACGTGGGGAATATCGATAAACCCACTTCTGACGTGGAGTTTTACTATTCCTCGAACTGCGCGATGGCGCGCAGGGCGTCGTGGTCGATCACGCGCAGGCGGCCGCGCCCCGTGCGCTCGATGAGGCCCTCGCGCACGAAGCGCGCGACGTTGCGCGAGACGGTTTCGGGCCTTAGGCCCACGGCGCTCGCGATGTCCTCCAGCTTGAGGTTGATCTCGGGTCCGGCGCAGCGCTGGTCGCGCGTGAGCAGGAACTCGGCGAGGCGGCGGCGCGGGTCGCGGATGCCGAGCATCATGATCTTCTTCTCGGCCTCGTCGAGCTCGGTGCAGACCATGCGGATGAGCCCGAGCGCCACGTCGGGATGGTTGGCAAGCAGGAGCTCGAAGTCGGCGCGATGGATGCGGCAAAGTTCAACGGACGTCAGGCACTCCACCGAGTAGCGATAGGTGTGGTCGGTGAGGAACATACCGTGCCAGAGGGCCTGACCTGCGTGAAGAACGTCGAGCAGGTGCTCTTCGCCGTCGAGGCTGCTCTTGTAGGTCTTGATGCGCCCGGAGCGCACGATGATGATCGACTCGATGGGATCGCCCTCCTGAACGAGGATGGCGCCCTTGGGGTGTGAGGAGTGACGCGAGCAGGCGAGGAGCTCGCGCTTGCTTGCGGCGGGCAGGCCGCTGAAGAGATGGATGTTGTCCATGCAGGAGCTGCCGGCGCGGCTGAAGGCGCAGTTGTGCCCGTTCGGCGCGCAGACCCGCTCGATCTTGGCGGGCTTTTCGGCAATCGTTTCGGCCATGCGTTCCTCCCGATAGGCGTTTCTTGCGTAGAGTCAAATTATAGCCGCGAGGCGATGCGCGGGGAGCGTTCTGTTCCGTGCGCAGCGCAGGTGAGCCTAGGGCTCCATCATCGGCTCGGTCGCGTCGATGAGCGTGCCGACGTACTCGTCCACCTCCGATATGAATTCCGTCACCGCTTCGGGGGAGCGCGGGGTCGCCGAGCGATGGACGATGCGGTAGCAGGTCCTCTGCGGCGGCATCTGCTCGAGCCGGCTTATGGTGAGGTCGTCGTGCCTGCCGAGCGATTCGTAGAGGCTCCACGGCACGATCGCCCAGCGCCCGGGCGCGTCGAGAAACGAGATCGCCTGCGTGGCCGTGCTCGCGTGCAGGTAATGCTCGCCGGGTGTCCACCAGCGGTTGTGCCAGGTGGCGTAGTTGCCGCTCCATTGCAGATAGATCTCGTCGGTCGCCTTGAGCTCGTCCGCACGCAGGGTCTCGCCGAAACCGCTGCGCCTCGTCGAGAGCACGTACATCTCCTCGCGGTAGAGCGGCGTTACCACGACATCGGGAAAGTTCAGGCGCTCGTAGGCAAAGCCCACATCGATGGAGCAGGCGCGAACCATGTCGTAGAGCTCGCCGGAGTGATGCGTGCGCACGCGGAGACGCACCTGGTCGTGGCGGTCCAAGAACGAGTGGTAGAACGGGGCGAAGGTGAAGTTGTTGATGAGATCGGTCGCGCCGACGGTGATCGGCTGTCTCGCGACGCCCGTGCCGAGCGATTCCGAGGCATCGAAGAGCGCCAGCCACTGCTGCGCGAGCGAGAAGAACTGCTCGCCTGCCTGCGTGGGCGTCACGTTTCGCTGCCCGCGGCCGCGATCGAAGAGGGTGACCCCGAGCTCCTCCTCGATGAGGGCGAGGCGGTGGCTCACGGTGCTCTGCGTGGAGAAGATCGCGCGCGCTGCGCTCGTTATGTTCCGTCGGTCGTAAACGGCTAAAAAGGTGTCGATCAGATCGCGGGTCATGTGGCTCCAAAAATCAAGAATGTCGATATCTATAACCAGAATAATTCGTTTTCATTGTTTTGCTGCTCCCGATAGTATCGATGGCGAAAGAAGTGCAAAAGGTTGGCCAGCCGCACGTCTGAACCATCTCTCGAAAGGGACAGGAATGGATTACAAAGACACTGCCGAGCGAATCGTCGAAGCCTCGGGCGGCCTAGCTAACATCTCGTCTGTGACCCACTGCGCAACGCGTCTGCGCTTTGTGCTCAAGGACGCCGCGCGTTCCGATATGGCTGCGATCGAGAAGGTCGAGGGCGTTCTCGGCGTCATCAACGCTGCCGGCCAGCAGCAGGTCATCCTCGGTAAGGAGGTCGTGCCCGTTTTCGAGGAGGCCCAGACGATGTTCGAGGCCTCTAGGGGAGCGAGCGGGGGCAAGAGCCAGGATGCTCCCAAGGGCGAGCGCGCCCCGCTTACGCCCAAGGGCGTGCTCGATGCCGTGATCGGCTACGTTGCCTCCGCAGTGACCCCGCTCGTACCCGGACTCATCGGCGGCGGCATGCTCAAGGTCATCCTGCTGCTTATCGGCTATGCATGGCCCGAGTTTCTGCTGACGGGCACCTACACCGTCTTGAGCTGGGTCGCCAACGCCCCGTTCTACTTCATGCCCATCTTCGTGGCCTGGGGTGCGGCGACCAAGCTCGGTGCGACCCCGATCTATGCGATGGCCGGTGCCGCCTCCATGCTCACCCCCGAGTTCATGGCACTTGTGACCGACGGCGGGTCCGTCGATCTCTTCAACGTGCAGCTCGAGCTCATCAAATATCAGCAGCAGCTCCTGCCGGCCCTGCTCATCGCGCTGGCCGCCTACTACATCGAGAAGGGCCTCAACAAGGTCATCCCCGGCGTGCTGCGCC
>CAVCLY010000098.1:0-4324 GCA_963603165.1 Faecalibacterium prausnitzii
GTGGACGGCTGGGACTTCAAGGCCTATATCCTCTGTTTTCTCTTCTACCGCTTTATCTCGGAGGACCTGGCCGAGTACATCGACGCCGACGAGCACAGGGCCGGCAACCCCGATTTCTCGTACGCCGAGCTCGCAGACGAGGAAGCCGAGAGCGTACGCGACGACATCACCGAGCTGCGCGGCTACTTCATCCTCCCCTCGCAACTCTTCCAAAACGTGGCCCGCGCTCCGGAGCGCGACCCCGAGCTCAACATCCACGTACAAGAGATTTTCCGCGCCATCGAGGGGTCGAGCGTAGGCAGGTCATCAGAGAAGGACTTCAAGGGCCTCTTCGACGACGTCGACGTTACATCCAACAAGCTTGGCGCCACGCTCGAGGAGCGCATCGCCCGCCTGGCAAAGATCATCTCCGGCATCCGCGACCTCGACTTCGGCGACGTGCGCGCAGCCGAGATCGACCTCTTCGGCGATGCCTACGAGTACCTCATGAACATGTACGCGAGCGGCGCCGGCAAGTCGGGCGGCGAGTTCTTCACCCCGCAGGAGGTCTCTGAGCTGCTCGCCCGCATCGTCGTGGGCGATAAGACGAGCGTCAACAAGGTCTACGACCCCGCCTGCGGCTCGGGGTCGCTCTTGCTCAAGTTCGCCAAGATCCTCGGCACCGAGAACGTGCGCCAGGGGTTCTTTGGCCAGGAGATAAACCCCACCACCTACAACCTCTGCCGCATCAACATGTTTTTACACCACGTGAACTTCGATAAGTTCTCGATCGAGCGCGGCGACACACTGATCAACCCCATGCACTGGGACGACGAGCCCTTCGACGCTATCGTCTCCAACCCGCCCTACAGCACCAAGTGGGTGGGAGATGACGACCCCACCCTTATCAACGACCCGCGCTTCGCCCCGGCGGGCGTCCTCGCGCCCAAGTCCAAGGCAGACCTGGCCTTCACCATGCACATGCTCTCGTGGCTGAGCCCCAAGGGCCGCGCGGCCATCGTCGAGTTCCCGGGCGTGCTCTACCGCGGCGGCGCCGAGCAGAAGATCCGCAAGTACCTGGTGGACGGCAACTACGTGGAGGCCGTGATCCAGCTGCCGGCCAATCTCTTCTTTGGCGTGACCATCGCCACCTGCATCATCGTGCTCTCCAAGTCCAAGACCGACGACCAGGTGCTCTTCATCGACGCCTCTGCCCTCTTTGAGCACGTGGGCAACAAGAACAAGCTCATGCCGGAGCACATCGCCAAGATCAACGAGCTCGTGCAAACCCGCGCCGAGGAGCAATATCTCTCACGCCTGGTGGGCATCGAGGAGCTCGGCGGCGAGAACAAGTACAACCTCTCCGTTTCCACCTGGGTGGAGAAGGAGGACACCCGCGAGAAGATCGACATCGCCGAGCTCAATGAGCGCATCGAGAAGATCGTCGCCCGCGAGTGCGAGCTCCGCGCCCAGATCGACGCCATCGTGGCCGACCTCGAGGGACAGGGAGAGTAGCCGTGGGAGAAATTTCGAAGCCCGATGCGACAGCAAACGTCACGGAGACTTTTTACAAGCAAGTCGCGTCGATCCTGAATGCCGCCCGCAACAAAGCCTATGCAGCCGTCAACTACGCGATGGTCGAGGCGTACTGGGAGATCGGTCGCAGCATCGTTGAGGAACAGGACGGCGAAGAGCGGGCAGGCTACGGAGATGCGCTCCTGCAGGGTCTTGCGGAACGACTGACCGAAGATTTTGGACGGGGTTTTGACGCCTCGAATCTTCGCTATATGCGCCAGTTCTACCTCGCCTTTCCGATTCGTGACGCACTGCGTCACGAATTGAGCTGGACCCACTACCGCAGGCTGTCGCGCATCGCCGACGCCGAGGCCCGCATGTGGTACATGAACGAATGCGCCGAGTCCCGCTGGAGCACGCGCCAGCTTGAGCGGCAGATCAACACCATGTTCCGCGAGCGTCTGCTTGCGAGCAAGGACGAGGAGACCGTCGCCACCGAAATCCAGAAGAGCGCCGCGACAAAACGTCCCGAAGATATCATCCGCGACCCCTACGTGCTCGAGTTCCTGGGATTCTCAGATGATGCGGCGTTTCGCGAGAGCGACCTCGAGCAAGCACTCATCACGCACCTGCAGAAGTTCCTGCTCGAACTTGGCCGCGGCTTCACCTTTGAGGCCCGCCAAAAACGCATCACCTTTGACGGGCGGCACTTCTACATCGACCTCGTGTTCTACAACTACCTCATGCGCTGCTTTGTGCTCATCGACCTCAAGACCGACGACCTCACGCACCAGGACCTGGGCCAGATGCAGATGTACGTGAACTACTACACGCGGGAGCTTATGAACGAGGGCGACAACCCGCCCATCGGCATCGTGCTGTGCGCCGACAAAAGCGACTCCATCGTTGAGTACACCCTGCCGGAGGACAACGACCAGGTGTTTGCGGCCAAATACCTAACTTACCTTCCGAGCAAGGAGGAACTGGCCCGCGAGCTGAGCGCCGAGTATTGCGCGCTCGATGAATCCGTCACCGGGAAGGACGAGCGATGAGCAAGATCGACGACATGATTGCCGAGCTCTGCCCCGATGGGGTGGAGTACTTTGCGCTTGAAGCAGTCTTTGACATGAGGAACGGCTATACGCCTTCGAAGAGCAAACCAGAGTACTGGGAGGATGGAACCGTCAATTGGTTTCGAATGGAAGATATTCGAGCCAACGGACGGGTCCTCTCTGATTCTATTCAAAAGGTATCTGAGCAAGGTATAAAGGGAGGGCGGCTGTTTGCCCCCAACTCCTTGATTGTTGCAACCTCTGCGACAATCGGCGAACACGCGCTCGTTACGGTTCCCTTCATGTGCAATCAGCGCTTTACTTGCCTGAGCAGAAAACCCGAGTTTGTCGACAAACTCGATATGAAGTTCATACTCTATTACGCCGACATTCTAGACAAGTTCTGCCTTGAGAACACGAACAGCGGCGGGTTCGCATCTGTCTCGATGCCCGCCTTCAAGAAGTTTGAAATCCCGGTGCCGCCGATGGAGGTTCAGCGGGAGATTGTGCGCGTTCTAGACTCCTTCGCGGATCTGGAGGCGGAGCTGGAGGCGGAGCTGGAGGCAAGGAAGCAGCAGTACGCCTACTACCGCGACCAACTCCTCACTTTTGAGAGAGAGAGAGAGTCCAATGGCTAAAACTTGGAGCGGTGGCAGCCATCGGAAAAGGTTCGTATATCACTCAGAAACAAGTGGTGCCAGGAGGAATTCCCGTCATCCTTGGCGGGACAGCTCCGGCATATTGGCACTCCGAATCAAATCATACTGGAGAGGCCATCGTGATTTCTCGTAGTGGAGCAAACGCCGGCTTTGTCAGTTATTGGAACGAACCGATTTATGTCTCGGATGGTTTTGTTCTCGATGTTCGCCCCGAGGTAACGTTCCGTTATCTTTACCACGCCTTAAAATCAAAGCAAGAGTCACTGCATTCCATGAAGCGAGGCAGCGGCGTCCCCCACGTGAACAGCAAGATGCTCGCCAACTTCGAGATCCCCGTCCCTTCCCTCGAGACCCAACAGCGCATCGTGGACATCCTCGACCGCTTCGACTCGCTGACGACCTCGCTTGCCGACGGACTCCCCGCCGAGATCTCCGCCCGCCGTCAGCAGTACGAACACTACCGCGACCGTCTCCTCACCTTCCCGCGTAAAGACAGCTAGGAATTCCCATGGCGCACATAGACGACAACCCCATCCCCACCTGCCCTACCTATTCGGTGTTGCTCGAAGGCCCTGCCGCGACCGTGTGCGCTGTGGCACCTGAGGTCGCTCACGAGTCGGCTGCCTACCAATCCGAGGCGCAGCTTGAGGCCGACCTTATCGAGCAGCTCTGCGGCCAGGGCTACGAGCGCTGCCGTGCCACGTCCGAGGCCGAGCTCGTCTCTAACTTGCGCCGCCAGCTCGAGCTCCTCAACGGCTTTACGTTCGCGGACGACGACTGGCAGCGCTTCTTTACCGAGGTCGTTGCCAACAAGGCCGAGGGCATCGTCGAGAAGACGCGCCGCATCCAAAAGAACCCCGTCATCGACTTCACGCTCGCCGACGGTACGCTCAGAAACGTCATGCTGCTCGACCGCGACCACATTCATAAGAACCGCCTGCAGGTCATGAACCAGTACGAGGCAAACGAGGGCACCCACAAGAACCGCTACGACGTCACCATCCTGGTGAACGGTCTGCCGCTCGTGCACATCGAGCTCAAGCGGCGCGGCGTACCGCTGCGCCAGGCCTTCAACCAGATCGAGCGCTACCAGCGCGAGAGCTTCTGGTCGCAGTCGGG
>CAVCLY010000099.1:0-4186 GCA_963603165.1 Faecalibacterium prausnitzii
GCACGGTGGAGAACGCCGACAAGGTCGTCGTCCTCAAGGACGGCGTGGTGGCCGAAGAGGGAAGCCCTGCCGAGCTCAAGGCCCGCGGTGGCGAGTTCGCCCACATGGTCGAGCTCCAGCGCGAATCTGCCGGCTGGCGACTGTAAACGTCTCGAGTCGCATGCTTCAGATTATTCGCGGGCGTCCTGAGCTATTTTCTCGGGACGCCCGTTTTGCGGTCTCGGTTTGTGATGAATCGCGTTCTCTTGAGGGTATGATACTGTATGAATAACGTCATACAGGAGGATGCTATGGCGGCTTCGGTTTTAAGTGTGCGCGTGGATGCCGATATCAAAGATTCGTTTTCCGAGCTTTGCGAGGAGCTCGGCATGACAGCATCGGTTGCTGTGAACATGTTCGTGCGTCAGATGCTTCGCGAGGGATCGCTTCCCTTTGTCCCCTCTCTTGCTACCAGGGGGAGGATGGGAGCCGTTCTGGACAGGAAGACAATTGTGGACTCCGTTGCTGCGGCGGCAGCAAGGCGTTCCGGAATCAAATCCGTCGTTCTGTTTGGGTCATACGCGCGTGGTGAGGCAACTCCGCAAAGCGATATCGACTTAAGGGTCCAAATTGCTGAGGACGAGCGGGTTGGTTTGCTCGCAATCTCTTCTTTTGCTGACGAGATTCGCGAGACGACCGGAAAACAGGTTGATGTATTGACGGCCGATAATCTCCGCGATGATATTGCTAAGGCGATTGAGGCCGAGGGTGTGACTGTCTATGAGCGCACGTAAGTCGGACTCGGTGCGGGCCCAGGAGGTGCTCGATGCGATAGGGGAGACCTTCAATCGAATCGAGGCGTACGACATTTCGGAGGAGAGGTTCATCTCTGGGGACGATATAGAGACAAGAGTCCTCGCGGATGCATTGCTGATGTGTGTTCTCAGGGTTGCCGAAGAGGCTGGAAAGCTGTCGGATACTTCCAAGCGTCTCCATCCAGAAATCGATTGGCGAGGAGTTGCGGGAATGCGGAACTATCTTGCTCACGATTATGGAAACGTTGACAGGAGGATGGTTTGGGAGGCTGTTACCGAGGAATTCGCCTTGTTGGCAAACGCTTGTAGTCAGATTGTCGAAGAAACTCGCTGAGCGGGTAACCGAGGGATAAAACAGGAAAACGCCGGTCGCCCTGGTGTCGGGCGGCCGGCGTTTCTTAATGCGCGTTTGTGTTCCGTGGCTTAGAGCCCCAGGAGCTCCTTGACCTTGGCGATGATGGCCTCGTCGGTGGCGTTGGCGAAGAAGTACTCCTGGAAGTGCTCGCCGGCCAGGGCGCCCTTGACCAGGTCCTGGTCGATCTCGCCGAGGACGTCGACGAGCGGACGCATGGTCACGGCGCGGACACCGTCGAGGATCTTCTTGTTGCGCTGCTCGGGCTCGACGCGCTCGGCCGGGTAGCCGTTGCCGGAGCCGAAGCCGAAGAGCTTCTCGAAGGTGTACTCGAGGTTGAGCTCCTGGCCCCAGCCGTTCTTGAGGGCGAAGGGCATGGACACGGCGTTACCATCGTTGACCTGGGCGAAGGTGTAGGCGTCCAGCGGGTCGGCAACATGGCCGCAGAGCACGCCGGGGAAGGAGTTGCAGGCGAGCATGGCGCCCTCGCCGGTGCCGCAGCCGGTCACGACGTAGTCGGCGGCGCCGGAGTTGAGCAGCACGGCGGCAAGGATGCCGTTCTGCACGTAGGTGAGCGGCTTGGAGTCGGCGTCGGCGTACATGCCGTAGTTGAACACGGTGTGCCCCATGGGCTCGACGACCTTCTTGAGGGCGGCCTCGATCATGGGGTTCTTGGCGTTCTGGGAGTTCTCGTTGATAAGGGCGATCTTCATGGGTTGGTTCCTTTCGAAATCTTTGGATGATTCAACAAGGTTTTATCGTTTGAACCTTGCAAACCTTAATGTGGGCGCATGGTAGCGAGGGTGCGTGAGGTGCGTCAGCTCGCCGCGAAAGAGGAGGGCATAGGCCTTTGGGCCATGCCCGACGAATGAGCCGCGAGATGATGTGCATCACGCGGCCGTAGCGTTTACTGCGGTTGCTTGCCGATATAAGCCAGAATGCCGCCGTCAACGTAGAGCACGTGACCGTTCACGAAGTTCGAGGCATCGCTTGCCAGGAACACGGCCGGACCCTTGAGGTCGTCCACCTCGCCCCAACGCGCAGCCGGGGTCTTGGAGATGATGAACTGGTCGAACGGGTGACGGCTGCCGTCGGCCTGCGGCTCGCGCAGCGGGGCGGTCTGCGGGGTGGCGATGTAACCCGGCCCGATGCCGTTGCACTGGATGTTGGCCTCGCCGTACTCGGAGCAGATGTTGCGGGTGAGCATCTTGAGGCCGCCCTTGGCGGCGGCATAGGCGGAGACGGTCTCGCGGCCGAGCTCGCTCATCATCGAGCAGATGTTGATGATCTTGCCGTGGCCCTTCTCGATCATGCCGGGGAGCACGGCCTTGCTCACGATGAACGGGGCGGTGAGGTCGATGTCGACGACCTGGCGCCACTCCTCAACGCTCATCTCGTGCATGGGGATGCGCTTGATGATGCCGGCGTTGTTCACGAGGATGTCGGGGGTGGTCCCGAAGTCGGCCTCGATGCTCGCGATGAGCTCGGCGACCTTGGCCTCGTCGGTGACGTCGACCACGTAGCCCTTGGCCTCGAGGCCGAGCTCGTGGTAGTGGGCCTCGGCCTCAGCGACCTTGTCGGCGTGGCGGGCGTTGAAGGCGATCTTGGCGCCGGCCTGGCCGAGCGCCTCGGCGATGGCCATGCCGATGCCGTAGGTAGCGCCGGTGACGAGTGCGACCTTGCCGTCGAGACGGAACCAGTCCATGCCAAAGCCCGTGCTTGCGTCCTGTTCTGCCATTGCTACTTCCAATCTGTTTGAAAGCCCTTAGTTGCTAAGCAGGGTCAGTGTCGTTTAGCAAACCGGTTTTGTCAAGCAACAACAGCGGAAATGTAAGCGATTTTGCGGCGGTTTTCGTCTGGTGCCCACCGAAACTTCGTAAATCGGTTTAGGGAGGCATCTGCGAGGGTGGGCGAGAGACGGGTGCGGCCCGATTTTCACGTCCGGGGGGGCGGACGAGGATGGTTCGATCTTCGTGCCGGGAGCGGGCGCGGATGTGCTGGCTACCTGTCACTGGCCGCGCGAGCGAGAAGGCCGGCTTCCTGAAACCGGGGCGCAGCCGGGCTACGGGTTATCGTCCGGCCACGTCACACGCGGCAAGCTAGAGCGTGGTGTCGCCCCACTGGACCGAGCAGTCGAGCACCTGGTGCGGCTCGACCTCGTCGTTCTCGTCGATGGTGCCGAGCAGGATGCGGGCGGCCGTGGCGCCCTCCTCGTGGGCCGGCTGCACGATGACCGAGACGGCCGGCGAGGCGACGCCGGCCCACTCGGTGTTGTCGAAGCCAAGAAGCCCCAGCTTGTCGGGCATGATGTCGTAGTAGCCGCGGCAGCACCGATAGATGTCGGGCAGCGCCCAGCAGTTGGGGGCGAAGACGAGCGTGGGCGTCTTGCCGTCTACGTTTTCGGCCAAAAAGTCCGAGACGGCCTGCTCGTCCACGCCGTCGCCCTCGATGATGTGCTGCGTGTAGGGGAGGCCATGGCCCTCGAGCGCGTCGACGAAGCCGCTCATGCGCTCGATGCGGCTCGAGATGAGGCCGGGTTCGGCGGTGATGACGAGGAAGCGCTCGTAGCCCCTCTTGATGCAGGCCTCGACGGCCTGGTAGGAGGCCTCGTAGTTGTCGGTCTTCACCCAGCTCGAGGCGTAGTCGTAGAGCTTGGAGTCGATGAAGACGAGGGGCTTGCCCGCCTCGCTGATCTGGCGCGTTATCTCCTTGAACTGGGCGGTGGGCTGGACGATGAAACCGTCGACGCCCAGCGCGAGCAGCCGGTCGATGTAGGCGAGCTCGTTTTGCTTGTCAAAGTTGGAGTTGCAGACGAGCATGCGGTAGCCCTCGGACGAGATTACCTCGTCGATGCCCTTCACGATCTGGTTGGCGAAGGCGTTGGTGATGTCGCCGATGATCACGCCGACGAGCGAGCTGCGCTTGGCGTTCATGCCGCGGGCGAGAGGGGAGGGCTTGTAGCCGGTCTGCTCGATGACCTTGCGGATGCGCTCCTGGGTCTCTTGCGACATACGGCTCTTCTTGCCATTGAGGTAGAAGG
>CAVCLY010000100.1:0-3794 GCA_963603165.1 Faecalibacterium prausnitzii
TTACCGGAGGGGTCGGACACGTCTGGGTTTAGCCCAAGCGCGATGACCCGCCTGAGCCACCTGCTCTACTGGGCTGCGGGGTATTTGACGGCCGGGTCGGCCGAGAGGCGGTCCTTCCAGACGAAGGGGTCGCAGTCTTGGACGAGCGTCTGGAGCCCCTGGTCGGGGTAATCGTCCGTTGCGGCCTCGAGCGCGTAATACATCGCCATGAAGGCGTCGTGTACGGTGGTGAGGGCTGGCCGCCTCATGGGCGCGTCGGCTGACGCGTTAGCGCCCCGACTCATCACTTCATGAAGTCCTTGAGTTCCTCGCCCCATTCGACGGGAAGGGCGAAGGAGCTTACATTTTCGAGCTTCCTCACGGCGATCTCGCGCTGAAGCCGGGTCCGTAGATCCTCCCCGTCGATGTCGCATGTCATTGCGTAGACGGCGATGGGATAGACGAGGTAGTCGCACGTCTTGAGTCCTGCGACATGGACGCGGTCTGCTGGTGCCAGGGGCTCCGCCCCTTCGAGGGGGACCTCGTCAACGACAAGGTCGATGGATATGCCCTGCATCCTCTTCGCTCCCAGGATGGGAACGAACTTTACCGTCAAGCCACTGCGAAGGTCTATGTCCCTCGTCGCCCTCGCGTCAACGGTACGCGCGAGCATCCCTTGTCCTCCCTTGAGTACGAACCTGTCGTTGTCGTCCTCGAACATACGGCAGAGCAGACGGTGGAAGTAGAAGCCTGATATGGCGCGGTTCGTATTTTACTTTGAGTCCCTGGCGGCCTGCTTGACGGCCATCTCCAGGGCCGATGCCGATCTGTACTCCATACGCCTAAACCCTTCTTCGCTGATCAGAGGCCACCCCGAGCTCTCCGAGGATGCGGCCGGCCCCGCCGTCACCGTACTTGGAGGCAAGGCTGCCGACCAGCTTCGCCATGTTGAAGCCGTCGTTGCTCCCGAGCGCGTCTTGGAGCGCGTCTGCCACAAGCGACATATCCTCGTAGTCGGCAACGAGGTCGAAAATCGTTCTTTCCGGCCTAGTAACGGGCAGCCCGCTGACGAAGGAGACGTCCTCGCGTGGAACGTACCGGACGGCGAAGCTTGCCGCTTTGTTCCTGGAGTTTATCCTTCTCGGCGCGTAGATCCGATAGGGGCTGAGGTAAAAATCGCCCAGCTCTTGGATAGAGGCCGCAGTGGTTCCGCCTATAGCGATGCCGTCCCATGCGTCGGGCCGCATCCGTTCCCAGGTGAATCGTTCCGGGTCGGTGAGTTTCCATATGGCGGCGAGCTCGTCGGTATGGGTAGAGCCGGAGCCGAACAGCCGGTACGCCCCGCGAACGATGCGCTCGAGCCTGCCGGACCCGACGGCGTCGTGGAGGGCATCGCGGGTGATGCCCATCCTGGCTGCCTGCGCAGTGGTGAAGACACCCTCCGATTCGGACAGCTCCGCTATCGCTAGTATGTGATTCGCTTTGGCCATGTTGCAATTGTAGGGTATCACCCTACTTCTGCAACATACCAGCAAGTATTAAGAATGTCACAGTTGAGCATCGTGTCCGGATCCATCAAGCCTCTTGCGCTGCCCAGCTCGAGCTGTGCGGCTAAGACGAGTCCGTTGTGCTTGCGCTCGATGGGGCGTTGAGATGCTCGTCGTGCCTGACCTCCATAGTTGCCCATCAGCCCTAATTGCCCAAATGCGTCCAAGGACGTTAATTGAAGCCGGATCGTCACGGGATCCCCGGCGCGTAGCGTCATTCGAAAACGGGTGCGTGGCACATACGCACGCCCGGACCTCAGACTTTCTTAGCTATCGGGTAGGAGTAAGCGAACACCCGTTTGTATTATCGATATAATAACAGGTAGGACGGCCGTTTCAATAGAAACGGCCGTAATTTATGCATGTCAGAATGATCCGAAAGTCGAGGGCGGCAACCCGGACGACAACTCTCCTTGGCGAAGGCGATTGACCTGATTTGACCGGCCGCGCAAAGATGACTTTGAGCCCAGCTTTAGTCTCCCCACGAGCCCTTCTCCGGGTTCCACGACTTCTCGCCTTCGTCGGATCCCAGCGCGCCATCGAAGAAACGCGCCGCCACGCCGGAGGCCGCATCGAAGCTGGCGAGCTCACGCGGCAGCTTGTCCTTCGAGAACGAGGCGAAGCGACCCTTCCAGGTATCGGGCGCGGCGAATCGGGCGGGGACGTCCATGCTGCGTTTCGCGCACTCGCATTCTATCGCCAGCCTGAGCTCCCTTTTGCTGAAGGCCTCGTGAGTCGCGTACGTCACCACGTCCGCGAGGTCCTTCATGCGCGACGATGGGAAGCCACCGGGTTGCAGCTCCATGATGCCGCAGAGCTTGTCCGCCAGCTGGTCTGCCAGGGGATACATGAGGTAGTCGCACTCGTCGACACCGGCAATCTTAATCCGGTTGGCGGGTGTGACTCGCTCCGGAGGCAGCGTGGTGGTGCAATCGAGCGAGAGGTCGATAAGCACGGGGTCCTTTTCCTCGTCGCCGACGAAGGTGGCGAATCTCAGCTTCAGGAGCCTGGAGTAGCCGTTCTCGTCCATCGACTCCTCGTACTTGGTCAAGATGAACCGGCACCAGTCCCCTAGGTCTATGGCAGCGACCCGCTCCATCTCGGCCAGGGCCTCGGCGGCGGAAGCCCTCTTGCTGGTCGCGAAGTCGAGGTCTCTCGTTGCCCTGGCATCAGGGATCCGCGCCAGCAGGCCGCTTCCGCCCTTGAGGACGAAGGTACCGTTCCCGCCGGCAAAGACCCTGCAGAGAAACCTGTCGCGAAGGGCTTGGCGGTAGCCGGCTCCCGGCTCCGCGCCGGACTGCCTTACCGCTCTCTTGACCGCGCGGTCGAAGGCGGCGGGCGATGGGTAGGCATGTTCCATGGATCATCCTCTCCTGAGAAGCGAATAGAGGTCGAAGCCTTTGCCGAACCCGCACTTCGCGGCGCGGGAGTTGATCTCATCCTCGATGTCCATGCTCGGGTCGGCGAGCTCCGCGTCGCGCAGGACGGTCCCCACCAGGCTCAGGTCCTCGCCGTAGTCGATCAGGTCGAGGACCGTGCGCTTGGGCGTTGTTGCCGGGATCCCAGAGACGACGCGCACGTCGCTATCGGGAAGCTCGCGCTTCAGGAACCGCAGGGAGTCGCTCCTCGACTGCTTTCGCCTTGGGCAGGAGAACGTGACGGGCTCCGGCTTGAGCTCGCCCAGGCCGTGCAGCCACGCGGCGGTGCCGAGCGAGGCGACGCAGCCGCTTGCGTCGCGGGGCCTGAGGTACGCGAGGGCCGCGGGATCGGTGGCGAGCCACGCCGCGTACACGTCCTCCTCGCGGGTCGACGGCGCCCCTGCCGCCCTGAAGACGCCGCGGGCGATCGGCTCGATGTGGCCATGCGCCGCAAGGCGCGACAGAGACATCCTGTCAACTCCCAGCGACGTTGCCTGGGCAGAGGTGAACAGCCCCCTCTGCGAGGAACTGACCTCGTTGATTATGTTCATCGCGTCGAGTGCTTTCATGCTGCAATTGTAACAGTAAAACGTTACAATTGCAGCATTTATGAAGCTGAATATAAAAGCGTCGGAACGCGGAAGGCATAGTTAGATTGGGTGGTTGCTTATTCTATTGCTACCGAGTGGGAAATCGGCATGGATGAAACGCGCGGCCAGCCAATGAGACAGAAAGGCCGAGCGGTTATGCTCGGCCTTAGGATTTGCTAGCGTCTTCCTACGCCCACTCGAAAGCATCTGGGCCGGCACCTAGCTCGAAGTGGAGCTTGGCTATTCCTAAGTCTATGTCG
>CAVCLY010000101.1:0-3785 GCA_963603165.1 Faecalibacterium prausnitzii
CCTCGTCGCCGTAGGTGGTGAGGTCGCGCTCGACCTCGATGACGAGGCTCGTGTCTGCCAGGCGAACCTTGTCGCCCGTGGTGGGGCCGTACATCGCCGCGTACTTCTCGCGGGAAATCTCGATAGCCATCGCCTAGGCCTCCAAAGTCTCGTCGATACCGTCATCCCAGCCGGGGGCGAATCCCGTGGCCACGCCCTCGACGTAGTCGTCGAAGCCGCGACGATGCGCGCGCTCCAGGCTCGCGGCCGCCGTGCGCGGCGCGGTGACGTCGCGCGTGAGGTCGTTCAGGCCGAAGACCGTCTTCGCGCCGCCCATCTCGACGAGCTGCACAACCTTCTCCTCGCCCGGCTCAAAGCGCACCGAGTTACCGCTCGGCACGTCGAGGCGGAACCCGTATGCGGCCGCGCGATCGAAGCTCAGGCACCGGTTGACCTCGAAAAAGTGAAAATGGCTCCCCACCTGCACCGGTCGATCGCCCTTGTTGGTCACGGCGAGCTCGAGCACCTCGCGCCCGGCGTTGAGCACGATGGGGTCGCCCGTGCAGATGACCTCTCCTACCTTCATGTCTCTCCTCGTTCCCTTGGTTGTTTCTCTGCTCTTGTAGGCGCCGACCAGCGGCGCCGATAAGGTTTACTGGATGGGATCGTGGACGGTGACGAGCTTGGTGCCGTCGGGGAACGTCGCCTCGACCTGCACCTCGGCCACCATGTCGGCCACGCCGTCCATGACATCATCGACCGAGAGGATCTGCTTGCCGAGGCTCATGAGCTCGGCCACGTCATGACCGTCGCGGGCGAGCTCGAGCAGCTCGGAACTGATGAGCGCTACCGCCTCGGGATAGTTGAGCTTGAGCCCGCGCTCGCGGCGCTCGCGGGCGAGCGTGCCCGCCATGTGGAGCATGAGCTTCTCTTGGTCCTTGTCGTTCAAACGCACCGGTATGTCCTTTCTCTCGGGCGCCGGGAGCCTTAAGCCCCGCCGCCGCGAATCAAAACCTAAAAGCAGGGCAGTGCCGTCATGATCACGTAGACGACGGCCGTGACGATGGCCATCGACGAAACGTTCGCCACGGTGCCGTGCACGTCCTCGGGAAGCCACGACCCCACGAGCTCGGCCACGGGACCGCCGAGAATGCCGCCGAGGACGCCCGCGACCACGGCCACGGGAATGTTCGCCCCGAGTGCGAGGACGCAGGCCGGGCCCGTACTCACCACGGGAACATAGGTGGCGTACCAGCCGTCCTCGGCGAACTTGCCGGCATAGAGGAACACGCCCACGGCGGCCGAGATAACCTGCGAGAGCACGATCGCGGGCAGCGCCTCGACGCTGCCGTTGACGGCGTGCGCCGGGCAGAGGATGAGGCCCAGGACAAGGCCCGCGAGCGAGACCGCCGAGGCGATCTCGTTGCCGTAGAACGGCGCCTCGGAGAACTCAGCGAGCACGCGGCGCAAAAACCACGTGGAGCTCTTAACGTCGTCGGTGGGCGCGAGCGCGGGGCGCGCGTCGGGTACGGGGACCTTCTGCACCCAGGGCAGCACGCGGAGCACGATGAAGATGATGAATCCGGTAAAGGCCATCGCGGCCACGTTGGCGACCACGCCCGGCAGGCCGAGCGGCGTGTTGATGTGCGCCGCGATCCAGGTGGCGCTCGGCGAGCACATGAGGCCGGCAAGCGCGCTCGAGACGAGGAGCGCCGGCACGCTCGGGCCGTAGAGAAGCATGGTCGCGGGAGGCGCGGCCACGATGGGGATGAAGGTGGCGACGAAGGTCACACCGGGCTCGGCATCGAAGCCGTCGATATAGCGAAAAACGAAGATGGTGAGCGCGAGCGAGAGGAACTGCGCGGCCACGACCCACGGGAACATGCGGTATTCGCCGTAGCAGATGGTAAAGCCTGCAAAACGGCTCTTGCGGCAGGCGAGCGCGTAGGCGATGGCACCGCCGACGATCACGCCCAGGCCCGCGAAGACGCTCGCATAGAACTCGGGCTCGGTGAAGTCCATGAAGAACCAGAGAAGCTCTTTGAGTGGCTGGGACGCGATGCCGTCGATGATGTTCTCGTACGAAAGCCCGGGGACCAAGCCCTCGCCTGCAACGAGCAGGCTCAGGAGCGCATAGGCGGCAAAACCGATCGCGATCGCGATGACGAGGCCCGCAAGCGAGCCGCACATCGGCGCGGCCCCTCTCGCATCGGCCGTGTTGTCGATATCTGCAGCGGGAGCATCTTGCATATCCGCACACCTCCGTCGTCGTTTTGGAGGATTGTAGGTGTGCGACCACGCTCCTTCCGAGCCGGTCCCAAAGCGCAACAAGGCCGTAACCGAACCGAAACAGAACGTCGCATCGGGCCACGCGCCAACCGGCAACGCGGCAGGGAGCGGCAGTGCGCAAAAAAGGACCGCCCCCGTGCGGGAGCGGTCGCATGGTCGCGGCGCAATCGCCGCTATTCGATGTCGTTGCGCGCTGTGCGCTGCGGGCCTAGCCCTCGATCTCGACGAGCTCGATATCGAAGTTCAGGTCCTTACCGGCAAGCTCGTGGTTGGCGTCGAGCGTCACGCCCTCGGGCGTCACCTCGATCACCACGGCGGGAACGGGCATACCCGTGGAGGTGGAGAGATAGAGCTTGTCGCCCACCGAGATCTGATCGAGATTCGGCACCTGATCGGCCGGGAACGACACGATCATGTCGGGGTTGTGCTCGCCGTATGCATCGGCCGCGGGGATATGCACGGTCTTATTCTCGCCGAGCTCCATATCGATGACCGCGGCATCGAAACCCTTGATCATCTGGCCGGCGCCGCAGGTGAACGCGAGCGGCTCGCCGCGGTCGTAGGAGCTATCGAACTGGGTGCCGTCGTCGAGTGTGCCACGGTAGTGGCACTTGACCTTCTTGCCTTCGTTGGACATGGAATCCTCTTTCGTCTGAGGGCGCGGGGCGCCCGGAACAATGCGGAGAACTATACCAGCCGCGCGGCATGCGTCGCCCCGTGCGTACGCGGGCACGCAAAAGGCCGACAACCGCGACGAGTTCGCGAGCCCGCTACTCGGCCTCTGCGAGCTCGGTCTGGATGAGCTTATCGAGCACGTCGCCGAACTCATGGCCGGCCACGCGCATCATCTGCGGAAAACGGCTGTAGTAGGTCATGCCGGGCGTTGAGTTGACCTCGTTGAAGACGACCTCGCCCTCGGGCGTCACGAACAGGTCCACGCGCGCAAAGCCCGCGCAGCCGAGTGCCGTGTAGACCGTCTCACCGGCCGCGCGCACACGTGTGAGCACGTCCTCGGGCAGGTCGGAGGGACAGCGCAGCTCGGTGTTGGCACCGGGATCCTTCTCGAGATGAATGCGGAAGAAGCCGTCGCCATGCACCACGATCTCGTCGACCTCACCCATCTCGGTACCGTGGATGGCGTCGCCCACGATGGAGCAGCCGACCTCCACGCCCGTGATGCTCTCCTCCACGGCGACCTTCTCGTCGAGCGCAAAGGCGGCATCGAGGGCCTCGCGGTACTCGTCGGCGTCGTTCGCCTTGGAGACGCCGATGGACGAACCTCCGCGCGCGGGCTTGACGAACACGGGGTAGCCACCGCACGCATCGACAACAGCGGCCTCCTCCTCGGCCGTGGCGCCGCGGTAGAGCACCTCGCACTTGGGCGAGCGCACGCCGGCCGCGGCCGCCAAGCGGTGCGAGGCGTCCTTGTCCATGCAGACGGCGCTCGCAAGTACGCCGCAACCCACATAGGGAATACCGCAGACCTCGAGCGCCCCCTGCACGGTGCCGTCCTCGCC
>CAVCLY010000102.1:0-3384 GCA_963603165.1 Faecalibacterium prausnitzii
TTGGTCTCCTATCACCGCGACGCGCGCTTCTGGCGCCAACTCGCCGATCTCTCGGACGACCCCGCCTCCGCGCGCTTCATCTCGTCGCTCCTCTGCGAAGCCCGCACACTCGAAGCCCGGCTCGTTTGCGAAGCGTTGCAGGCGCAGGGCGCTGCCGCCACCGACGAGGTCAACGCCATCCGCGATGATGCGGGCGCCCACCGGCGCTACACCGAGCTCTGGGTGCACCAAGCCAAGGCGGCTGTGGCCGCGCTGCAACTCGACCTTGCTCCGCTGCACGGCGCCGATGCCGATTCCGCGCGGGCCGAGCTCGCGCGCATCGAGGCGCTGATCGAGCAGGCCCTGTACTGCTCTCGCGCCCAAACCGTGAGCAACGACTACCTTATCCGTGAGGTCAAGCTCATCGACGTCGTCAACGCCGCAGTGCGAAAGCAGGCGCGACGCATGATCCGCGCAGGGGTTGCGCCCCAGGTTGAAATCGATGAGCAGGCAAGCGTCCTCACCGACGAGAAGTGGCTGGTGTTCATCCTGGGGCAGATTATGGACAACTCCATCAAGTACGGCGCACGACGCATAGCGTTTTCGTTGCAGATCAGCGATGCGAACACCGCGGACGGATGCACTTGGCTGCGCGTTTCAGACGACGGCGACGGCATCCCCGCCGCCGATGCGCCACGCGTGTTCGAGCGCGGCTTCACGGGGAAGGCCGGACGCACGCACCATCCCGCCACGGGCATGGGTCTCTACCTGGTGGCCTGCGCCTGCCGCGACTTGGGGCTCGGCATCGAGCTTGAAAGCGAGGAGGGAGCGGGCACTACGATCAGCATCGGCTTTCCGCAGGATCGGCGGCGATTGGAGCTTGCCGCCGCGAAGCGGGCCGCAACAGGCTCGCCTGCGCAGGCGGAACCGGCGGCGAACCTTACGCAAACGTAAGGCTCGGGTAAGGCAAATCGATGGATGATGGCGCGCGAAAGCTGGACGATGAGGACAACATCCACTGCAATGAAAGGACCCGGGCATGAATGCTGTTCGCATCAATCCCCTTGCAACGCCCGCACCCGCCGACGCGCAGGGCGGCGCGCTTCTGCGCGTGACCGACGTCGAGAAGGCCTACGGCTCGCGCGGAGCCGTGACGCATGCCCTCGCAGGCGTGAGCTTCGCCATCGAGGCCGGCGAGTTCGTGGCCGTCATGGGGCCTTCGGGCTCCGGCAAGAGCACGCTGCTCAACTGCATCTCGACGATCGACCAGGTCAGCGGCGGGCACATCGTCCTCAATGGACGCGATATCACCAAGCTGCGCGGTCGCGAGCTTTCCCGCTTCCGCCGCGAGAGCCTGGGCTTTATCTTCCAGGACGCCAATCTGCTCGATACCCTCACGGGTTTCGAGAACATCGCCCTCGCCCTCACCATCAAGGGTGTATCCGCAGGCCAAGTTCGCGAGAGGGTCGGCCGCGTCTCAAAGCTCCTTGGCGTCGAGGACGTGCTGGACAAGTACCCTAACCAGATGTCGGGCGGCCAGCGCCAGCGCGTGGCCGCCGCGCGAGCCATCGTCGGCGATCCCAGGCTCGTGCTCGCCGACGAGCCAACGGGCGCGCTCGACTCCCGCAACACCGCGGTCCTGCTCGAGACCCTCGAAGTCCTCAACGCAAAGCTCGGCAGCACCATCGTCATGGTCACGCACGACGCCTTCGCCGCCTCGCATGCGGGGCGCGTGCTCTTCATAAAGGACGGCAAGCTCTTCAGCGAGGTGCGACGCGGCAGCGGCTCGCGCGAGGACTTCTATACGCGCATCCTCGAGGTCCAGGCGTTTCTCGGCGGGCGCACCGGCTCGGTTGCGCCCCGCCACGCGCGTTAGGGGGCTGCCATGCTTGTGAAGCTCGCCTTGCGCAACGTGCGCCGCAGCGCGCGCGAATACGCCATCTATTTCGTCACGCTCGTCCTGGGCGTCGCCGTCTTCTACGCTTTCAACGCCATCGGCGACTCGTCTGCGCTCTTCGAAGCCAAGGAGACCGGTGAAGGAGTGCTGACCAGCGGCGGCGTGTCCGTCTTCGATCTCATCTCGCAGCTCATCTCCATGTTCAGCGTGGTCGTGGTCGTGGTGTTGGGGCTGCTCGTCCTATACGCCAACCGCTTCGTCGTGCGCGCCAGGAAGCACGAGTTCGGCACCTATCTCTTACTTGGCATGACGGCGCCGCAGGTCTGCGCCGTCGTCCTCATGGAGACGCTTTCGGTCGGCGCCATCTCGCTCGCCTGCGGGCTTGCCCTGGGCATCGGCGTGAGCCAAGGGCTCTCGTTCGCGGCGGCCGCGCTGCTCAAGATGAGCATCGCCAACTACCAGATCATCTTCAGCGTGGGCTCGGCCGCGGCCACGCTGGCAACCTTCGCGGCGATCTTCCTGATCACCGCCGCCTTCAATGCGCTGCAGATCGGGCGCTGCCGAATCATCACCCTGCTCAAATCCCGCTCGACAGGCGAGCGCATGGTGCTGCGCCGCCCCGCCTTTTGCGTGGTCGGGTTCGCGCTGGCCATAGCGATTCTCACCCTTGCCTACTGCACACTCGCCGCATCCGGCATGAACAAGAGCGACGAGTTCCTCCGGGCCGCGGCCCTTATGCTCGTAGGCACCTTCCTCCTGTTCTGGTCGGGCTCGGGCTTCGTCGTCCTCGTGCTCTCGCGCTCCGACAGCGTTTACCTGCAGGGCCTTCGTATGTTCACGGTTCGCCAGGTCGTCCATAAGGCGAATACCGCCTTCGTCTCGCTGTGGGCTGTATGCGTGCTGCTCTTCATTGCCATCGCCACGTTCGCCTGCGGCTCCGGCCTCGCGAGCCTCTACTCGGGCGACATGAGCGAGTCTGCCCCATACGATGCCTCGTTCATCGGCTTCATCACGTCGTCCGAGCACTCCCCAAGTCTCGAAGCCTATCAAGAAAACGACGGCGACTCCCTCGCTTGGATGAAGGAGAACTGCCCCAGCTGGAGCGAGCTCGTAAAAACCGGCGTGCAGATCGACCACTGGTTTGCCGAGCGCATGACCTACGGCGAACTCGAGAAGGCCCTCGGCATCTCGTCGGGGTCCGGCATCGACTCATCCTTCGCGAACGACCCCGTGGAGTCCGTGGGAGTCTCGCAGTACAACGAGCTCGCCCGTCTCGTCGGCGCGCAGGAGATCGTCTTGGCAGACGATGAGTATGCCGTCTGCAACAACGTGGACAGCCTTTCCGCGTTTTCCGAAGCGCTCGCCTCGAGCGAGAAGGGCGTCGACATGCTGGGCACGCATCTCAAGGCTTCCGGCACGCTCGTTACGGCGCAGCTCGTAGACGGGGAGATGGCCTACTCGACCGCGGTCCTCGTCGTGCCTGACGGTATCGTGCGAACGGCGCGCGC
>CAVCLY010000103.1:0-3076 GCA_963603165.1 Faecalibacterium prausnitzii
TGATGACGGGCTTGTAGGCCGCGTTGCACTTGGCGATGATCTCCTTCTGGATATGGGGCACGAGCTCGGGCTTGATCTCGATGCCGAGGTCGCCGCGGGCGACCATGATGCCGTCGGAGTGCTCGAGGATGTCGTCGAAGTTCTCGACGCCCAGAGCGCACTCGATCTTCGGGAAGATGGTGACGTGCTCGCCGCCGTTCTCGCGGCAGAGGGTGCGGATGCCCTCGACGGACTCGCCGTCACGGATGAAGGAGGCGGCGATGTAGTCGATGTTCTCGGTGAGGCCGAACAGGATGTCCTGCTTGTCGCGCTCGGTGATGGCGGGCAGCGAGATGTTCACGTTGGGCATGTTGACGCCCTTGCGCTCGCCGATGAGGCCGTCGTTCTTGACGACGCAGGTCATGTCCTGGCCGGAGACGGACTCAACCTCGAGGGCCACCAGGCCGTCGTCGATTAGGATGAGGGAGCCGGCCTCGACCTCGGAGGGGAGGGCGAGATAGTCGAGGGAGATGTGCTCGGCGGTGCCGTGGAAGTCCTCGGAGGTGGGCTGGGCGGTCACGACGATCTTGTCGCCGGTCTTGACGGCGACCTTCTTGCCGTCGACGAGCAGGCCGGTGCGGACCTCGGGGCCCTTGGTGTCGAGCAGGATGCCGACGGGCATGCCGAGCTCCTTGGAGATGCGGCGGACGCGCTCGATGCGGCCGTGATGCTCCTCATAAGAGCCGTGCGAGAAGTTAAAGCGGGCGACGTTCATGCCCGCCTTGATCATCTCGCGGATGGTCTCGTCGCTGTCGCAGGCGGGACCCATGGTGCATACAATCTTAGTGCGCTTGTACATTCAGACCTCCATCTGATTCGTGTTGCGCTTGATAGAAAACGAAGAAATAAAACCTCCTGCATTATAGCGAAACCGGTACCGTACATCCGAAAAAATCGACCGTACATCGATTGATTGCTAAACACGTGCGTTCTGATGGTGTAGCGGTAAAAAAGTTTATCTGCGAAAAGGTGGCATTTTGCCGGGTTGAGTTATACGTATATGTTAAAAACGCGGGTAAAAATCGTTTTATCAATTTGAAGTATCCGTTGAGGCCGAAGAGCGATTCCGGCGATTTTCATGTAAGTGCGCCTCGTCGTCGGGCACTTTCTAAAGCTCTATCTCGATCGGAGCGGGCCGTGCCCTCCCTGAGATAGGGTGGATGCCCTCTATGGCCATGCAAGCTCGCCCCTGCTTGTTGCCGGGGTGTCTCCTTTTTGCGCGCTCCCAGTCATCTTGCGCTACCATATCTCCCATTATCAATTGCCTTTTGGCTCCATAGGCGCGATGAGCCCTTGCCCTCTCCTGGGAATTATGATCGGGAATCGCGCTGGCCCAAAGGCTCAAATCCCAGGAGGGACCCTATGCAAAAGGAATACCTGTCCGCCGTCGACGAGGTTGTGGAGGGCCTGGGCACGTCCGTTGAGGATGGCCTTGCCGCCGCGCGCGCCGCCGAGCTTTTGGCCGAGTGCGGGCCCAACAAGCTCGACGAGGAGGAGAAGACGCCGCTCTGGAAGCGCTTTTTTGAGCAGATGGCCGACCCCATGGTCATCATGCTCATCGTCGCGGCCGTCATCAGCGCGCTCACCGGTATGGTGAAGGGCGAGCCCGACTTTGCCGACGTGATCATCATCATGTTCGTCGTCGTGGTGAACTCGGTCCTCGGCGTGGTGCAGGAGGCCAAGAGCGAGGAGGCTCTCGAGGCGCTGCAGGAGATGAGCGCGGCCCAGAGCAAGGTCGTGCGCGACGGCAAGCTCATGCACCTGCCGAGCTCCGAGCTCGTGTGCGGCGACGTGATCTTGCTCGAGGCCGGCGACTCCGTTCCGGCTGACTGCCGCGTGGTCGAGAGCGCGAGCATGAAGATCGAGGAGGCGGCACTTACCGGCGAGTCCGTGCCGGTCGAGAAGCACGCCGATGTGCTCACGCTCGCCGCGGGCGCCGATGACGTGCCGCTCGGCGACCGCAAGAACATGTGCTATATGGGCTCCACCGTGGTGTACGGCCGCGGCCGTGCGGTGGTGTGCGGCACCGGTATGAACACCGAGATGGGCAAGATCGCCGGCGCCCTTGCCGACGCCAAGGAGGAGCTGACGCCGCTGCAGGTCAAGCTCGCCGAGCTCAGCCGCATCCTCACCATCATGGTCATCGTCATCTGCGTGGTGATCTTCGGTGTCGACATCGTGCGCCACGGCGTGGGCAATGTCATGAGCGATCCGACCGCGCTGCTCGACACCTTTATGGTGGCCGTCTCGCTCGCCGTCGCCGCCATCCCCGAGGGCCTCGTGGCCGTGGTCACCATCGTACTCTCGCTCGGCGTGACCAAGATGGCGCGCCGCCAGGCCATCATCCGCAATCTCTCGGCTGTCGAGACCCTGGGCTGCACCCAGGTCATCTGCTCCGACAAGACCGGAACCCTCACCCAGAACAAGATGACCGTTGTCAAGCATGAGCTCGCCGCCCCCGAGGAGAAGCACGTGGCCGGCATGGCACTCTGCTCCGATGCCACGTGGGATGCCGAGGCGGGCGAGGCACAGGGCGAGCCGACCGAGTGCGCCCTCGTGAACGATGCGGCCAAGGCCGGCATGACCGGGCTTACCGCGGAGCATCCGCGTGTGGGCGAGGCCCCGTTCGACTCCGGCCGCAAGATGATGTCCGTGGTGGTGGAGACCCTCGACGGCGAGTTCGAGCAGTACACCAAGGGCGGTCCCGACGTGGTGCTCGACCGTTGCACGAGCATCTACGAGAACGATCAGATCGTGCCGCTCACCGATGAAAAGCGCGCCCAGATCCTCGCCGCCAACAAGGCCATGGCCGACCAGGCGCTGCGTGTGCTCGCGCTCTCGTGCCGCCATTATGTGGAGAAGCCGACGGATTTCTCGGCCGAGGCCCTTGAGCACGACCTTACCTTCTGCGGCCTCTCCGGCATGATCGATCCCGAGCGTCCCGAGGTGGCGTCGGCCATCGAGGAGGCCCATACGGCCGGTATCCGCACCGTCATGATCACGGGCGACCACATCGACACCGCCGTGGCCATCGCCA
>CAVCLY010000104.1:0-2827 GCA_963603165.1 Faecalibacterium prausnitzii
GGGGTGGGGTAGAAGTCCTGCACCTGCTCGGGCATGTAGCCCATGTCGCGCACGGCCTCGGCGAGCTCGATGGCTTCCTTGAGCGTTGAGCCCGGATGGCTCGAGATGAGATAGGGCACCACGAACTGGTTGAGGTCGTATTTGCGGTTGATCTCGTCAAAGCGGCGGCAAAAGGCGTCGTAGACGGCGCGGCTCGGTTTGCCCATCACCGAGAGCACGGCGTCGCTCACGTGCTCGGGCGCCACGCGGAGCTGGCCCGACACGTGGTAGCGCAAGAGCTCGAGCAAAAATTCGTCCGAGGCGTCGGCCATGGTGTAGTCAAAGCGGATGCCGCTTCGCACAAAGACCTTCTTCACGCCGGGGAGCGCGCGCAGGTCGCGCAGGAGCTGGGTGTAGCCGCTCTCGTCCACCACCATGTTGCGGCAGACGCTCGGCCACAGGCAGCGCTTGTTCTTGCATACGCCGTGTTTGAGCTGTTTGTCGCACGCCGGCCGGCTGAAGTTCGCCGTGGGGCCGCCCACGTCGTTGATATAGCCCTTGAAGTCGGGATCGTGCGTGAGCATCTCGGCCTCGCGCATGATGGAGTCGTGGCTGCGCATCTGCAGCACGCGCCCCTGATGGAAGGTGAGCGCGCAGAACGAACACTCACCAAAGCAGCCGCGGTTGGAGCTGATGGAGAACTTGATCTCGGAGAAGGCCGGAACACCGCCCGCCTCGTCGTAGTCGGGGTGCCAGGCGCGTGCGTAGGGGAGCTCCGCCACGTCGTCGAGCTCCTGCGTGGTGAGGACCGAGCTCGGCGGGTTCTGCACCACAAAGACGCTGTTGGGGTAGGGCTCAACCAGGCGCGTTCCCGTGATGGGATCCATGTTCTGCTGTTGCACGTTGAAGCTCCGCGCGTAGGCGAGACGGTCGGCCTCGAGCTCGTCCCAGCCGGGGAGCAGCTCGTAGTCGTAGACCTCGTCGAGCGAGCTCGTGCGATAGACGGTGCCGTTCACGTAGGTGATCTGCTCCACGGGGAGGCCTGCGTCGAGGGCATCGGCGATCTCGACCACCGCGTGCTCGCCCATGCCGTAGATGAGGATGTCGGCGCCGGCGTCGAGCAGAACCGAGCGCTTGAGCTTGTCCTGCCAGTAGTCGTAGTGCGCGAGGCGCCTGAGGGAGGCCTCGATGCCGCCCAGGATGATGGGGGCGTTCTTGTATGTGCGGCGGATGAGGTTGCCGTAGACGGTGACGGCGCGGTTGGGACGAGCGCCGGCCACGCCGCCCGGCGTGTAGGCGTCGGTGCGGCGGCGGTGCTTGGTCACCGAGTAGTGGTTGACCATGGAGTCCATGTTGCCGGCCGAGACGAGAAAGCCCAGGCGCGGCTCGCCGAAGACGGTGACGCTTTCGGGGTCTTTCCAGTCGGGCTGGCAGATGATGCCCACCTTGTAGCCGTGCGCATCGAGCACGCGCGTGATGATCGCCATACCAAAGGAGGGATGGTCCACGTAGGCATCGCCGCAGATGTAGACGAAGTCGCACCGGTCCCAGCCGCGTGCCTCCATGTCGGCGCGCGAGACGGGCAGGAATTTCTCGCGGCCCGGGCGCGCGGGCGCCTCGGCAGCCGCCTTGCGGCGCTTGCCGGCCGAATCGCTCTTGTGCTGTTTTGCGCGCTGTTTGTGCTGAACCACGGTTCTCCTTCTGTAGATGCCCCATTGTATCAGGCGCGAGGTGCCCTTTTGGGGGCTCCGGTGGTGCGGGCGTTGTATAGTTTGTGGGCACGCGCGCAGATCGGCGCGCGCAAGCGAGCACACGAAAGGGATACCCAACCGATGCAGCGCGCAAAGCAGATCTCGGAATCCATCGAGCTCGGTGCCATCCTCGCCCTGTGCGGCGGGTTCATGGACGTCTACTCCTACGTGGGCCGCGGCGGCGTGTTCGCCAACGCTCAGACGGGCAACATCCTGCTCGTGGGCGTGCATCTTTCGGAGGGCGATCTTGGGCAGTCGCTCCACTACCTGTTCCCGGTCATCGCCTTTGCGGTGGGTATCATGCTCGCCGACTTCATCCATGAGCGCTTTGCCAGCCTCTTTCACTGGCGGCAGGTGACAGTGCTCCTCGAGGCCGCGATCCTCTTTGCGGTGAGCTTTATGGGGGCCGACCTCAACGTGCTCGCCAACTGCCTCACCTCGTTTGCCTGCGGCATGCAGGTCGAGAGCTTCCGCAAGATCCACGGCAAGGGTTTTGCCACCACCATGTGCATCGGCAACCTGCGCAACGCTCTCCACAACGTGGACGACTACATCCTCACGCACAAGCGCGGCTTTTTGGAGAACGGCCTGCTCTACTTCGGCGTGATCTTCACGTTCGTGTGCGGGGCCGTCATCGGCAACTGGTGCGTCGACCGTTTGGGGCTCCATGCCATCGCCATCGCTTCGGTGCTGTTCCTGGGCGCGTTCTTTCTCATGTTCATCGATCGCGAGCGCGACGAGCTTCGTGCCCGCTGGAAGAGCGCCTGCGACGAATGGGTCCGCGCCTGTCGAAAATAGGGCGCAAGCGAGCATAGGTGGTTGAACGTTTTACCGCTCGCCTCGCCTGAGTTGCCGCCGACCGATTTTAGATATCGGCCTCTGTGAGCAATCGGCAGGTAGGGCGAGTGCGAGTTAAAACGCTTCAAGAAATTTAACCGTTTTGGGGCTGCAAACGATTCCGCAGGGGTACCATGCGGCATAGAGGGGTGCGCATTCGCCGCCCAAGCCATTTACTAGGAGGCACTACATGGCTAACCGTTTTGTTCTCAACACCATCAGCTACCACGGCAAGGGCGCCATCAAGGAGATCCCCGGCG
>CAVCLY010000105.1:0-2754 GCA_963603165.1 Faecalibacterium prausnitzii
CCCTTACCGGCGTGGTCACCATCGCTCTTTCCGCCATCATCGAGCCCACGCTCTTCGGCATGCTGGTCAAAAACAAGAAGCTCTTCTTGGCCCAGATCATCGGTGGTGCCTGCGGCGGCGCGTTCTGCGGACTCATGAAGGTCGTCTGCACGGCATTCGTTTTCGGCTCCGTAACCACGTTCCCGGCGTTCGTCTCCTCCGATGCCATGAACTTCGCATGGGCCATGGTCGCCATGCTCATCTCCGCCTTGGTGGCCGGCGTGCTCGGCTATATCTTCACCGGCAAGGACGATCAACTGGCCTAAGCACGTCAACGTTAAGAACTGTATCGTATGCGCACTGCGGTCGCGGCTCCATTCGGCCGCGGCCGCTTATTTGGGCATGTGGTAGAGTCAAAAACGATCGAGAGCCACGGCCGAGCGGCCAGGCGGTGTATGTGTTCCAAGGCGAGGTCCCTGCATGATTCCCTATGAACGTCATGAACTTATTCTCAAAACCTTGCGCGAGCAGGGCTTGGTAAAGATCGACGAGCTGCAGGATGTGCTCGCTGGCGTATCGCTCTCCACGCTGCGTCGCGATCTAAAGGAGCTCGAGCGCCGCGGAAACATCGAGTACCTCGCAGGCGGCGCGGTCAAGCTTCACGAAACCGCGCGTGAGGTGGAGATTTCCGTTAAAGAGACCATGCATGCCGAGGAAAAAGAGCGCATCGGGGCACGCGCCGCTGCAGAAGTCGAGGATGGCGAGACCATTTACGTGGATTCGGGTTCCACGTGCACGGCGATGCTCAGGCACCTGCTCGATCGGCCCGTGACGATTTACACGACCAACGCGAGCGCTTGCATGCAGCCGGTCGGTGCGGCGGCGAAAATCATGATGATCGGCGGCGCGTTCAATCCGGTGACCTCCTCGTTTACGGGCCCCTTGACCGAGGGCACCTTGAGCGATCTCTATTTTGAAAAGGCTTTTTTGGGGATTAACTCGCTCGACGAGGAGCGTGGAGTCATGTCGCCGGGCTTTTCGGAGGCGGCGAAGAAACGCATCGTCCGCTCTAATTCAAATTCCGTATACGTGCTGTGCGACAGTTCCAAGTTCCATGGTTTTTCAAATGTGAAGGTGTTCGATCTCGACGGCTTGACGGTCATCTCCGAAAAGAACGATGCCAAGATCGGTGAGCGCGCGCGTATCCTGGTTGCCTAGCGGGTGGTGGACATCTCGTGCGGCATGCGAGCCGCCGCGTTTCTGCCTCGGGCTTGCCTTCCGTATCATGGGCATTCGCGCCTTGCGACATTCCCGATGCATGAAACCGAGTCTATTCGACGGTGCCCTGCTGGGCGCTGCCCTCGAATTCATCGACGATCTGGTCGAGAGCGCCGGCAAAGTCGGCCATGTCGCCCGACCAGATGGCGCGTTTGTCCATGCCCTCGCCCACATAGGCCGTGCGCAGACCGCAGTCGGGGGTGGGGAAGTCGCGCCTGGGGTCGTTGCCGACCATGAGGGCCTCGTGCGGCTCTAGACCGAGCTTCTCCAGGCTCTCGAGATAGTAGACGGGGCTCGGCTTTACGCGCGTGCAGTTGTCCATGGTAGTCACGAGCTCAAAGGGAACGTCGTCGATTTCGGCCCAGCCCATGCGGCAGCGGATGCCCGCCTCGGTAAAGCTCGGGTTGGTGAGGAGCGCCACCTTGAGGCCGCGGCTCATGCAGGCCTCGAGGGCCTCGTGTGCGCCGGCGCGGGGGCGGGCCCCCGAGACCTTGCGACCCTTGCGGGGGAGGATCCCGCGCTCGTAGCAGGCGAGCGCATCGAAGACCACCGGATCCGCGAGGTCCACGTGGCAGGTCCGCCTTATCTCCTCGATGAAGAACGCACGGTTGGTGCGGTTATCGGTGCCTGCGCGGTCGTTGCGGTTGAGCGCGTAGAACGCGGCACCGAGGTGCAGGAGCGTCGCGAGCTGGTTCTTGCGGCCGATGTCGGCGAGGATCTCGGACACATCTTTGGCCCAGAGGGCGCAGAAGGCCCCGAGGTTGATATCGAGAAGTGTCTCGTCCATGTCGAACAGGACGGCTTTGAGCATCGCCGTGCCCCTTTCGGTCGGTGGGCGCACATGCGCCGGAATCGATTCTAGCCGAGATTCGACCGCTCGCGCGCAAAGTGCGACCGTTCGCGAGCGGTATTCGTGAATTCCTTTGGAACAGCCAAAAATTCGCGCTCGGAACTTGAAAGACTCTGTTCAAGCACGTATCCTTGTGATTCGTGAATGTCAAATGCATTCACATCAGTATCTGTCGGCTCCCGAGTGTTCCTAAAGGTTTGCGCATCCGCGCTACTATCTGCAGGTCCTAGCAATCGGGGCCCCAAAGTTCGAAAGGGGTCCACCTTTGAGTGAGATTCAGAACTCGTCCATTTTCTCCCTTGATGATGTCAACGAGGAGGAGATGAACAGCCTCATCGACGGCACCATCACCGACTTCGATGAGGGCGATCTCGTTAACGGCACCGTCGTCAAGATCGAGCACGACGAGGTGCTCGTCGACATCGGATTCAAGTCCGAGGGCGTTATCCCGGTCCGTGAGCTTTCCATCCGCAAGGACGCCAACCCTGCAGACATCGTGACCCTCGGTGACCCGATCGAGGCCCTCGTGCTCCAGAAGGAGGACAAGGACGGTCGTCTGGTCCTCTCCAAGAAGCGTGCCGAGTACGAGCGCGCCTGGAACCGCATCGAGGAGAAGTTCAACGCCGGCGAGAACGTCGAGGGCGAGG
>CAVCLY010000106.1:0-2711 GCA_963603165.1 Faecalibacterium prausnitzii
ACGCGCTCGGGGCCCACCATCGGGCGCAGGTCGATGCTGCGGCCGAAGTCGACCTTAAAGGTGCGCAGGTCGCGGTTGTTCACGCCGATCACGCGCGCACCCGCGGCGATGGCGCGCGGCACCTCCTCGGGCTCGTAGGCCTCCACGAGCGCCGTGAGGCCGAGGTCGTGCGCGAGCGCCACATAGGCGCAGAGCTGCTCGTCGGTGAGGATGCTGCAGATGAGGAGCACCGCCGAGGCGCCGATAGCGCGCGCCTGGTAGACCATGTACTCGTCCACCACGAAATCCTTGCGCAGCACGGGGAGCGAGACGGCCTGAGCGATCGAGGTGAGATACTCGTCGGAACCTTGGAACCAGAACGGCTCGGTGAGGCAACTCACGGCAGCGGCGCCGGCCGCCTCGTATGCGCGCGCGATGCCTACGGGGTCGAACTCCGGGCTTATCAGTCCCTTTGAGGGCGAGGCCTTCTTGACCTCGCAGATAAACGACATGCCGGGAGCGCGCAGCGCCGCCTCGAACGGAAAGGCGAAGGCGCCGTCGGGCGATGTGGCAAGCTCGACCGCTGCGGCCGCGCGGGCACGCTCGGCCATCTCGGTGAGCGGCACCGCGCGCTTCTCGGCCTCGACGCGCTCGCGGGTGCGGGCGGCGATCTTCTCGAGGATGTTGCCGGCTTTGGGGTCTTCGACGGGCATTACTCGTTGCTCTCCTTAACGAAGGCCGCGAGCGTCGCCGCGGCGGCGCCGGAGTCGACGGCCTCGGCCGCGCGCTCGATGCCGGCCGCGATGGACTCGACGGCGCCCGCAGCATAGAGAGCCGCACCGGCGTTGAGAAGCGCCGCATCGCGCTTGGGCCCGCGCTCCTCACCGGCGAGGATGGCGCGCACGGTCGCGGCGTTCTCCGCAGGCTCACCGCCCACGAGGTCGGACTTCTCGCAACGGGTCAGGCCGAAGTCCTCGGGCTTGATCACGTAGGTGCGGGTCTTGCCATCCGCGAGCTCGCAAACGGCGGTCTCGGCGGAGAGGCTGATCTCGTCCATGCGATCGCGACCATAGACCACGAGCGCGCGGTGCACGCCGAGCTTGGCGAGCACGTGCGCCACCGGCTCGATCAGGTACTCGTCGTAGACGCCGAGCAGGAAGTACTCGGGGCAGGCCGGGTTGGTGAGCGGCCCCAAGATGTTGAACACGGTGCGGATGCCAAGCTCCTTGCGGATGGGGCCCACGTACTTCATCGCGGAGTGGTAGCGCTGCGCGAAGAGGAACGCCATGCCGCAGCCGGCAAGCTCGTCGGCGACCTTCTCGGGCGACTGGTCGAGGTTCACGCCGAGTGCCTCCAGACAGTCGGCGGTGCCGCACTTGGAGCTCGCGGCGCGGTTGCCGTGCTTGGTCACGGGCACGCCGGCGGCGGCGCAGATGATGGCCGCCGTGGTGGAGATGTTGAAGGTATTGGAGCGATCGCCGCCCGTGCCCACGATCTCGAGGGTCTCGATGCCGGGGTGCGGCACCGGGGTGGCGAGCTCGCGCATGGCCGCCGCGCAGCCCGAGATCTCGTCGATCGTCTCGGCGGTGGAGGACTTGGTGGAGAGCGCGGCCAGGAACGCGGCGTTCTGCGTGGGGCTGGTCTCGCCGCTCATGATCTCGTGCATGGTGGTGTAGGCCTCGTCGTAGGTGAGGTCTTCTTTCATCACGATCTTTTCGATGGCTTCTTTGATCATCGTGGTTTCCTTTCGTCGTGGCGCGAGAAACAAAGGCTGCGCGCATTTTGAATTACCTGGTAATCGAGGCGAACCCTTTCGGGATGCCGCAGATCGACCCTAAACAAGCGCTGCGCACGCTAAGTGCGAGCAACCGGCCGAGGGTCACGATGTGCCGCTCCCAAAGGCCGCGCAGATACTGAGGAAATTCCGGGCCATGGCCTCACCCTGCGGGGTGAGGATGGACTCGGGATGGAACTGGACGCCGAAGGTCGGGGCATCGACATGCTCCACGGCCATGACCTCGCGCTCGTTATCGGCCGTGCGCGCGACCACGCGCAGGCAGGCGGGCAGGCTCGCCTCGTCGGCCTCGAGCGAGTGGTAGCGCGCGACCTCGACCTGCGCCGGCAGCCCCGAAAAGAGGCGCGAGCCCGGCTCGACGTCGGCCATGGACGACTTGCCGTGCATGAGCTCGGCCGCGTAGGTCACGGTGCCGCCGAGCGCCTCGCAGATGGCCTGGTGCCCGAGGCAGACGCCCAGGATGGGCACGCGCCCCGTGAGCTCGCGGGCCACGTCCTCGCAGATGCCGGCGTCGGCCGGGCGTCCCGGACCGGGGCTCAGCACCACACCCGCGGGCGCCATCGCGGCGAGCTCGGCCACCGTGAGGTCGTCGTTTCTCACCACGCGGATATCCGGCTCGATAGAGCCAAGCAGCTGGTAGAGGTTGTACGAGAAGCTGTCGTAGTTATCGATGAGGACGATCATGCGAGGCCCCCTTCTGCCGCATGCACGGCCTCGACCACGGCGCGCGCCTTGTTCTGGCACTCCCTGAACTCCTTGGCCGGCACGGAGTCGGCCACGATGCCCGCGCCCGACTGCACGCAGACCTCGCCGTTCTTCTTGTAGGCCAAACGGATGCCGATGCAGGTATCGAGGTTGCCCGAAAAGTCGAGATAGCCGATAGCGCCGCCGTAGATGCCGCGCTTGGCGCCCTCGAGGTCGCTGATGATCTGACAGG
>CAVCLY010000107.1:0-2651 GCA_963603165.1 Faecalibacterium prausnitzii
GCTCTATGCCCGCGTTGCCGAGGCCCTGCCCGATCTTTCGACTTTGCCCGAGCCGTGCCAAGACGGTCTGCGAGAGCGGCGTCTTCGAGCGCTACGGCGTCGGCTGCATCTTCGGGTTCCATGTGTGGCCCGATCTGCCGGCGGGCACGGTCGCCTCGCGCCCCGGTGCCCTCCTCGCGCGTTCGAGCGAGACGCATATCCGCATTCATGGCGAGAGCCTGCATATCGGCAAGACCCTCGGTATGGCGGCCGCCGTCTCGCATGACGCGGCGCTTGCGGCCGCCCGCTTTTTGGTTGCCGAGAGCGAGCTCATGGAGTGCTTGGGTGCCGAGGAGCCTTGCATCGCGCGCTTCGGTCTGGTGGAGGCGGGGACCGTCTGCAACGCCGTTGCCGGCGAGGCGCACCTTGCGGGGAGCGTGCGCGTGTTCTCGGACCGGATGTTCGAGCGCGTGCGGGCCGGGCTCGTTGAGGTGCTCGACGAGGCCTCGGCGGGTGTTGGCTGCACGTTCGATCTCGACTTTGCCGACGGGTACCCGCCGGTCACGAACGACGAGGAGCTCTATGCCCGCGTTGCCGAGGCCCTGCCCGATCTTTCGACTTTGCCCGAGCCGCTCCTCATCGCCGAGGACTATTCGTTCTACCAGCGCCATCTGCCGGGCGTGTTCTTCTTGCTCGGCTGCGGTGTGCCGCAAGATGAGCACGGCGAGCCGCGTGCGAACCCGTGCGATGCGGACGGCTGCCCGGAGTATGCCACGAGCGCGCTCCATACCGACACGATGCTGTTCGATGAGCGTGCGCTGCTCACCGGCCTTGACGTCTACCGCCGCCTCTTGGGCCTTGCCTGACGAGAACATGCGGTTGTGAGAGCGTCGGTGCGCTCTTGCGCCTGCGTTTGTTTGGCGGTCCGTTGTCTATCTGAAAATACGTTGGCCAGCCCTCGGAACCAGGTGCCATCGCTTGGTCCGTGCTGGCTCCCTGCGCTGCGGCGCGGAGTAAACTGTTGAGCTGACTTATAGACCAAAGGAGTTTATATGCAAGCACTCTCAAATCGCACGGCCGACTTTACCGATTCGGTCATCAGGCGCATGACGCGCATCTCCAACAAGTACGGCGCCGTCAATCTCTCGCAGGGATTCCCCGATTTCGATCCGCCCGAGGCCCTGCTCAAGAGCCTCGAGACGATCTCGCGCGATCCCCAGCCGCGCTATCACCAGTACTCGATCACCTGGGGCGCGCAGGCCATGCGCGACGCCCTGGCCGAAAAGCAGTCGCGCTACATGGGCATCCCCGTCGATCCGAACGAGAACATCGTCGTCACGTGCGGCTCCACCGAGGCCATGATGGCGGCCATGATGACCGTCACCAACCCGGGCGACAAGGTCGTCATCTTCAGCCCGTTCTACGAGAACTACGGCGCCGACACCATCCTCTCGGGTGCCGAGCCGGTCTACGTGCCCCTCGTGCCCCCGACCTTCGACTTTGAGCGCGATGTGCTCGAGGCCGCCTTTCGCGATAACGCCCCCAAGGCGATCGTGCTCTGCAATCCCTCGAACCCCTGCGGCAAGGTCTTCACGCGCGAGGAGCTCGAGTTCATCGCGGGCCTCTGCAAAAAGTACGATGCCTACTGCATCACGGACGAGGTCTACGAGCACATCGTCTATGCGCCGCATGATCACACCTACATGGCGAGCCTGCCGGGGATGTTCGAGCGCACGATCAGCTGCTCGTCGCTCTCCAAGACCTACTCCATCACGGGGTGGCGCCTGGGCTATACCATCGCCGCACCCGAGATCACCGATCGCATCAAGAAGGTGCACGACTTTTTGACTGTCGGCGCTGCAGCGCCCCTCCAGGAGGCCGTGGTGACGGCCCTCAAGTTCGACCAGTCCTACTACGACGAGGTGCTCGAGCTCTATACGCACAAGCGCGACCTGTTCTGCCAGGGGCTCGACGAGCTCGGCGTTACCCACAACACGCCCGAGGGCGCCTACTACGTGATGATGGACATCTCCGAGTTCGGCTACGAGAGCGATCTCGAGTTCTGCGAGGACCTGGCGCGCCTCGTCAAGGTCGGTGCGGTGCCGGGCTCGAGCTTCTTCCGCGAGCCGGTGAACCATCTTATCCGCTTCCACTTTGCCAAGCGCGACGAGACGCTCCTGGCGGCCCTCGAGAACCTCAAGACCCTACGCGAGAAGATCCCCGCGCGCGGTTAGCCTCTGCGGCAACTCAGGCTTAGCTGCTTTCGGCTCCGGTGCATGCGCCGGGGCCGTTTTTGCTTGCGTGCCGTGTACCGTGCAACTAGATAGTGCACGAACCGCTCGGGTCCTTCGTCGCCGTGTGCCTTGGCAAGGCGAATGCGGGCCGGGTTTTTAGATTCATCAGCCTGCACTCGGCAGAATCCTCTACACGTTGCACCGTCCAAGAGGGCATGTGCCCGCTCGCGATGTCTGCATGCAAAAGAAACGAGGCCGCCACCCGAAGGCGACGGCCTCGTGTTCGCTCATATGAGCCGTGTCGGTAAAACCGAACTTAGGCGTTGAGGGCTTCCTCGACGGCCACGGCGCAGGCGACGGTGGCACCGACCATGGGGTTGTTACCCATGCCGATGAGACCCATCATGTCGACGTGCGCAGGCACGGAGGAGGAACCGG
>CAVCLY010000108.1:0-2564 GCA_963603165.1 Faecalibacterium prausnitzii
CGCCCGAGCAGGCCGCGAACATGGCCGCCAAGTCCGACGGCGCCATCGTCGGCTCCGCGATCATCAAGATCCTGGCCGAGCACGGCAAGGATGCGGTGCCCTATGTGGCCGAGTACGTCCGCGCCATGGCCGAGGCCGTGCACGCGGCATAGCTCTTGGTCATTAAAGGCCGCACCAGGGCTCGCTCTCGTTCGGGGCGGGCCCTCTTTTATGTGTCGGCCGGCTTTTCTCGCGGTGATTCGCCGCAGAATGGCTCGTGATACGCCCAAAACCCGGCGTCAAAACGCAAACTCCTGAGAATGCACGATTGATTTGGCGTTTCCCGAGTATCCGGCCCAAAATCGCCGGCATTTGCCCAGTTGGCGTGAGCTGAACATCGGCGACTACTCGCCGAGCCCCGATTCAATCGTGCATTCTCAGGAGTTCGCGAGAACGGGGCCCCGTGCGTGCCGATTCAGGCGCTCCGGACGCCCCGGCCAGCAGTGCTGCAACGGACTGGCGTCAGGCCGCTGTGTGCGCGACGCCAGCAGGTTCGCCCCCGTCGTTTGCACGTTATTATGTGCAGCCGCCGCTCATGGGGCGATGCGCGTTCGGAGCACATCTCGCGTCCGCAGTAGAGTACGCGTTCTGAGGTCTGGGTATAAGTCCGGTGTCTGCAGATATGTCACGCGAAGGGACGCATAACCCATGAAGATCACCGAGGACATCAAGTACATCGGCGTAAACGACCACGATATCGACCTGTTCGAGGGTCAGTATGATGTGCGCGAGAACGGCATGGCGTACAACAGCTACGTGATCCTGGCCGACAAGGTGGCCATAACCGATACCGTTGACGCGCATTTCGTCGACGAGTGGCTGGCCAATCTCGAGGCGGCGCTCGCCGGGCGCACGCCGAGCTACCTGATCGTGCATCACATGGAGCCCGACCACTCCGCCGGCATCGCCGCCTTTATGGAGCGCTACCCCGAGGCGCAGATCGTTGCGTCGGCCATGGCGTTCCGCATGATGGCCGCCTATTTCGGTACCGACTTCGACGATCGCAAGGTCGTGGCCAAGGACGGCTTCGAGCTCGATTTGGGCGGCCATACGCTCACCTTTATCGGTGCCGCCAACGTGCACTGGCCGGAGGTTCTCTTTTCCTACGACGCCGCCGACAAGGTGCTCTTCTCGGCCGACGGCTTTGGCAAGTTCGGCGCCAACGATATCGAGGACCCCGAGGGTTGGGCCTGCGAGGCGCGCCGCTACTATTTCGGCATTGTGGGCAAGTTCGGCAAGAGCGTCCAGGCCGTGCTCAAAAAGGCCGCGGGGCTCGAGATTGAGCATATCTGCCCGCTCCATGGCCCTGTGCTCTCCGAGAATCTCGGTTACTATCTCGAGACCTACAACACCTGGTCGAGCTATGAGCCCGAGGACGCGGGCGTGACCATCGCCTACGCGAGCGTCTACGGCAACACCAAGCAGGCTGCCGAGGAGTTGGCCGCGGCGCTCGAGGCCAAGGGACAGAAGGTCTCGCTCTTCGATCTTGCCCGCGACGACATGGCCGAGGCCGTGGAGGACGCGTTCCGCTACGATCGCTTGGTCCTCGCGAGTGTGACCTACGCGGGCGGCATCTTCCCGTTCATGAGCACGTTTATCCACACGCTGGCCGAGCACGATTACCAAAAGCGCACTGTCGCGCTCGTGGAGTCGGGCATGTGGGCGCCCGCGGCCGCCAAGGTCATGCGCGGCGAGCTCGAGCAGATGAAGGATATCCAGGTTGCCGAGAACGTCGTGACCGTGCGCGGCGCCCTGAACGATGCCTCGCGCGCCCAGATCGAGGCGCTCGCCGAGGAACTCGCCAAGTAAGGGAGCCGATAGCAGCGACGCTGTGACGCGAGGCCGCCTCTCGCTTTCTGGATACGGGAAGTCGAGGGCGGCCTTTTTGCGTGGAACATGGTAAGGGGCGGGTCTGTGGCTGCGGCGGGTTTCGCTCGGATGGCCAGCGTCGGTTCATGCTGCCACGGATGCAAAAAGGGCATCGACCTGTTCTGATGCCCTTAGACAGATGCGTGTTTTGCCTAGCGGACCCTGATTCAGACGTCGTCTCGTGGCTTGAACAAAACGGTTCCTGCACGCGCTCGCGCACCCGTGCGCTATCGCGACTTGCGATTGGCTCCCTGACGTCCCTGTGCCGCGCGGTTGCGGGCGGCTGCGTTTTGCGCGCGGTTCATGCCGTGGTTCGGTGCGCCATGTTTGCCCATGCCAGCGGCTTTGCCGCCGCGCTCGCGCTTAAAGCGGTTGTCGTCGTGCGTACGTTTACCGGCCGTTCCCTTGTTGCCCGCGGCCTTGCGCGAGCCGCTCTGCGGCCGCTTGCCCTGAGTGGGCTGGCCACCCTTGTTGCCCTTTGCGCCCTTGCCATCCGACGCCGCGCCCGGGCGTGGCGGCACGGGGCGGATCAGGCAGTGCTTGTCGTAGCCGATGAGGTCGCGACGACCGGCCTTTTCGAGCGCCTCGCGCACGAGCTTGTAGTTCTCGGGCTTGCGGTACTGGATGAGGGCGCGCTGCATGGCCTTCTCGTGCGG
>CAVCLY010000109.1:0-2092 GCA_963603165.1 Faecalibacterium prausnitzii
CGCCGTCGGAGACCTCGACGGTGCCGTCGAAGAAGTAGATGAAGAGCTCCTCCTCACCCTGGCCCCAGCCCTGGGTGTTCTTGCCGCCCTCGTGGACGGTGAGCAGGTAGTCGACGAAGGTGCCGCCGAGCTTGGGCGAGCCGAGGATGGTGATGTCGCACATCTCGAAGCCGGGGATGACATTCTTGACGCAGCCATCGGGCTCGATGACGGCCCAGTTGCGCTTGACGACGGAGCGGTTGGCGAGCAGGTCCTCGCGGTATCCGGTTTGATCGTTGCGGTAACCCATGATGTGTCCTTTCGTACGGAGTGGTTTTTTGTATATGGGCGAGCAGGGAGCCGGAGCCCTCTGCGGGGATTTCGAGCTAAAGGGGCGCACGCGCGGTCACCAGCGTGCTGGGGCGAAGTTGCGCACCCGCTGCATTTCGGCGCGTCTTGGTGCCTTATGCCTCGGCCTTTTTGCCGCAGTGGCGGTTCACCAGGAAAAAGAGCAGCGTCCCGGCCAGGATGATGCCGACGGCGAGGTAGAAACCCAAGATCTTGGAACCCGTTCCATCGGAGATGGCGCCGGTAACGGCGGGCGCGATCACCGAGGACGTCATGCCGAAGAAGTTGAACACGCCGTACATAGTGGCGACCGAACCGCCCGAGGCAAAGCCCGAGAGCCACGAGATGATGATCGGCTCAACCGCGAGCTTGCCGAAGAAGCCGTAGAGCACGATGCCGATCACGAGCAGCGTCTGGTCGCCGGTGTTGATCATGAAGGCGAGCATGCCGGCGGCGACGAGCTCGAGCGCGATGATGATCGTGACCTTGCGTTCGGGGAGCTTATCGGCCAGGCGACTGAAGATGAGCGCGCCGGGGATAGCCGAGAAGAACACGAGCGAGCTGGCGATGCCGATGGCCGTTCCCTCAAAACCGCGCTCGGTCTCGAGGAAGTTGGGCAGCCAGGTGTCGATCAGGTAATAGGCGTACATGGTGGAGAAGTAGAGCACGTAGGCAGCGATCATCTGCGGCTTAAAGAGCGCGCGGATGTCGGTCTTGCCGGTGGCTGCGGGGGCGTCTGCCACGGTCGCCTCGTCGGCCTGCGCGGGCGTGCGGACCACGCGGGCGAAGACGACGACCATCACGATGGCGAGCACGAGGGCGGCCACGACCATGGTCTGCCAGGGAAGGGCGCCCGAGCCCACGAGCGCGGAGGCCGAGACGAGGCCAAGGCCGCTTCCGATGGCCATGCCGGAGTTGACGATGGCGGTGGAGAGGCTCTTGCGCTCGGCCGGGACGTTCTCGGCGGTGAGCGAGTAGGCGCAGCCGTAGAAGGTGCCGCAGCCCAGGCCCGCGAGCACCGAGCCGGCGTAGAGCACGGGGAGCGTCTGCGAGGCCGCAACAACGGCGGCGCCCAGCGCAAAGAGCGAGAAGCCCGGGATGATGACGCGCTTTTGGCCAAAGCGGTCGACGAGCAGGCCGGAGGGAATCTGCATGATCACGTAGCCCAAGAAGTAGAAGCTCGAGATGCTGCCGAGGGCGGCGTCGGAGGCTCCTCCGAAGAACTCGGACAGGATGGAGTACACGGGCGTGAGCGCGCAGCGGTAGATCCAGATCACGATCCATCCGGCCGTGAGGATCGCGACGATGCGCTTCCAGTACGTGTCTTGTTTAGCTTGGGGCTGTGACATGTGTCGGGTCTCCTTGTAGAGCGGGCGGGCGCCCGTTAAGGAGGATCGGGCACCCGCTATGAACGTGCGCTTGAGCGCTGGCTATTTGACGAACTCGCCGGGGAAGTCGGTGCAGACGCCCTCGCCCTTGGCGTAGGTGGTCTTGCCGCGCAGGATCGTGCGGGCGACCTGGCAGCCGATGGTGCGGCCGATGTAGGGCGTGATCTTGTTCTTGTACTCGAGGTCCTCGGCAGCCAGGGTATAGGGGCTGTTGGGCTCGATCAGGCAGAGGTCGGCGTCCTTGCCCACCTCGATGCGGCCCTTGTTGGGCACGCCGAAGCGGTCGGCGACGTTGGTGGCCATGACCTTGGCGAACAGGGTCGCGGGCAGGCCGCGCTTCTGGACCATCTCGTCGTACATGACGTCCATGCAGTTCT
>CAVCLY010000110.1:0-2081 GCA_963603165.1 Faecalibacterium prausnitzii
GCGCGGTACTCGGCATCGCCGCCGTCCTTACCGTCCGTGTCCTCGGTACCCTCGGCGCCGCCTACTTCCTCCGCCTGCCCCGATTGCTCGACGCCGGCCGCCTCGTCGCCCTGGACCCCCCTGCTGCTCTTCGCCCGTCGTTTCCGTGCCATCAACCTCACCGTCCATACCGGTCCCGTCCTTCCAATCCAGGCGGGCGAAACACAAAAACGCCCGCACCCAAAACCTTCCGGTTCAGGGTACGGGCGTGTCACAAGCGAGGAATTGCTGCCGACTCCCAAGCAAGCCCGCAGACATAACTGTCTAATTCTTGTCCGAACAACATGCGACGATACGCGACGTTACAAGACGGTTCGTTTAGCCCCTCAAGGAAGGAGCCATCCGATTCAAAGGCAAACCTATCCGTCTACCGCGCCAACCCCAACCGTCCATCCCTAAAATCAACTTCTACCTTGCATCAAGCTGCACCTTGATATATCCTTGCAACAACAAAACGATTCACGACTTTTCGTTACGTTAGGAGCGCCAATGGCCAAGCAGATCAAGTCCCGCGAGCGCGTCACCGAGCATGGCGAGGTCTTCACCAACGAGCGCGAGGTCAACGCTATGCTCGACATGGTGCAGTCGGAGTGCGAGCGCATCGAGAGCCGCTTCCTCGAGCCCGCATGCGGCGACGGCAACTTCCTCGCCGAGGTCCTGCGCCGCAAGCTCGCCCAGGTCAAAAAGCGCTACGGCAAGTCCGCCGCCGACTACGAGCGCAACTCCTTCGTGGCCGTCTCCAGCCTTTACGGGGTGGACATCCTCATGGACAACGCCGAGGCCTGCCGCAAGCGTCTATTCGAGATCTTCTCCACCGAGTACGCCAGGGTCTGCAAGAACCAGCTCAACGTCGCGTTCCTCAATGCCGTCCGCACGGTCATAGACACCAACATCCTGTGCGGCAACGCCCTGTCCATGAAGATGGTCGATGCCGATCAGAAGGACACCGAAGACCCCATCATCTTCTCCGAGTGGACGCTCGCCGTGGGCAACAAGGTCAAGCGCCGCGACTTCCGCCTCGACGAGCTGCTCGAGGGCCAGCGCCAGCAGATGAGCCTGTTCGGCGCGTCTGGCGGCCTCACGTCCGAGTGGGAGTTCGACGAGGAGATCCAGGCCTACATCCCGCTGCCCATCCGCGAGTTCCCGCTCATGGACATCTACCAGATAGGAGCAGCCGCATGAGCGAGCTCTACGACAAGACCTATAACCCGGACGTCCTCAGCTGCCTGGCCAACCTCTCCAACGACGAGGTCTTCACCCCGCCCGAGGTGGCCAACCAGATGCTCGACATGCTGCCGAAGGAGATCTGGAGCGACCCGCACGCCACGTTTCTCGACCCCGCCTGCAAGTCGGGCGTCTTCCTACGCGAGATAGCGAAGCGCCTCATCAAGGGCCTTGAGGACGAGATACCCGACCTCGACGAGCGCCTGGAGCACATCTTCAAGAAGCAGCTGCACGGCGTGGCCATCACCGAGCTCACCAGCCTGCTCTCGCGACGCAGCACCTACTGCTCCAAGTACCCCAACAGCCGCTATTCGGTTGTAGAGTTCGACAATCCCGAAGGCAACATCAGGTTCAAGCGTTGCGAGCATAGCTGGGTTAATAAGAGATGTAAGTATTGCGGGGCATCTAGCTCAGAGTACAAGCGCGGGAAAGAGCTCGAAACCCATGCTTACGAGTTCATACACCTAGACAACCCGAAGGAAATGCTTCCGATGAAATTTGACGTCATTATCGGTAATCCGCCTTATCAGCTCAGCGATGGTGGTAACAATGCCAGCGCAATGCCCATCTACCAGAAATTTGTACAGCAGGCGAAGAAGTTGAACCCTCGCTACTTGGCAATGATTACGCCTTCGCGCTGGTTCTCGGGCGGAAGGGGCCTTGATGCCTATCGTCAAGAAATGCTAAGCGATCGTCGGTTGCGAAAAATCGTCGATTTCGAAAATGCCGCTGAATGCTTCCCGGGAGTCGATATGTCAGGAGGCGTCTCATATTTTCTGTGGGACAGAAGCTATAACGGTAAATGCACGGTCGTGAAT